>NZ_BANE01000065.1 GCF_000964405.1 Novacetimonas hansenii JCM 7643
CTTGTCGATGACGCCACCGTCATGATCGAGAATATCGACGCCCATCTGGAAATGGACAAGGATCTGGAAACCGCGATCATCGACGCGGCGAACCAGATCGTCATCCCCACCTTCGTCTCCACCTTGTGTATCTGTATCGTGTGGATGCCGCTGTTCCAGTTGACGGGGGTGGCGGGGTGGCTGTTCATGCCGATGGCCGAAGCCATCATCTTTGCCATGATCGCATCGTTCATCCTGTCGCGCACGCTGGTGCCGACGATGGCGAAATACATGCTTGCGGCCCAGGTGGCCGCCCACCATGCGCTGGCGACAGGGCAGGCGGCCCCGTCGCAGAGCATCTTTGCGCGGTTCCAGCGCGGGTTCGAGGCGTATTTCGTCCTTTTCCGCAATCGCTACCGCGAGATCCTGATCCGCCTGCTGGCGACGCGCAGGCGCTTCGTGCCGCTGTTTTCGATACTGGCGTTCTGTTCGCTCGGGCTGCTGTTCTTTGCGGGGCAGGATTTCTTCCCCGAAATCAATTCGAACGCGCTGTCGATCCATATGCGCGCGCCGCTTGGCACCAAGATCGCCGAGGCAGGCAAGATTTCCATGCTGGTGAATGACGAGATCGACCGCCTGCTGCCCGGGGAGGTCGAGGGCATCGTCAATAATTGTGGCCTGCCATTCAGTCCGCTGAACCAGGCCTTCATTCCCACGCCCACCGTCGGCACGCAGGACTGCGACCTGACGGTGACGCTGAAGGATGAGGAAGCGCCGGTTGCGAAATACCGTGCCGTCCTGCGCAAGGGGCTGGCGGAGAAATTCCCCGGCACCGAAATCACCTTCATGCCTGCCGACCTGACGGCCAAGATCCTGAATTTCGGCCTGCCCGCGCCAATCGACGTGCAGGTATCGGGCCGTAACCTGTATGGTAATTTCGATTTCGCGCAGCACCTTGCAGCGCGCCTGCGCAAGATTACCGGCGTGACCGACGTTGCGGTGCAGGAACCGATGAATACCCCCACCTTGCGCGTCAATGCGCGCCGGACCTATGCGCTGGGGACCGGCCTGACGGAAGCGGACGTGGCGAACAATGCGCTTGCCGTGCTGTCGGGCAGCGGCCAGGTCGCGCCCACCTATTGGCTGGACCCCAAGACCGGGGTGTCGCATCTGGTGGATATCCAGACACCGTTGCAGTTCCTGCAGACGATGAACGACCTGGAGACGATCCCTATCGACCGGGGTGACGGCAATCCGCGGAACCTGCCGCCGCAGATCCTTGGCGGTCTCAGCCAGATCGTGCAGACCGGCACGCCGGGGGAGGTCGCGCATTACAACATCATGCCGGTCTTCAACATCTATGCCACGAACGAGGGGCTGGACCTTGGCACCGTCTCACGCGAGGTGACGCGTGTGGTGGAGGAGGAGCGCAAGTCGCTGCCCCATGGGTCAAGCCTGTATGTCCGTGGGCAGGCGACGACCATGAACGGCGCGTATGTGCAGCTCATTTCCGGTCTCGCGATGTCGATCCTGCTGGTCTACCTGATCATTGTCGTCAATTTTCAGTCGTGGCTTGACCCCTTCATCATCATCACCGCGTTGCCCGGCGCGCTGGCCGGTATCGCGTGGAGCCTGTTCCTGACGCATACCGCGCTATCGGTGCCGGCGCTGACGGGGGCGATCATGTGCATGGGCACCGCGACGGCGAACTCAATCCTGGTGGTGTCCTTCGCGCGTGAGCGGATGGACCTGCACGGTGATGCGGTCAAGGCCGCGATCGAGGCGGGATATGAACGTATCCGTCCCGTGCTGATGACCGCATCGGCCATGATTATCGGCATGCTGCCCATGTCGCTGAGCAATTCGCAGAACGCGCCGCTGGGCCGCGCGGTGATGGGCGGACTGATGGTGGCCACGTGCGCCACGCTCCTGTTCGTGCCATGCGTGTTCGCGCTTATTCATTCACGAAAATCCAAGACCACGACTGCCGAGGGAGAACGCGCATGACGGGCGCCGATGATATCAAGGGCCAGCGCGGGCGCGGCGGCAGGATCTGGGTCTGGCTGGGGGTGGTCGTGGTGGCCGTCATCGTTGTCGGCGGGATTGTCGAACGCCGCATGCATGTCGAAAGCCTGAGCCGCCAGACAGCCGATGCCGCCATCCCGCGCGTGCAGGTGATCGAGCCGGAACATGGGCCAAAGACACGCACGCTGGACCTGCCGGGCAATATCTCCGCATGGTACCAGGCCCCGATCTATGCGCAGGTCTCGGGCTATGTGCAGATGTGGTACAAGGATATCGGTGCGAATGTGAAGGCAGGCGAAATCCTGGCCACGATCGACACGCCGGGCCTTGATGCGCAGTATGCCGCGTCCAAGGCCAATTTCGACGTTGCAATGGCCCGTTACAAGCTGGCGCAGATCACGGCGAAACGCTGGAAGGCGTTGCAGGGCACGCAGGCTGTCTCTCAGCAGGAGGTCGATGTGCAGGCCGCCAATGCCGAGGCGCAGGCCGCCGAGGTCGAGGCCGCCCGACATGAGGTGTCGCGTTATGCCGCGCTGATCGGGTTCAAGCAGATCGTCGCCCCGTTTGATGGTGTGGTGACGTCACGTCTGGCTGACGTGGGTGATTATGTGAATGCGGGCGGCGGGGATGTCTCCTCCCATGGGACGGCAAGTGAGCTGTTCAGCGTGGCGGACGTGCATCGCATGCGTATCTTTGTGTCCGTGCCACAGGATTATGCCGACATCATCGGGCCCAAGCTGACGGGCGACATCACCGTGCCGCAATATCCGGGACGGGTGTTCAAGGCGAAGTTCCTTGCCACGGCCAAGGCGTTCAATGCCTCCACCCGCACGGTGACGACCGAACTGGTGGTTGATAATGACAAACGTGAACTGTGGCCCGATTCCTATGCCACCGTGCATTTCACCGCGCCGGGGGACCCTGATATCCTGATCCTGCCCGAAGGTGCGCTGCTGTTCCGTGCGCAGGGCATGCAGGTGGCGGTGGTCGATGACCATAACCGCATCAGGCTGCGTAATGTCACCGTGGGTACGAACCTTGGCACCAAGGTGCAGATACTTGCGGGCGTGGGGCTGCATGACCGTGTGGTCAACAACCCGTCTTCCGGCCTGCTGGAGGGACAGGAAGTGTATCTTGTCGGCTCCACCCCCGGATATAACGATGTCGGTGCGTCCGCGATGGCGAAGACCCCGGCGCGTGAAAGCACGAAGGACGACGATGTCCGGGCCATGCCCGCGGATCAGGGGGCGACGGACGCCGGGGCGCGCCGATGAGGGGCGGCCTCATGTGGGGGCGGGCACGCCGCCAGTCGATGCGCGCGGCCTGCCTTGCCGGATGCGCGATGATGGCCGCGGGCCTTGGCGGGTGTGTGGACCTTGCGCCGAAATACAGGCACGCGCACTACCTCTATCCCGATAACTGGCAGGGGGAGGGCATCATGCATTATGGTGCCCCCGCCGATGGTGCGCCGCGTGGCGACTGGTGGGTGGTCTTTAACGACCCGCTCCTCAACAGGCTGGAGGAACGCGCGGGCCGCCTGAATCCTGATCTGCAGGCCGCGGCTGAAACCTTTACGCAGGCACGCGACCTGTCGGCGGAGGCGGCGTCGGCGCTGTATCCGCAGATCGGTGGCAATGCAGGGGCATCCAATAACCAGTCGTCGCAGCACCGGCTATGGCGTGGGGCGGGTGCCCAGGGCCCCACCTATATGTCATCGCAGCAATGGGGAGCCAGCGTCCGGTGGGAGCCTGATTTCTGGTCTGAAATCCGCAACCGCAAACGTATGCGCCAGCAGCAGGCACAGGCCGCCGCCGCCGATTTCGCCGTGGCGCGGCTGAGTATCCAGTCCGAACTGGCTAATGATTATATGCAGTTGCGTGGCATGGACGCGCAGCATGCGGTGTATCAGGACTCGATCAGATATTACCAGACGGCAGTGCAGATCACCCAGATGCGTCAGGCCGGGGCGATCGCGGCAGGTATCGACGTATCGCGCGCGCAGACACAGCTTTCGGCCACGCAGGCGTCCGACACCGACCTGCAGGCCCGCCGCGCGGTGATGGAACATGCGATTGCGGTGCTGGTGAACACCTCGCCATCCGCCTTTCATATCATGCCGATTACCGAAATCCGCTTCCCGAAGGTGAAGATCGCGGTGGGGCTGCCTTCCACCCTGCTGGAACGCCGTCCCGATGTCGCCAGTGCCGAACGCAACATGGCGCAGGCAAACCGGGCGATTGGCGTGTCGCGCGCGGCATTTTATCCACATGTAACCTTCAGCGCGATGGCGGGGTTCATGGATAATGGCTTTACCCTCGATAAGGTCGCGAACGGCATGTACAATTATGCCGCGCAGGCTGTGCTGCCCCTGTTCCAGGGGGGGATGCGGCGCGCCGAACTGCAACGTAGCTGGTCGCAATACCGTCAGGCGGAAGACCGGTATCGCGCCACGGTGCTTGCCGCGTTCAAGGATGTGGAGGACGGGTTGAGCCTGACCCATGACCTTGATGTCGAGGCGGGGCAGGAAGGCGAGGCCGTCAAGGCGTCGCTGCGCACACAGAACATGACGATGCAGCTTTATACCGGCGGCCTGACCAACTACCTTGACGTGGTGGTGGCACAGGTGGCGGCGCTGACTGCACGCATCGCCCAGGTACAGGTGGAGACCCGCTACATGCAGGCGCAGGTCGAACTGATCCGCGCGCTTGGCGGGGGATGGGACAGCAGCCAGTTGCCGAACCACCGGCAGATCCGTCCGTTTGGCCCGCTGCAATATTCCCACCTGCGGATTCCCAAGGCCGCAGGTGGCGTAAATGTCGATAATGGCGCGGAGTCGAAGGACCTCGAAATGCCTGCCCTGCCCGCGCAGGGGTTGACAGCACCCCCGAATCAGCGGTAGGTGCCCGCCTCTTATCGGAACGCGGGAGGTCCATTGCCCTTGCCACATCATGGCAGGGGTGACCGCCAGAACCGCGGTCCGGGTGAAACAGTCAGGAGCCCCGGATATGGCCAAAAAAATCGTTGGCTACATCAAGCTGCAGATCCCCGCCGGCAAGGCGAATCCCTCCCCGCCGGTTGGTCCGGCCCTTGGTCAGCGCGGCCTGAACATCATGCAGTTCTGCAAGGAGTTCAACGCGAAGACGCAGGGTATGGAACCGGGGATGCCCATTCCCGTGGTCATCACCGCCTATGCTGACCGCACCTTCAGTTTCATCACGAAGACCCCGCCGAACACCTATTTCCTGATGAAGGCCGCCAAGGTCAACAAGGGAAGCTCCACCGTTGGCAAGTCCGCGACGGTTGGCAAGGTGACGATTGCGCAGCTGCGCGAGATCGCCGAGGTGAAGATGAAAGACATGAACGCCAATGACATCGACGGCGCCGTGCGCATGCTGACCGGTTCAGCGCGCTCCATCGGCCTCGACGTGGTGGAGGGCTAAAGTCCATGGCAAAGAACAAGCGTCTGGCCGCCGCGCGCGCCAATGTTGATGCGACCAAGGCCTATGGCCTGGACGAAGCCATCTCCCTGGTGAAGCAGGGTGCGAAGGCGAAGTTTGACGAGACGGTCGAAATCTCCATGAACCTGGGCATTGACCCGCGTCATGCCGACCAGATGGTCCGTGGCCTGCTGTCCCTGCCGAATGGTACGGGCAAGACCCTGCGCGTTGGCGTGTTCGCCCGTGGCCCGAAGGCCGAGGAAGCGACTGCCGCCGGGGCCGATGTTGTCGGTGCCGAAGACCTGGCCGCCAAGGTGCAGGCTGGCGAGATCGAGTTCGACCGCTGCATCGCGACGCCGGACATGATGGCGCTGGTCGGCCGTCTGGGCAAGATCCTTGGCCCGCGTGGCCTGATGCCCAACCCGAAGCTGGGCACGGTCACGATGGATGTGAAGGGCGCCGTTACCGCGGCGAAGTCCGGTCAGGTCGAATACCGTGCGGAAAAGGCCGGTATCGTGCATGCCGGTATCGGCAAGGCCTCGTTCGACGAAGCCAAGCTTGCTGAAAACATCCGCGCATTCGTCGATGCGGTGCAGAAGGCCCGTCCCACGGGCGCGAAGGGCACCTACATCAAGAAGGTGTCCCTGTCGTCCACGATGGGACCGGGTGTGCATCTCGATGTGGCGACGCTCGCTGCATCCTGATGAAGGATTGTCCCGCCCCTGATGGGGTGGGATAAAAGGGAATGGCCCGTCCTGCGGGCCGTTTTCCGAACCTGTCCATGACCGGATGTGGCCTTGTGCCTTGATTACCCCTGTGGGGTTGCAGCCGGAAGACGGGGATTGCCGGGCCGCAGGTGCATGTCACCTGACACTGGTTGTTCCGTTTACAAAGGACAGGCGAACCGGGGCAGGCCCATGTTGGGCAGGCCCCAAGGGTAAACCCAATCCACCAGGTTTTCTGGTGGATGACGATGGAGACGGGATTTGGACCGTACGGAGAAGCGGGAGTTTGTTGCCTCCCTCGCGGCCGTGTTCGCCGAGACGTCCATGGTCGTTGTCACCCGTAATGACGGGCTGACGGTGGCTGATGTGACGGAACTTCGGCGGCGTGTGCGCGCGGCCGGAGCGACTTACAAGGTCGCGAAGAACCGGCTGGCCAATCTCGCCCTGGCAGGGACCCAGTTCGAAGGCATCGCGCCGCTGCTGAAGGGGCCGACCGCGATTTCGTGGGCGGATGAACCTGTTGCAGTTGCAAAGGTGCTGGTCGAGTTCGCCAAAACCAATGACAAGCTTGTTCTGCTCGGCGGATCGCTTGGCTCCCAGACACTGAGTGTCGAGGGTGTCAAGGCGCTGGCGGAACTGCCCTCCCTGGACGTGCTCCGGGCGCAGCTGGTGGGGCTTATCTCCACGCCGGCAACGCGCATCGCGGGCGTGCTGCAGGCGCCGGGCGGACAGCTTGCACGGGTTTTTGGTGCCTATGCCAAGACGGGCGAGGCAGCCTAGCCACCCCTGTCCCGGTAAGCCGGGATATCAACAAAATGGTACTTTTTCGAAATTTCGGGATTGTGCCACGCCAACCAGTGTATAAATTAGGAAGACTGAATCATGGCCGATCTGAACAAACTTGTTGACGAACTGTCCGCTCTTACGGTTCTCGAAGCTGCTGAGCTGTCGAAGCTGCTTGAAGAGAAGTGGGGCGTTTCCGCTGCCGCTCCGGTTGCTGTTGCTGCCGCTGCTGCTGCTCCGGCCGCTGCTGCTGAGGAAAAGACCGAATTCGACGTGGTGCTGGCGAAGGCTGGCGACAAGAAGATCAACGTCATCAAGGAAATCCGTGGCATCACGGGCCTGGGCCTGAAGGAAGCCAAGGACCTGGTCGAGGGCGCGCCCAAGACCGTCAAGGAAGGCGTCAGCAAGGATGAAGCCGAGAAGATCAAGAAGACCCTTGAAGACAACGGCGCTTCTGTCGAAATCAAATAAGATGTATCCTGTCAGCATTCCCTGTTGTGGATGTTGAGATGATATTCAGGTGAGGGTGGAGGTCGTCAGACCTCCGCCCCCTTGGGCGTTACAGGCACCCTGACCGTCAAGGTCTCGGGTGCCTTTGGCGGTAGAAGGGGCCGTCCTCAAGTCATGTGAAGGGACGGGTCCGGGGTTGGTCCATGAGGATGGGCAACCTGAAAGAATTTCTGGATCTGTCTTTGTCCCGAGCCGCAAGGCCATGATGGAGGACGGGGAGCAGGTCTGTGTGGATGGGGGCTGGATAGGCGATGAACGCGATTACGAAATCGTTCACGGGACGCAAACGCATCCGCAAGAGCTTCGGGCGTATACCCGAAATCGCTCCGATGCCCAATCTGATCGACGTGCAGCGTGCCAGTTACGAGGCATTCCTGCAGATGAACGTGTCACCCGACAGCCGGACACCGACCGGTTTGCAGGAAGTGTTCCGTTCCGTCTTTCCGATCAATGATTTTGCCGGACGTGGGCGACTCGAATTCGTCAGCTATGAACTCGAAGAGCCGAAATACGATGTTGAGGAATGCATCCAGCGCGGGCTGACCTTTGCCGCGCCGCTGAAGGTGATCCTGCGCCTGATCGTGTGGGACGTGGATGAGGATACGGGATCGCGTTCGATCCGCGATATCAAGGAACAGCCGGTCTATATGGGCGACATGCCGCTCATGACCGACAACGGCACGTTCATCATCAACGGGACCGAGCGCGTCATCGTCAGCCAGATGCATCGCAGCCCCGGCGTGTTTTTCGACCACGACAAGGGCAAGACCCATTCATCGGGCAAGTTCCTGTTCGCCGCACGCGTCATTCCGTATCGTGGGTCGTGGCTGGATTTCGAATTCGACAGCAAGGACCTGATCTACGTCCGCATCGACCGCAAGCGCAAGCTGCCGGTCACGACGCTTCTGTACGCGCTGGAGGGCGAGGAATCGCGGGCCGCGCGCGAAGCGAAGGCGGCCGAGGGCGGCGACGTCGATTCCATGGAAATCCAGGGCATGAGCCCCGATGAAATCCTTGGCTATTTCTATGGCCAGGTCGAGTTCATCAAGAGCGGGAAGGGATGGGCCCGCCGCTTTGACCCCGATGCGTTCCGTGGCCAGAAGCTGCTGGAACCGCTGGTGGATGCCGATACGGGTGAGATCGTTGCCCAGGTGGACACCAAGCTGACGGCGCGTATGGTCCGCAAGATCGCGGAAACCACAAAGGACGTGCTGGTCGGTCCCGCAGGGCTGATCGGGCGTTTCATTGCGTTCGACATGGTCAACCCCGACACGGGCGAGATCTTTGCCGAAGCTGGTGACGAACTGACCGAAACCCGTCTTGAGGCGCTGGAGGCCGATGGTGTCACCAAGCTGGTGACGCTTGCGATCGATGCGACCAATGGTCCGTGGATCCGCAATACGCTTGCGATTGACAAGAACACATCGCGTGACGATGCGCTGACCGATATCTATCGTGTCATGCGTCCTGGCGAACCGCCGACGCCGGAAACGGCGGAAGCCATGTTCTCCGGCCTGTTCTTCGACCCTGACCGCTATGACCTGTCCGCCGTTGGCCGCGTGAAGATGAACATGCGCCTGGGTGTTGACGTGCCTGACACCGTGCGTGTCCTGCGTAAGGAAGACATCCTGCGCACGGTCAAGATCATGTGCGAGCTGAAGGACGGTCGCGGTGCGATCGACGATATCGACAATCTTGGCAACCGTCGTGTCCGTTCGGTCGGCGAACTGATGGAAAACCAGTATCGTGTCGGCCTGCTGCGTATGGAGCGTGCGATCCGCGAACGCATGGGGTCCGTCGATATCGACACGGTCATGCCGCATGACCTGATCAATGCGAAGCCTGCCGCCGCCGCCGTGCGCGAATTCTTTGGCTCCTCGCAGCTCAGCCAGTTCATGGACCAGACCAACCCCCTGTCGGAAGTTACGCACAAGCGTCGCCTTTCGGCGCTTGGCCCGGGCGGTCTGACGCGTGAGCGCGCGGGCTTTGAGGTTCGTGACGTCCACCCGACACATTATGGCCGCATCTGCCCGATCGAAACGCCGGAAGGCCCGAACATTGGTCTGATCAACTCCCTTGCGACCTATGCCAAGGTCAACAAGTACGGATTCATCGAAACCCCGTACCGCATGGTCGAGGGCGGTGTCCTGCAGAGCGGCTGGAAATACCTGTCCGCGATGGAGGAAGACAAGCTCATCGTCGCGCAGGCGGACGCAGAGCAGGATGCCCACGGGAAGCTGACGGACGAGCTGGTGTCAGTGCGTCGTGGCGGTGATTTCCGCCAGGTCCTGCCCGATGAGGTGACGGCCTGTGACGTGTCGCCCAAGCAGCTTGTGTCGGTTGCCGCGGCCCTGATCCCGTTCCTTGAAAACGATGACGCAAACCGCGCGCTGATGGGATCGAACATGCAGCGCCAGGCGGTGCCGCTGGTGCGTTCCGACGCGCCGCTGGTCGGCACCGGGATGGAAGCGGCCGTCGCCCATGATTCGGGTGCGACCATTGTTGCCCGGCGTCGTGGCATCGTGGACCAGATCGACGGTGCGCGTATCGTGGTGCGTGCAACCGACGATGCGGGTGCGACGCAGGGTGTCGATATCTATCGCCTGCGCAAATATATGCGTTCGAACCAGTCCACCTGCATCAACCAGCGTCCGCTGGTCCGCGTGGGGGATCAGGTTTCGGCGGGCGAGATCATCGCTGATGGTCCTTCCACCGAACTTGGTGAACTGGCGCTGGGGCGGAACGTGCTGGTCGCGTTCATGCCGTGGAACGGCTACAACTTCGAAGATTCGATCCTGATTTCCGAACGCATCGCGCGTGATGACGTCTTTACCTCGATCCATATCGAGGAATTCGAGGTCATGGCCCGTGATACGAAGCTGGGCCAGGAGGAAATCACCCGCGACATCCCCAATGTTGGCGAAGAAGCGCTGCGTAACCTTGACGAAGCCGGCATCGTCTATGTCGGTGCAGAGGTGAATCCGGGCGATATCCTGATTGGTAAGGTCACGCCAAAGGGCGAAAGCCCGATGACGCCGGAAGAAAAGCTGCTGCGCGCCATCTTTGGTGAAAAGGCATCCGACGTCCGCGATACCTCGCTGAAGCTGCCGCCGGGCACCAGTGGCACGATTGTCGATGTGCGTGTCTTCTCCCGCCGTGGCGTGGACAAGGATGAGCGCGCGATGGCGATCGAACGCGCGGAGATCGAGCGTCTGGCGAAGGACCGCGATGACGAGCGCGCCATTCAGGAACGTTCCTTCTACAACCGTCTGCGTGAACATCTGATCGGGCAGACGGCAGGGGCGGGCTTCAAGGGTATCCGTTCTGGCACGCCGATCACGGACGAGGTCCTGTCGGAGCATCCGCGTGGCGCGTGGCGCAATGTCACCGTGACGTCCGATGCGGTGATGGCCGAACTGGAAGTCCTGCGTCGTGAGTTCGATACGGCGGTGTCGCGCATCCAGGCACGTTTCGACAACAAGGTCGAAAAGCTGCAGCGTGGCGACGAACTGCCGCCGGGCGTGATGAAGATGGTCAAGGTGTTCGTCGCGGTGAAGCGCAAGCTGCAACCGGGTGACAAGATGGCCGGTCGCCACGGCAACAAGGGTGTTGTCTCCCGCGTCGTACCGGTGGAGGACATGCCGTTCCTTGAGGACGGAACCCCCGTGGACCTGCTGCTCAACCCGCTTGGCGTGCCGTCGCGCATGAATGTGGGGCAGATCCTTGAAACCCACCTCGGCTGGGCCTGCGCCAATATCGGTCGCGGGATCGGGCAGCTTGTCGATACCTATCACAAGACGGGTGAGAAGCGGCAGGAACTGCTTGACGAACTGCGTTCCGTCTATGGCGAGGATGCTTTCGCAGCCAATATCGCCGATATGACGGATGCCCAGTTGCTTGAACTGTCGAATAACCTGCGCAAGGGCGTGCCCATTGCGACGCCGGTGTTCGATGGTGCGTCGATCCCGGACATCGAAGCGATGCTGGAGAAGGCCGGGCTCGACAAGTCGGGGCAGTCGCAGTTGATCGACGGTCGCACGGGTGAGCCGTTCGAGCGCAAGACCACGGTCGGCTATATCTATATGCTGAAGCTGCATCATCTTGTGGATGACAAGATCCATGCCCGTTCGATCGGTCCGTATTCGCTGGTCACACAGCAGCCGCTGGGTGGTAAGGCGCAGTTCGGTGGACAGCGTTTCGGTGAAATGGAAGTCTGGGCGCTCGAAGCCTATGGGGCGGCCTACACGCTGCAGGAAATGCTGACGGTGAAGTCCGATGACGTGTCGGGCCGCACCAAGGTCTATGAAGCCATCGTGCGCGAGCAGGATGATTTCGAGGCCGGCATCCCCGAAAGCTTCAACGTCCTGATCAAGGAACTGAAGTCGCTGGGCCTGAACGTGGATCTGGAACAGAGCGGTAGCTGATCGTTCCATGAACAAGGTAACGACCCGTCCATACGTTTTATTTTCAGGGATGGGGGCAGATAGTCGGTCTGCCCTCGTTCTTTTCCCTCAGGGGGTTTGCGGCGCATGAATGAACTCATGAAGATCCTTGGCCAGACGGGCCAGGCGATGACCTTCGACCAGATCAAGATCCAGCTCGCCTCGGCCGAGCAGATCCGGTCATGGTCCTATGGCGAGATCAAGAAGCCCGAGACCATCAATTATCGCACCTTCAAGCCGGAGCGCGATGGTCTGTTCTGTGCGCGGATTTTCGGTCCTATCAAGGATTACGAATGTCTGTGCGGCAAATACAAGCGGATGAAATTCCGTGGGATCATCTGCGAAAAATGCGGTGTCGAGGTCACGCTGGCCAAGGTCCGTCGCGAACGTATGGGCCATATCGAGCTTGCCAGCCCGGTCGCGCATATCTGGTTCCTGAAATCGCTGCCCAGCCGGATCGGCCTGATGGTCGATATGACGCTGAAGGATCTGGAAAAGATCCTGTATTTCGAAAGCTATGTGGTGCTTGAACCCGGCACCTCGCCGCTCAAGCAGTACAGCCTGCTGACCGAAGACCAGTATCTCGACGTCATGGACGAACATGGCGACGAAGGGATTGAGGTCGGGATCGGGGCCGAAGCGATCAAGAAGATCCTTGAGCGCATCGACTGCGACCAGGAGAAGGTCGAGCTGCGCCAGGAGCTGAAGGACACCACGTCCGAGGCGAAGCGCAAGAAGCTGGTCAAGCGGCTGAAGCTGATCGAGGCGTTTTCCGAAAGTGAATCGCGCCCCGAATGGATGATCATGGAGCTGATCCCGGTCATTCCGCCGGAACTGCGCCCGCTGGTGCCGCTGGATGGGGGGCGTTTCGCGACATCCGACCTGAATGACCTGTATCGCCGTGTCATCAACCGCAACAATCGCCTGAAGCGGCTGATCGAACTGCGTGCGCCTGACATCATCGTGCGCAACGAAAAGCGCATGCTGCAGGAATCGGTTGACGCCCTGTTCGATAACGGCCGTCGCGGTCGCGCCATCACAGGGGCGAACAAGCGTCCGCTGAAGTCGCTTTCGGACATGCTGAAGGGCAAGCAGGGGCGTTTCCGCCAGAACCTGCTGGGCAAGCGCGTTGATTATTCCGGCCGTTCGGTCATCGTGGTTGGCCCGGAACTGAAACTGCACCAGTGTGGCCTGCCCAAAAAGATGGCGCTGGAGCTGTTCAAGCCGTTCATCTACTCCAAGCTGGAGAAGTATGGTCACGCCACCACCATCAAGGCCGCCAAGCGGATGGTGGAGAAGGAACGTCCCGAAGTCTGGGATATCCTTGAAGAGGTGATCCGCGAACATCCGGTCATGCTCAACCGTGCGCCAACGCTGCATCGTCTGGGTATCCAGGCGTTCGAGCCGGTGTTGATCGAAGGCAAGGCGATCCAGTTGCATCCGCTGGTCTGCACCGCGTTCAACGCCGACTTTGACGGCGATCAGATGGCCGTGCATGTCCCGCTGAGCCTTGAGGCACAGCTTGAGGCGCGCGTGCTGATGATGTCCACCAACAACATCCTCAGCCCCGCGAATGGCAAGCCGATTATCGTGCCGTCGCAGGATATTGTCCTTGGCCTGTATTATCTGAGCCTTGAGACGCCGGAATTCCGCGCTACCCCTGATCGCAACGAATATGATGCGCAGGGCAGGGTGACGGTGAACGGTGCTTCTTCTTTCTCCAGTGTGGGAGAGGTCGAATATGCCCTGACCACCGGTGCGGTGAAGCTGCATGACAAGATCCGCGCCCGGATCGAGAATGTCGACGCGGATGGTACCGTCACGCGTGAAACCGTCGTCACAACGCCTGGCCGCATGCTGGTCGCGCAGATCCTGCCGCGCAGTGCGGCGCTGCCGTTCTCGCTGATCAACAAGCAGTTGACCAAGAAGACGGTGTCCGACGTCATCGACGCGGTGTATCGCCATTGCGGGCAGAAAGAGTGCGTCATTTTCTGTGACCGCCTGATGGGCCTTGGCTTCAAGCATGCGGCGAAAGCCGGCATTTCCTTTGGCAAGGACGATATGATCGTGCCGAAGGAGAAGAAGGAGCTCGTCGAACATACCGCGAATGAGGTCAAGGAATTCGAACAGCAGTATCAGGACGGCCTGATTACGGCGGGCGAACGCTATAACAAGGTGGTTGACGCATGGTCGCGTTGCACGGACGAAGTGCAGGCCGCGATGATGAAGGAGATTTCCAAGCAGGAAATCGGCAAGCCCACCAATTCGGTATGGATGATGAGCCATTCTGGTGCCCGTGGGTCGCCAGCACAGATGAAGCAGCTTGCCGGCATGCGTGGCCTGATGGCCAAGCCGTCGGGCGAGATCATCGAACAGCCGATCATCGCCAACTTCAAGGAAGGTCTGTCGGTTCTCGATTACTTCACCTCCAGCCATGGCGCACGTAAGGGCTTGGCCGATACGGCGCTGAAGACCGCGAACTCCGGCTATCTGACACGACGCCTTGTCGATGTGGCGCAGGATTGCATCATCGTCGAAGACGATTGTGGCACGGAACGCGGCCTGACGGTGCGTGCGGTGATGGATGGCGGCGAGGTTGTCGCATCTCTGTCCGAGCGTATGCTGGGTCGTACGCTTGCGGCCGATGTGCTTGATCCCGCATCGGGTGAGGTGCTGTTCAAGCGCAATACCCTGATTGAGGAAGCGCAGGCAGAACAGATCGAGAAGGCCGGGGTGGAAAGCATCCTGATCCGTTCGGTTCTGACATGTGACAGCCGCGTGGGCGTGTGCGGCCACTGCTATGGTCGTGACCTGGCCCGAGGCACGCCGGTAAACATCGGTGAGGCCGTGGGCGTCATCGCAGCGCAGTCCATTGGTGAACCTGGCACGCAGTTGACGATGCGCACCTTCCATATCGGTGGTGCGGCGCAGCGTGGCGCGGAACAGTCGATGGTCGAGGCGTCACGCGATGGCAAGGCGACGATCCGCAACCGCAACGTGGTGCAGAACAGCCAGAACGTGACCATCGTCATGTCGCGTAACTGCGAAATCCTGCTGACGGATGACAAGGGGACGGAGCGTGCGCGCTATCGCGTACCTTATGGCGCGCGTCTGCTGATCGAAGATGGGGTCGAGGTCACGCGTGGCCAGAAGCTGGCCGAGTGGGATCCGTATACCCTGCCGATCATTACGGAGCAGGCAGGCACGGTCGAATATCTCGACCTGATCGATTCCATCACGCTTGTCGAGCGTATGGATGAGGTCACCGGCCTGACGTCGAAGGTTGTCGTTGACTACAAGCAGGCGTCCAAGGGGGTCGATCTTCGGCCGCGTCTGCAGCTCAAGGATGCCAAGGGCGACGTGGTCAAGCTGGCGAACGGCAACGATGCGCGTTACTTCCTGTCACCTGACTCGCTGCTGTCGGTGGAAAATGGCGCACATGTCAACGCGGGCGACGTGCTGGCGCGCATCCCGCGCGAAGGTTCGAAGACACGTGACATTACCGGTGGTCTGCCGCGTGTCGCCGAATTGTTCGAGGCGCGGCGTCCCAAGGACCATGCCATCATTTCCGAAACCGAAGGTCGCGTCGAATTTGGCAAGGATTACAAGTCGAAGCGCCGTGTCATCGTCAAGAACGACGAAACGGGCGAGGAAACCGATTACCTGATCCCCAAGGGCAAGCATGTCTCGGTTCAGGAAGGCGATTTCGTTCAGGTTGGCGATCCGCTGGTCGATGGTCCGCGCGTGCCGCATGACATCCTGAAGGTTCTGGGGGTCGAGGCGCTGTCCGACTACCTCGTGAACGAGATTCAGGACGTCTATCGTCTGCAGGGCGTGAAGATCAACGACAAGCACATCGAGGTGATCGTCCGCCAGATGCTGCAGAAGGTCGAGATCCTTGAGCCGGGTGATACGACCTACCTGATTGGCGAGACGGTGGACCGGATCGAGTACGAGACGGAGAATACCAAGCGCCTGAACATTGGCGAACGTCCTGCCGTGGCTATGCCCGTGCTTCAGGGCATCACCAAGGCCTCCCTGCAGACGCAGTCGTTCATTTCTGCTGCATCCTTCCAGGAAACAACGCGCGTCCTTACCGAAGCCGCTACGGCGGGCAAGAAGGATACGTTGAACGGCCTGAAGGAAAACGTGATCGTCGGGCGCCTGATCCCGGCGGGCACAGGCAGCGTGATGAACAAGCTGCGTGCAGTGGCTGCCGGCCAGGACCGTCAGCGCCTTGCTCAGGCGAAGCCTGCGGTTGCCTCAACAAAGGCCGCCGAATAATACCGGCTGTGCGGGTGGGGGCCATGTGGCGCCCCACCCGC
>NZ_BANE01000064.1 GCF_000964405.1 Novacetimonas hansenii JCM 7643
AGACGCCGCCTTTTTCGATCGAAAGGCGGCACCCAAAAACTTTTATGTATCACCCGGCTATGTTTTGCCGGGTTCTATGCCACCGGGTGATTATTCCGGCAGCATCGGGCCAAGCGCACGCCCGGCGAAGATATGGACATGGAAATGCGGTACTTCCTGTCCGCCTTCCTCCCCTATATTCGACAACAGGCGGTACCCCGGCCCGTCAACCTGCAAGATGCGTGCGACCTGGCCCACCGCGCGGGTGAACCCGGTAATTTCCGCCTCTGACGCATTTTGGCTGAAATCGGCAAAGGACACATACGGGGCTTTGGGGATGACCAGCACATGGATCGGTGCCTTGGGCGCGATGTCATGAAACGCAAGGACGTAGTCGTTTTCATAGACCTTGTTGCACGGCAGTTCGCCGCGCAGGATACGCGCGAAGACGTTCTGCGGATCGTATGGTAGGCTTTCCTTGACGGCCATGATCTCTGCCCTGTCCTTTGTCAGATAATATGCGGTGGTGCGGTGTGTGGCGTGGCGGATGGCGCCACGTGTCCGATGGGGCCGATGGTCCGGCGTGTGGTCATGCCAGCGGGTCGCGCGGGCGGGCAGCCTTTTCCGCGATGCCGCTTGTGCCCTCGCGACGCAGGAGTTCGGACCAGACTTCCTGCGGTTCAACGCCTGCATCCACCCACATGACAATCAGGTGGTACAGCACGTCCGCGCTTTCGCTGATCAGTTCGTCACGATTGCCCGATACGGCCTCAATCAGGCATTCGACGGCTTCCTCGCCGAATTTCTGTGCGATCTTGCGGCGTCCGCGTGCCAGCAGGCGGGCGGAATGGCTGATGGATGTGTCCGTGCCGCGCCGTGAACTCACCACCTCGAACAGGCGATCAAGCACGTCCGGCGTCGCCTGCGGCATGTCTGTGGCGATGGTGGGGGCCTGGGCCTTGCCCGCAGCCTTTGACGCCGCCTTGGCCGGGCTCTTGGCAGGCGCTTTGGCCGGGGTTTTGGTGGTCGCGGCCTTCTTGGCCTTGGTGGCCTTTGGCGCGTCGGGTTTGGATTTGGGGGGCTTTGGCATCGTGTCTCTTTCGTGCGTGGGCTGCGTTCGGAGGGAAGGGGAGATCAGCAGGTCTGGCGCACGGGCAGGCCAGCCCCGGCCAGCGCCTGCTTGACCTGCGGTATGGTGAACTGCCCGAAGTGAAAGACACTGGCCGCCAGAAGCCCTGTCGCGCCTGCCTTTGCCCCTTCGATGAAATGATGCAGATCGCCCACCCCGCCCGATGCGACAATGGGGACACGCACCGCGCCGCACGCCGCACGCAGCAGATCAAGGTCAAACCCCTTGCCCGTTCCGTCGCGGTCCATGCTTGTCATCAGGATCTCCCCCGCGCCACGTTCGGCGACCTCGCGGCACCAGTCAATGACGTTGCGCCCGGTGGGGGTGCGCCCGCCATGGGTATAGACCTCCCACGATCCATGCCCGTCCGAACGGGCGTCGATCGCGACGACCACACACTGGCTGCCGAATTTCCGTGCCGCCTCGCTGATGAGTTCGGGGCGTGATACGGCGGCCGAGTTCATGGCGCACTTGTCCGCCCCCGCCAGCAGCAGGCGGCGCATGTCGTCAGTCGTGCGCACGCCACCACCCACCGTCAGTGGCAGGAAGATGCGTTCGGCCGTGCGGTTGACGACATCAAGGATGGTATCACGGTTTTCACTGCTGGCGGTGATGTCAAGGAACGTGAGTTCATCCGCCCCCGCCGCGTCATACACCGCCGCCTGTTCCACCGGGTCGCCCGCATCGCGCAGGGAGACGAAGTTGACGCCCTTGACCACGCGCCCGTTCTTGACATCAAGGCAGGGAATGACGCGAAGCTTCAGCATCAGGCGAGCACCCGCAGCGCGTCGGCGGGATTGACGCGCCCATCATACAGCGCGCGCCCGACGATCACCCCCTCGATCCCCGGTGCCTGCGCAGTTGCGGCGCGCAGGGCTTCGAGATGTTCGAGGCTGCCGACGCCGCCGCTGGCGATGACGGGAATATCCAGCGTATTCGCCAGTTCCGCCGTCTGCGCGATATCGATGCCCGTCAGCATGCCGTCACGGCTGATTTCGGTAAAGATCACGCTGGCGACACCGGCATCCTGCATCCGCAGGCCAAGTTCCACGGCCTTCATCTCCGACGTTTCGGCCCAGCCTTCGGTTGCGACCTGCCCGCTGCGGGCGTCGATGCCCGCGACGATGCGACCGGGGAACAGGCGGCATGCCTCGCGCACAAGGTCGGGGTTCTTGACCGCGACACTGCCAAGGATGACGCGCGTGATCCCCACCGAAAGCCAGTGGCCGATGCTGTCGAGGTCACGCAGCCCACCGCCAAGCTGTACCGGGACGGTGGCGTTGGCGATGATCGCCTCGATCGCCTCGGTATTGGCCGAACGCCCGGCAAACGCACCGTTAAGGTCAACGACATGCAGCCATCTGTATCCTGCATGGACCCAGGCGCGCGCCTGTGCGCCGGGATCGTCGGAATAGACTGTGGCATGGTCCATTTCCCCACGGCGCAGGCGCACGCAGGCACCATCCTTGAGGTCGATTGCGGGATAGAGTGTCAGGCTGTGTCCGGTCACGGCGGCATGTCCTGCGGCAGGGATGGGGGTGGAGGTATCCTGCGGGTGGGCGGGCACGATCCGCTCGTCATCCTGCAGGCGCTTGGTAAAGAAAAGTCCGCTGACGGTCTGTCCGTTCGCACGGGCATAGCTGGGGTGCGTGCCCCAGTGATAGAATCCGTGCGCACGGAACAGGGCGACGGCCCCTTCCTGCGTCGCGCGGACATCAAGGTTGAGGATCTGGTACCCCATCGCGCGGGCGCACTGCTCCACCTCGGTCAGGAGCATCTGCCCCAGTCCCAGCCCACGGGCATAGGGGGCGATATAGAAATGCATCATGGTGGCGCTCATCGCCTGCGCTTCGTTATTGCGCGGCGGGCGCACAAGCTGTGCGGCACCCACGATCATCCCGTCATGGCGCGCGACGAACAACTGGCGTTCCGGCACCAGCAGCAGGCCACGGAAATAACGTTCCAGCACATCATGGGGCGGGGGGGAAAGCCACCCGAACCCCCCGCCATCAAGGATGGCGGCGTGCGTCGCCTCGCACAGGGAGTGCAGGTCGTCTTCCGACAGCGACTGCAGCCGTTCCGTGCTCAGGCGCGGGGCGGGGGAGGACGTCATGACGGCCCCAATGCGCCGCCCGTGGCGGGTGCCGGGGCCCAGCGCAGGAAGTTGGCGAGGATACGCAGCCCCACCTTCTGGCTTTTTTCCACATGGAACTGCGTACCTGCGCGGTTTGCGTGCGCGACAATGGCCGGTACCGCGCCGCCGTAATCGGTCGTGGCCACAAGGGTTGCCGGGTCATGGCCGCTCAGTGCGAAGGAATGCACGAAATAGCCGTGGGCATCGGCTGCCAGCCCCTCTGTCAGGGGGTGGGCACCGGGGGTGAAGTCCAACTGGTTCCACCCCATCTGCGGCAGGCGCAGGCCGGGGGCGGACATCAGGGTGATATCGCCCCTGATCCATCCGAAACCCGGCGTCACCCCATGTTCGCGCCCGCGTGTCGCCATCAGTTGCATGCCCACGCAGATACCAAGGAACGGCGTGCCCCCGTCTGTCGCGGCGATGATCGCATCCTGCAGGCCCGGCTGTGCGGCAAGTCCCGCCGCGCAGTCCGCGAACGCACCCTGTCCGGGCAGGACGATCCGGTCGGCCGCCAGTACGGCGTGTGGGTCGGCGGTGATGGTGACATCCGCCGCGATGCCGCAATCCTGCGCCGCGCGTGTCAGAGCCCGCGCGGCGGAGGCAAGGTTGCCGCCGTTATAGTCGATGACGACGATGGACTGGCGCTGGGGGGAGGACATCGGCGTTCTCATGCACTCGGGGTGGTGAAGGGGGCGGTGGCCTGTAACAGGCGCAGGCGGGCATCACCGGCATTGGTGGCCATGATGACGGGGCCGGGCACCAGGCCGCGCAGGCGGAGTTCCCATGCAAGGATGTCCGCGGCGCATATCCCGGCCAGCACATGCATTGCCGCAAGCAGCACGAACAGGGGAACACCATGGGGCACGATGGCCCATGCCATCAGCGTCAGGCCCCCGGCCATCAGCCCGGAGACGAATGCGCCGCGCGCCAGAAGCCCCGGCCACCCCAACACCAGCACCAGCCACGACATGCGTTGTGGCACAAGGGTCGCAGCCATCGCGTCGGGTCGTTCCGGTGGCGCCCATGTGGCGTAGAAGGTCACAATACGCCCTTGGTGGACGGGACGATGCCCTGTGCCCTGGGGTCATGTTCGGCGGCCATGCGCAATGCGCGGGCCAGCGCCTTGAATGAGGCTTCGGCGATA
Source organism: Novacetimonas hansenii JCM 7643 (assembly GCF_000964405.1). Lineage (GTDB taxonomy): Bacteria > Pseudomonadota > Alphaproteobacteria > Acetobacterales > Acetobacteraceae > Novacetimonas > Novacetimonas hansenii. The sequence continues at coordinate 4,390 of NZ_BANE01000064.1, forward strand.
TGGTGGCAGTTGCGGCCCGAACGCTGCGTGATATGCAATGTCACCAGCGCACTCATGGCGAAGGCGCGAAAGAATTCCTCGAACAGTTCGGTGTCCATCTCCCCGATCTTGTCCCGGGTGAACTCCACCGACCATGCAAGGTAGGGACGACCCGAAATATCTATCACCGCTTCACTCAGCGCTTCATCAAGCGGGACGAGCGCGCTGCCATACCGGCGGATTCCACGCTTGTCGCCGATCGCGCGGGCAAATGCCTTGCCAAGCGCGATGCCCGTGTCCTCCACCGTGTGGTGATAGTCGATATGCAGGTCGCCTTTCGCCTCCACCGTCAGGTCGCACATGCTGTGTCGGCCCAGGGCCGTCAGCATGTGATCGAAAAATCCGATACCCGTGGCGATGCGGGTCTGCCCGGTGCCATCAAGGTTGATGGACACGGTGATGTCGGTTTCGCTGGTGGCGCGGTGAATCGTGGCGGAGCGGGGTTCGGTCATGGTTGTCCCTTCTACAGCAAGGGGGGCGGTGGAATCCATACCGATCCTGCCACCCACTGGTGCGCATGGGGCGCGCGCGGCGGCATGCTGGTGCGGTTCCCTTGGCTTTGCACGGTATCTGCGGCATGGTGCGACGCGGATTGCGGATGGGCAGGGTGCGCAGGGTCACGGCGGCATCGGCATGTCGCAACACCGCCCCACGGCCCGGTGGGCGATGCACGTTGATATGCACATGTGCTGTTCCACCCGACCCGTTATCGAAGGAACGTATGTAATGACATCGCTTGATCTTTTGCTGTCACGCTTTTCCACCGATGCGCTGGTGCAGCCTGCGCCTGATGCGGCGCAGCTTGAACGGATACTTTCGGCGGCGATGTGCGCACCCGATCATGGGCGGCTGCGTCCGTGGCGTTATGTCGTGATCCGCGACGACGCCCGTGCCCGTGTCGCCGAACTGGTGGTGGCAAGCATGAAGCGCCTTGACCCGGATGTGGCAGAGGCCAAGATCGAAAAGCGGCGCGGACGGTTTTCGACCATGCCATTGGTCATTGCGTTGGGCATGCATCTGCGTCCCGATCACAAGATCCCCCTGATTGAACAGGAAATGGCCGTGGCCGCAGCGGCGATGAATGTGCTTAACGCCCTGCATTTGACCGGGTTCGGCGCGGTCTGGGTCAGTGGCGATGTGACCTATGACCCGCAACTGGCGGCGGAACTGGGGTTTGAGGCCCCGCACAGGCTGGCGGGCTTCCTGTTTGTCGGCACGCCCGGTCCCGATGCCCGCCCCGCACGGCGCGCCTCGGTCGAAGGTTATGTCGCACAGTGGGAAGGCATAGGCACCCGTTTCGCCGCAGATGAAAAAGACCCCAGATAATAACACAGGGGACCATAGAAAGTTTTTGGTGAACCCTTTCCCGAAAAAGGCGCAGGCCGGAAGCTCCCATCATGTGCCCCATGATTATTGAACGGATGATTCCACAGGACCCGTCCCGGCAGGGGCATGGGATGATGCAGCCGCACAGGAGTATCAGGACGTGCAAAGCGACGTGACGATTATCGGTGGTGGCCCGGTCGGGTTGGCCACCGCCCTTTCACTGGAGGCGCTGGGCCTGTCGGTCACGGTTCTGGAACGTGCGCCTGCCGCAGCTTTGGCAGAGGCGCCGTTCGATGGCCGCGAAATCGCGTTGACCCATCATTCGGTGGGGGTGCTCAAGGCATTGGGCGCATGGCCCCATATCCCGGAAGTGGCGATTTCCCCCTTGCGGGAGGCACGGGTGGAAACCGGACGACGTAACCATCCCCTGACGTTCGATACACGTGGGCGCGGGGTGGAGGCGCTGGGCTATCTCGTCTCCAACCACCTGATCCGCCGCGCCCTTTACGCACAGGCCACGCAACGGCCGGGTATCACCATAAAGGCAGGCACCGCCACGCAGTATGTGCGCAATGGCCGGGGGGACAGGACGGTCATCCATGATGGGGGGGAGGAAACGTCCCGCCTGGTGGTCGCCGCGGATGGCCGGTTTTCACAGATCCGGCGGATGCAGCGGATCGGCGCGATCATGCATGATTTCCATCGTTCCATGCTGGTATGTCGCATGGCGCATGAATCCCCCCATCACCATGTGGCAACCCAATGGTTTGACGAAGGACAGACCGTGGCGTTGCTGCCGGTCAATGGTGGGGCGTCCTCCATCGTGCTGACCCTGCCTCCCGACCGGATCGAGGCGCTGCGCCTGATGGAACGCGATGCATTCAATGACCAGATCATGCAACGGGTTGGAAACCGTCTGGGGCGCATGCGCCTGGTCAGTACGCGCCATGTCTATCCGCTCCGTGGGGTTTATGCGCATCGTTTCGCCACGCCGGGCTTTGTGCTGGTGGGGGATGCGGCCGTGGGGATGCATCCGATTACCGCCCATGGGTTCAACCTTGGCCTGAAGGGGCAGGAAACCCTTGCGCAGGAAATCGGCGCGGCGATGGAAAAGGGCGAGGAAATCGGCAGCTTGTCCGTCCTGCGCCGGTTCGAACGTCGGCATCGCCTTGCCACCGCCCCCCTGTTCGCCGCGACAAATGGAATCGCAACCCTTTATACGCGCGATGAAAGGCCGTTTCGCGAACTGCGCCGGGTGGGATTGCAGGTGGCGGATGCACTTTCACCGTTCAAGCGCGTCGTGACCGATATGCTGATGGATCGCCAGAAAACGGCCTAAAACAGCCAGAAATACGTTTCAGGACAAAGGGTTGTTCTGATGCCGGAATGCAAAAAAACGATCTTTTTTCAATTAATGGATTGACGTTATTTGTTGTGGGGCCTATA
>NZ_BANE01000063.1 GCF_000964405.1 Novacetimonas hansenii JCM 7643
CTTTATAATTTCAGAGTTTTATCGATCCTGACTTTTCAAACAGTTTCTAAAAGACTTCACCAGAAAATTCCTATCATTTTGCGTGATGTGGCGTGTGGGCGATCACATGGTGGCGGGCGTGATGTGCTGCCCTGTCAATGTGCTGGGGCAGGCGATAGGATATGCCAGCTTTTTTATATGGGATGGTCATGGCGCATTCTTCTTCCTCCCGCCTCGTGATTCTGGCGGCTCTGGGGGGTAATCTTCTCGTGGCGGCGACCAAGTGCGTCGCGGCCTATATCACCGGCAGTTCCTCTATGCTGAGCGAGGCGATCCATTCCCTTATCGATACCGGGAACCAGGCGCTGCTGCTGGTGGGAATGCGGCGCGCGGCGCGTCCGGCCACGCTTGCGCATCCGTTCGGCTATGGGCTGGAACTGTATTTCTGGACCTTTGTCGTTGCCCTGCTGATTTTCGGGCTGGGGGCTGGCATTTCGTTCTTCGAGGGCGTGACCCACATCCTTCACCCGCAACCAATGGCGCATGTGCTGGTCAATTATATCGTGCTGGGGCTGAGCATCCTGTTCGAAGGATCGGTCTGGGTCATGGCGCTGCGTGCGTTCCGTCGTCATGGCAAGGGCCGTCTTGGCTGGGTCGAAGCCGTACAGCGCAGCAAGGACCCGACCGTCTTTACCGTCCTGTTCGAGGATACAGCCGCGCTGGCGGGCCTGTTTGTGGCGCTGGTGGGCAATGTGCTGTCGGAAACGCTGGATATGCCGGTGCTGGATGGTGTGTCCTCCATCATCATCGCGCTGATCCTTGCGGTGACGGCTGCTTTCCTGGCGCGCGAATCGCAGTCGCTGCTGACGGGCGAAGGTGTGGCGCCCGAAGTTCTGGCGGCCCTGCGTCGCATGGCGCTGTCGGCGCGTGGGGTGGACCGCCTGAACGAAATCCGTTCCATGCATTTCGGGCCGCGCGATGTGCTGGTGGTCATCAGCATTGATTTCCACAATGACCTGTCCGCAGGCGATGTGGAGGCAACGGTGTCCGAGCTTGAACGCCAGATCAAGCAGACCTATCCCGAGGTCACGCGCGTCTTTATCGAGGCACAGGACAACCGCAGCCAGCAGCCGGCCGTCATCCCGACCACGCCGTGATGCATGTGAAAGCTGCTGGTGCGCCTGAAAAGGCAGGGCAGGCCCCTTTCCCCTGAATAAGGATACACAAGAGACTGTTTGAAAAGATAAGTCCGATAAGACATTGAAATAATAAAAGTTTTTGGTGAAGCTTTTTCCAAAAAGCTTCGAAAGACATTGCCTTTTTCGATCGAAAGGCAACACCAAAAACCTTTGAAAGATGTTGCCTGTTAAAAAGGAGGCAACATCCAGTGGGTTGCGGCCATGCCATTATCAATGGGGATATTTTCGACCAATCTCCAAACCAGGGTGATGCCCGGAAATATCAGTGCTGTTCGGCACGGTGCCGGGGGCTTGTCATGAAAGGTCCATAATCAGCCAACAAAGTCCGCCGCCGCATATCCCTGTGCGAATAGCAGAGTACGCAGCGTGGTATGGTTGACCTGGCTGCTGATCGCCTGTCGCACGGCAGGCTTGGCATGGAATGCGATGCCCAGCCCCGCTTCGCGCAGCATGGCAAGGTCGTTTGCCCCATCGCCCACGGCCATCGCCTGTCCAATATGCAGCCCATGTGCCAGCGCCAGCCTGCGCAGGTGCGCAAGCTTTGCGTCGGGGCCAAGGATCGGCTGCACGACCTTGCCGGTCAGGTGGTCGCCCTCGATCATCAGGGTATTGGCGTGCTGTTCGTCAAATCCGCACTTTTCCGCCACGCGGGAGGTAAAGAACGTGAACCCGCCCGATACCAGCGCCGTGTGTGCGCCATGCCTGTTCATCGTGCGCACGAGTTCCCGCGCACCGGGATTGAGACGTACGTCCTTCCATGCCGCTTCCAGCAAAGTGGCGGGCATGCCGCGCAGCAACCCGACGCGTTCACGCAACGCGGCCTCAAAATCCATTTCCCCGTTCATGGACTGGCGCGTGATCTCGGCAATGCGTTCCCCGATACCCGCATGCCGTGCGAGGTCATCCAGCGTTTCGCAATCGACGATGGTGCTGTCCATGTCCGCAACCAGCAGTCCCTTGCGCCGTCCATGGGCGGCAACGACGATGGCGTCGAGGGCGCGGCGCGAAAATTCCTCGCGCAGGGGGGCAATATGCGGCATGTCGCCCGTGCCGGGCGCGGGGCACGGGATCTCGACCGCTTCGCCTGCCGACAGGATGGTGGGGGGTCCCCCCCCGGTCATGTCGCGTGCAGTGGCAATGTCCGCCGTGCTGAGCGATGTGGCGTCGCGATGCGCGACAAGGACGAGGACGTGGGTCGGGGAGGAGGAGGATTCAGCCATGATGTCCGGGCATGTGGCAGGGATGAGATCATGACGCAAGGCACCGAAACGGGCCTGCGTCCCGCCGTGATCGTGGCAGGCCCCACCTGTTCGGGCAAGTCCGCGCTGGCGCTGGCGCTGGCGCGCGTGATTGGCGGCACCATCATCAATACCGATTCGATGCAGGTCTATCGCGAATTGCGCATCCTGACGGCCCGCCCCACGGTGGCGGAGGAAGCATTGCTGCCGCATCGCCTGTATGGCGTGCTGCCCGCGGCACAGGCGGGGTCGGTCGCATGGTGGCGCGAACAGGCCCTGCATGCGGCGGATGAGGCATGGCGGGCGGGGCGTATCCCGGTTTTCTGCGGTGGGACGGGGATGTATTTCCGCGCCCTGACCGACGGTCTGGCCGATATTCCTGACCCGCCCCCCGAAATCCGGGCGGAAGCCCGGGCTGCCGTGCTGGCCGAAGGTGGCCCCGCGATCCATGCCCGCCTGATGGCGGTCGATCCCGAAACCGCGTCCGCTCTGCGCCCCGGTGATACGCAGCGCATCGCGCGCGCGTGGGAGGTCTGGCGCGCGACGGGGCGGGGCCTGTCATGGTGGCGCACGGAATCGGTACTGCCGCCGTTGTCCGCGCGTTTTGTCTCCGTGCGCCTGTCGCCGCCGCGTGACCTGTTGCGGCAGGCGATTGCCGCGCGGTTCGTGGCGATGATGGAAAATGGTGCGGTGGAGGAAGTGCGCGCCCTGCTGTCATGCGACCTGTCGCCCACGTTGCCTGCGATGCGTGCGCATGGCGTGCCCGAACTTGCCGCCATGCTGCGTGGGGAGATGTCGCGCCAGGACGCCATCACTCGCGCGGTGCAGGTTACGGCGCAATATACCAAGCGCCAGTCCACATGGTTTGCGCACCATTCCCTCGCCGCGGAGGCACGGACCTGTCTCCATGACGGCAGAATCACATCAGGTGCGCAACAAATGGAAAGAGATAAGCGGAAAATTATTTCTTTTGTTATTAATTGCATTGACGCCGGGGGCCGCTTTCGCTTAAACCCGGCCCACATTTCGCCCGCTGGGGGTGCCGTCCTTCCTGACGGGACCGGGGCGAAGGAGTAAGGGACATGAACGCAACAGTGCAGCATACCGCCATCCGGCCCGACGCCCGCGCCACGACTGTGGACCCCACCGTCATGTCCGGCGCGGAAGTACTGCTGCGTGTTCTTCAGGATGCGGGGGTCGAGGTCGTCTTCGGCTATCCCGGTGGGGCGGTCCTGCCGATCTATGACGCGCTGTTCCGGCAGGATGCGATCCGCCATGTCCTGGTCCGTCATGAACAGGCCGCCGTCCACGCGGCGGAGGCATATGCCCGTTCCACCGGAAAGGTGGGCGTCGTACTCGTCACCAGCGGGCCGGGCGGTACGAATACCGTGACCGGGCTGATGGATGCGCTGCTGGATTCGATTCCGGTCGTGTGTTTCACCGGGCAGGTCGGTGTGCCCCTGATCGGGACCGATGCCTTTCAGGAAGCGGACATTACCGGCATCACCCGTCCGGCGACCAAGTTCAACTACCTCGTGCGCAGGGCGCAGGATATCGCCCCTGTCGTGCAGGAGGCATTCCATATCGCGCGGACCGGGCGTCCGGGGCCGGTTCTGGTGGACCTGCCAAAGAACCTGATGGTCGGTCCCGCCCCCTATGTCGAACCGGCGCCCGTCCTGCATCCGTCATACCGGCCCCGTTTCGAGCCAGAACGTGCCGCCGTGGCGCAGGCTGTCGCCGCGATGAAGGCGGCGCGCCGTCCCCTGTTCTATACCGGTGGGGGCGTCATCAATTCCGGCCCCAGGGCGGCGGAGCTGCTTGGTCGCCTGGTGCGGATGACAGGTTTCCCATGCACCTCCACCCTGATGGGGCTGGGCGGGTTTCCCACCACGGACCGGCAGTTCCTTGGCATGCTGGGCATGCATGGTTCGTACGAGGCGAACCTTGCCACCCATGACTGTGACGTGCTGGTCGCGCTGGGGTCGCGCTTTGACGATCGTGTCACAGGACGCCTTGATGCGTTTTCGCCGGGATCGTTCAAGATCCATGCCGATATCGACCCTGCGCAGATCGGCAAGATCGTGCCGGTTGACCTTGGTATCGTGGGGGATGCGGGTCGCATCATCGAAATGATGATCGAGGAATGGGAACGTACCCCCACCCCTGCGGCGCAGGCCGGCGATATCGCGCAATGGTGGGCGCAGATCGGTGAATGGCGCGGTCGTGACAGCTTTGGCTTCCGTCAGGACATGACCCCGTCCGCCATCATCCGCCCGCAATATGCCATCAGCCGCCTGTATGAAATGACGCGCCAGACCGGACGTGACACCTATGTCTCTACCGAGGTGGGGCAGCACCAGATGTGGGCGGCGCAGCATTTTCAGTTCGACCGGCCCAACCACTGGCTGACGTCGGGGGGGCTGGGCACGATGGGATACGGCCTGCCTGCCGCCGTGGGCGCGCAGGTTGCCCATCCCGACGCGCTGGTGATCGATATCGCGGGGGAGGCATCCACCCTGATGAACATTCAGGAACTTGGCACGATCGCGCAGTACCGCCTGCCGGTGAAGCTGTTTATCCTGAACAACGAATATATGGGCATGGTGCGGCAGTGGCAGGAACTGCTGCATGAATCGCGCTATTCCGAAAGCTATAGCGCGGCGTTGCCGGATTTTGTCCGCCTTGCCGAAAGTTTCCATGGGCGTGGCCTGCGGGCGACATGCGTGGGCGAACTTGATGGCGTCATCGCGGACATGCTGGCCCATCCCGGTCCGGTCGTCGCGGATATCCGCGTTGCACAGGAAGAGAACTGCTATCCCATGATCCCTTCGGGGGCGGCGCATAACCAGATGCTGCTTGGCCCCGATCAGGATGATGGGGTGGAAGTCAGCGCCGAGGGACGGATGCTCGTCTGATCCATCCCCATGGAGCGGTTGCGCCGTTCCGGTCCGTCTGTCATGTCCCGCACCCGGTCCTGGTGGCGGGGCGGAAACCAAAGTGCAGGAAACAACATCATGACCACCCAGCAGGAGGTTGAAACCTCCGCGGTCATTTCCATACTGGTCGAGAACGAGAGCGGGGCGCTTGCCCGTGTGCTCGGCCTGTTTTCGGGGCGCGGCTACAATATCGAAAGCCTGACCGTCGCCCCGGTGGATGAAACGCGGCGCATGTCGCGCATCAATGTGGTGACGACGGGCACCCCCCACGCCGTCGCACAGGTCAAGGCACAGTTGGAGCGGCTGGTCCCGGTCTATCGTGTCGCGAACCTGAGCGAGGGCGGCCCCCATGTCGCGCGTGAACTGGCGTTGGTGAAGGTTGTCGCAACCGCCGAGGCCCGTGCCGAGTCCCTGCGCATTGCCCAGGCGTTCCGTGCGCGCGTCATTGACACGACGGCCACGTCCTTTGTGTTCGAGCTGACCGGCTCGCCGGAAAAGCTGAATTCGTTTATTGACCTCATGCGTCCCTTGGGGCTGGCTGAAATATCGCGTACCGGTGTCGTCGCGATCAGCCGGGGCCCGGAAACGCTGTAACGCAGGTCCCGGTTTTTTCCTTCATTTCGAACAGTTTACTACACAGGAGTATTCCCATGCGCGTGTATTATGATCGCGACGCCGACGTGAACCTGATCAAGAGCAAGAAGGTCGCCATCATCGGCTATGGCAGCCAGGGTCACGCCCATGCCAACAACCTGAAGGACTCAGGTGTTTCGGACATCGTCATTGGCCTGCGTCCCGAATCCAGTGCCGTCGCCAAGGCCGAGGCCGCCGGTTTCAAGGTGATGACCCCCGCCGATGCGGCCAAATGGGCCGATGTCGTCATGGTCCTGACGCCCGACGAAGGGCAGGGCGCGCTGTATAAGGACGCGCTGGAAAAGAACATGAAGCAGGGTGCCGCGCTGGCATTCGCGCATGGCCTTGCGATTCATTTCCGCATCATCGAGGCGCGTCCTGACCTTGACGTGTTCCTGATCGCGCCCAAGGGCCCCGGCCACACCGTGCGTTCCGAATACCAGAAGGGCGGCGGCGTCCCGTCGCTGGTTGCCGTGGCGCAGAACGCGTCAGGCAATGCGCTGGAAATCGCGCTGTCCTATGCCTCTGCCAATGGCGGTGGGCGTGCGGGCATCATCGAGACGACGTTCAAGGAAGAGGTCGAAACCGACCTGTTTGGTGAACAGGCCGTGCTGTGTGGTGGCCTGGTGGAACTGATCCGCGCCGGTTTCGAAACGCTGGTGGAGGCGGGCTATGCGCCGGAAATGGCGTATTTCGAGTGCCTGCATGAAACGAAGCTGATTGTTGACCTGATCTATGAGGGCGGCATCGCGAACATGAATTACTCCATCTCCAACACTGCCGAATATGGTGAATATGTCTCTGGCCCGCGCGTCATCACGCCGGATACCAAGGCGGAGATGAAGAAGATCCTGACCGATATTCAGGATGGTACGTTCGTGCGTAACTTCATCCTTGAAAATCAGTCCGGTAACATTGGGTTCAAGGCGACGCGCGCGCGTAACAACGACATGCAGATCGAAAAAGTGGGCGAGAAGCTGCGCGCCATGATGCCGTGGATCGGCAAGAACAAGCTGGTGGACAAAAGCCGCAACTGATCGCGCGCCAAGGTCACTGCATTATCGGGGCCATTCCCATGGTCCATCGCGAACGCCGTCCGGGTTTCCGGGCGGCGTTTTGCATTGGGGGCACATGCTGCGGGTTCGGCAGGTACGGTCAGGGGTATGGGACATGGGGTATGGCTCATGGGGGAGGCGATGAATTTATTGTATTGTCCCGGTGCGTTCTGCAGGCGTGACAGGCGGGGGTGTGCAATGCAACCATGGGCATGGCCTGTGATGGGCTGGTTGCAACTGTGACGGAGTTATCTGCCAATGGTGGATTTTGTGATTCCTCCCCCCACCCAGCCCACGGTTGGTGTCAGCATGACGGAGGCGCTCTTTCCCGTGCGCCGAATCTGGTGTGTGGGACAGAACTATGCCGCCCATACGCGTGAAATGGGGGGGAATCCCGAACGGACGGAACCATTTTTCTTTGCCAAGTCGGGGGATGCGGTGGTGCCCGGTGGCGGCCTGCTGGATTTTCCCGTCGCGACGTCCGACCTGCACCACGAGGTCGAATTGGTGGCATGCATCGGGCGGCATGGGGAAAATATCGCGGCGGACAAGGCGCTGTCCCATATCTATGGCTATGCCGTGGGGCTGGACATGACACGCCGTGACCTGCAGGCGGTTGCGAAGAAGGCGGGGCGTCCATGGGCGTTGGCCAAGGGATTTGATCAGTCCTGTCCCATTGGCACCATCCGTCCGGTTTCCGAAATCGGCCATCCGGCGAAGGGGCGCATCAGCCTGAGTGTGAATGGCGAGGAACGGCAGGTAGGGGACCTGTCGGACATGATCTGGTCGGTGGCGGAAATCATTGCCGCCCTCAGCCGTTTTGTCGCCCTCGCGCCGGGCGATCTCATCATGACCGGCACGCCATCGGGCGTCGGCCCGGTGGGACGCGGTGATGTCCTGCACGCCGTATGCGCGGGGGTAGGGGAACTCAATATCACATATGGCAGCTAGAGCAGATCCTGTTTGAATACGTGCATTCAAACAGGTGAAGATGCTCGTAAAAACCATCAACCGGAGCATTTTCACCGAACCGGTTTTCGGTGGAAACGCTCTGGCGCGCCTGACCCGTCCGTACCCGTCACGCACGGGCCATCATCCTTTCATATCATCCGCACGGGAGAGACAGATCATGCATTATCGTCAGCTTGGGCGCTCCGGCCTGCGCATTTCCACCTTTACGTTGGGAACGATGACTTTTGGCGGCAAGGGAGACTTTGCCAAGACGGGGGATACCGACCTTGCCGGGGCAAAGCGCCAGATCGACATGTGCGTGGATGCCGGGATCAATATCTTCGACACCGCCGACATCTACTCCGCTGGTGTGTCAGAGGAAATCCTTGGCGCGGCGCTGAAGGGCCGTTCGTCTGACCTGCTGGTCAGTTCAAAGGCCCGCTTCACCATGGGGCCGGGGGCAAATGATGCGGGATCATCGCGTTATCACCTGATCAGCGCGTGTGAAGCCAGCCTGAAACGGTTGGGGCGTGACCATATCGACCTGTATTACCTGCATGAGTGGGACGGTCAGACGCCGCTTGATGAAACGCTGGAGGCGCTTGATACCCTGACGCGCAGCGGGAAGATCCGCTATGCGGGGGTTTCGAACTTTTCCGGCTGGCACCTGATGAAGGCGCTGAGTACTGCGGAACGCGATCGCCTGATCGCCCCGGTGGCGCAACAGATTTATTATTCCCTTCAGGCGCGTGAGGCGGAATATGAACTGCTGCCCGTGGCGGTGGATCAGGGGATTGGTGTGCAGGTCTGGAGCCCGATGGCCGGTGGTCTGCTGTCGGGCAAGTACCGACGTGGCAAACCGCAGCCAACCGGCACCCGCCAGATCGAGAAATGGGGCGAGCCCCCTGTCTATGACATCGAAAAGCTTTATGACGTGGTCGAAGTGCTGGTTGCCATCGCGGCGGAGCGCGGGGTTTCGGCGGCGCAGGTCGCGCTGGCCTGGGTGGCGCACCGTCCTGCCATTACCTCGGTCGTGATCGGGGCACGTACGGATGCGCAGCTTGCCGATAATCTGAAGGCTGCCGAACTGAGCCTGAGCGCCGAGGAGATGGCACGTCTGGACAAGGCCAGCGCGCCGCCGGTGCTGTATCCATACTGGCATCAGGCCAGCACCGCATCCGACCGCCTGTCGCCTGCCGACCTGCTGCTGCTGGCCCCCACGATCGCGGAACGCGCGAAAGACGGAAAGGCCTGAGTCCCACATGCTGTTCCCCCTGCCATTTCGATGAAAGGGCAGGGGGCGTTTGGGGGATAATGTTTTGTGGGGGCAGTATGGCGCCTTCCCCGCAGATCACGGCATTAATCAACAGGCCCGTATATTCGTAGGCTCGGCTGGCACTGTTATCTGAATGACGGATCGTTTCATTCAATGGCAAGGATTTTCCGAAATCTGGGAATTATTCTCTCTCGTGGCATGAAAACCTTGTCCGTATTGTCTTTATCACATGTTCTGCCGGTCCGGGGATCAGGCGTCATGATTATGGGGTCTCATATTCATCGGAAGTATTCTTGATGAAATTCAGGAATTAAATATATTATTATTCTGCAATGGGTGTCGTAATCTGGCGTAATTTACGTATCATCCGTTTTATAATTCATGGCGAAAGAACTGTATTACCCAGACCCAATGACCTTGGCCCACGTGCTGGAGCAGAAGGATCAGGGGCAGTTATATCAAGCCGATGGTTTGCCTCTATTCCTGAAAATCTGCGGCTCATAAAGAATTTGTGGCCTGTTCAGGACATCGAATGCCTGTCGATGGGGGCAGCCTTAATCATGATCACAACCTTGATCGCAGGATACGCGTTGTGCGAATGGCCGCCCGGAGAAGAAGTCACGCCAGCCTTGATGCAGATTAAGTAGCATCTCACCAATCAGTGATCATACTGGGATGATGGATGTGGCCGATGCTGCGCAGGATTGAAAGAGGGGCATGGAAACATGGGAGTGTCATCTTGTAATAACATGCATCCATACCCAATTGTGAAACCAGCCGCTGTGCCGTTGCCTCTCTTTATGGGACGGCAGCAGCGGACCTGATTTTGTCGCCTGAGGATATAGGGACGGGGGATTTTATGAATATCGAGAAATTTACGGAACGTTCGCGCGGCTTCCTTCAGGCTGCGCAGACTATTGCCATGCGGGAATATAATCAGCAGCTTACGCCTGAGCATTTGCTCAAGGCGCTGCTTGATGATGATCAGGGGGCCGCATCCGCGCTGATCCGCGCCGCCGGGGGACAGCCGCCGGCCATCGCCGCTGCCGTGGACACGGCGCTTGCCAAGCTGCCGAAGGTGCAGGGCGGTGGCGCGGGACAGCCAAGTGCTACGCCAGATCTCGTGCGCCTGCTTGATGCCGCCGAACAGGCCGCGCAGAAGGCCGGGGACGAATATGTGGCGCAGGATCGCCTGCTTGCCGCCATTGCGGCATCCGAAACGCCTGCCGGTCAGGCGCTGCGGGCCGGTGGTGCCACGCCGCAGGCTCTGGACAAGGCCATCGCAACCATCCGCAAGGGACGCACCGTGACCAGTGAAAACGCCGAAGCCAGTTTCGATGCGTTGAAGAAATACGCCCGTGACGTGACCGAGATCGCCTTGCAGGGCAAGCTTGATCCCGTCATCGGCCGTGACGAGGAAATACGCCGTGCCATTCAGGTGCTGGCGCGCCGCAGCAAGAACAATCCCGTCCTGATCGGTGAACCCGGCGTGGGCAAGACCGCGATCGTCGAGGGGCTGGCGCTGCGTATCGTCAATGGTGACGTGCCAGAGGCACTGAAGAACAAAAAGCTGCTGTCGCTTGATATGGGCGCGCTGGTGGCCGGGGCGAAATATCGCGGGGAGTTCGAGGAACGCCTCAAGGCCGTCCTGAAGGAGATCGAGACCGCCGAGGGACAGATCATCCTGTTCATCGACGAGATGCATACCCTTGTCGGTGCGGGGCGCTCGGACGGGGCGATGGATGCTTCCAACCTGATCAAGCCTGAACTGGCCCGCGGCGTGCTGCATTGCATTGGTGCGACGACCCTGGATGAGTACCGCAAGTATATCGAAAAGGATGCCGCCCTCGCCCGCCGCTTCCAGCCGGTTTATGTGGGTGAGCCAACAGTGGCCGATACGATTTCCATCCTGCGCGGGATCAAGGAGAAATACGAACTCCATCACGGCATCCGTATTTCCGATGGGGCGCTGGTTGCGGCGGCGACATTGTCGAACCGTTACATCACCGACCGGTTCTTGCCGGACAAGGCCATCGACCTTGTGGATGAGGCCGCAAGTCGCCTGCGTATGGAAATCGACAGCAAGCCCGAAGAGCTCGACGAACTCGACCGTCGTCTGATCCAGCTCAAGATCGAGCGCGAGGCCATCCGTAAGGAAGACGACGCTGCCAGTAAGGAGCGGCTGGTCAAGCTTGAAGCCGAACTGTCGGGCCTGCAGGAAAAATCCGATGCCCTGACCGCCGCCTGGCATGCGGAAAAGGATCGCGTCAACGCGGTGCAGAAGCTGCAGGAAGAACTTGATCAGGTGCGTTCCGATATCGAGGTCGCACAGCGTCGGGGCGATCTGGGGCGTGCTTCGGAACTGATGTACAGCCGTCTGCCCGCGCTTCAGGCGCAGATCGCACAGGCACAGGAAGAAGCCGATCAGGCCAGCAAGGGCGCAGGTATGGTCAGCGACACCGTGACCGATCAGGGTATCGCCGCCGTGGTCTCGCGCTGGACCGGTGTGCCGGTGGAACGCATGCTCGAAGGCGAACGCGCAAAGCTGCTGCGTATGGAAGATGAACTGCGTAACAGCGTGGTCGGGCAGGAACCTGCGCTCAAGGCGGTATCTGATGCCGTGCGTCGCGCCCGTGCCGGTCTGCAGGATCCTAATCGCCCCATCGGGTCGTTCCTGTTCCTTGGTCCGACGGGCGTTGGCAAGACCGAATTGTGCAAGGCGCTGGCCCGCTTCCTGTTCGATGACGAGAAGGCGTTGCTGCGCATCGACATGAGCGAGTTCATGGAGAAGCACGCCGTATCGCGTCTGGTTGGCGCACCGCCCGGTTATGTCGGGTATGAAGAGGGTGGCGTCCTGACAGAGGCCGTGCGTCGCAGGCCGTATCAGGTCATCCTGTTCGATGAAGTCGAAAAGGCGCACGAGGACGTCTTTAACATCCTGTTGCAGGTGCTTGATGATGGGCGGCTGACGGATGGGCAGGGGCGGACCGTGGACTTCCGCAATACCCTTATCGTGTTGACCAGCAACCTTGGCTCTGATGTTCTGGCGCACCTGCCCGATGGGCAGTCCGTCGATACCGTACGGCCCGAGGTCATGAAGGTGGTGCGTGAGCATTTCCGGCCGGAATTCCTGAACCGCCTGGATGAAATCATCCTGTTCGCCCGCCTGCAGAAGGCGGATATGGGCAAGATCGTCGAAATCCAGATCGGGCGACTGCGTAAGCTGCTGGCGGATCGTAATATCACGCTGGATCTCGATAAGGCGGGTGAGACATGGCTGGCGGATGCTGGATACGACCCGATCTATGGCGCGCGTCCGCTCAAACGCGTGATCCAGCGTAGCCTGCAGAACCCGATGGCGGGGATGCTGCTGGCCGGTGACATCCATGATGGTGAAACCGTGAAGGTGTCATCTGTTTCTGATCACCTGACGATTGACGGGCATGCGGTTGATGGTGAGTGAGG
>NZ_BANE01000062.1 GCF_000964405.1 Novacetimonas hansenii JCM 7643
CAACAGGCTGGTATTGTTCAAAAACTTTCGGATCAGGCTCTTATTTTTTATTGCCGGTATCTTGTTACAAGGTGAACTCTGGGACAGGGAATGATGACCCCATGGAATCTGAAAATATATTTGTGCCTTCCAGGTGTCCGCATCATGGAAAGGCCCTTGTAACTGGGGCGGGGAGTGGTATTGGCCGTGCGGTTGCCTCTGCTTTATGTCATGCCGGTTATCATGTTATTCTGGTGGGGCGGAAAAGTATTCCGCTGAATCTGTTGGCAGATCAACTTGGGAAAGATGTTACGACTGTCTGTCCCATTGATATTACGGATGAAGATGCTCTTCCTGCCCTTATACGCAATATCGAGTCACTTGATGTCCTCATCCATTCTGCTGGAATGTTCCATGGGGGGCTCATTTCCGAGATCTCCAATGATATGAATATTTTACTTCATCATGTAAATGTCGATGCCCCGCTATGTCTTTCAAATCTATTATTGCCTGCCTTGGAAACGGCGGGTGGACAGGTGGTATTTCTTAATTCGACAGCATCGTTAGGCGAGCGTGTTTCGATGGATGCGTATGCAGCAAGCAAGCAAGCTCTGAAACAGGGGGTTTCACGCTTTCGCGAAGAGAGCCGCGGGCGCGGCATCCGCATACTGAATGTCTATCCTGGCCGGACAGCAACCCCAATGCAATCCGAGGTTTTGCGTCATGAAGGTCGGTCGGATATGAGGATCCCGCTTCTTCAGCCAAAGGACATTGCGGATGTCATATTAGGATGCCTGTTTGTACCACGAAGCGCGGAAATCACGGATATCGTGATCCGTCCACCAGATCTGCCAAGGGATTAAAAAGACGAAGATCCTGTATATATGCGCATATTATGATGGTTTATAAATAATATTTTTTAAAACAGGAAACTTTCTCTCTGGGGCACTCTTTAGCACGCATCCCGGGGTATGCCGTTGTACTTCGGAAAATGCCACAAGCGTGATCAGAAGAAGATGATTTTTGAACCGACCAAAATATTTGGTGTCCAGAAAATCACTCTCCCCCGTCATTGCGACGAACGGGGATCATTTGGACGTATATTCGATCAGGGTTACTTGTTGGAAAATGGGATATCGTGCGATTTTATACAGACAAGTATTTCACGCACATCCTATGCAGGTACATTACGAGGACTCCATTTTCAGCGGCCACCCTATGCAGAAGCTAAATTGGTGCATTGTCTGCGGGGGGAGATATATGACGTTATATGTGACCTTCGTCCTGATTCACCTACATATCTGTTATATGAAAGTTTTTATCTGAGTTTTTCTAGTAATGAAATGGTTTATATTCCGCCAGGTTGTGCCCATGGGTTCATGACACTCAATGATGATGTTGAGGTATTATATGCCATGTCAAGCATATATATGCAAAGTCATGCATCAGGTGTCAGATATAACGATCCGAGACTTGGGATTTCATGGCCACGACCAGTCACTTACATTTCAGAAAAAGACCTGAATTGGCCTTGTTATGAAACAAAAAATGCAACGATTCCCTGAAATACTACATCCCTCCCCGTCACTCGGTATAATGGATCATCACCATGGACAATTTAACCCATTCCGCCCCCCATGATCGTGTTCATGTTCATTCGAGTATTCCCTACTCATCGACGGGGGCATGCCGTTTATGTGCTACCCCTCTCCGGCGGAGTGTTGCTGATCTAGGGCTTTCGCCACTGGCGAATTCATTTATCAAACCTGAGCTGCAGAATACAATGGAGGCATTCTATCCTCTCCATGCGTTTGTATGTGAAAAATGTTTCCTGGTACAATTGTCTGAATTTGAATCCCCTCAATCCATTTTTGGGGATTATATCTATTTTTCGTCATATTCCGCTAGTTGGCTCCAGCATGCAAAGAGATATGTCGCACAGCAAAGGGCGCGTTTCTCGCTGAATACTGAATCTTTGGTCGTGGAAATTGCAAGTAATGATGGATATCTTTTGCAATATGTGAAGGATGCTGGAATTAGAATCCTGGGAATAGAACCCGCCGCGAATGTGGCAGAAATTGCAATTGCAAAAAGTATCCCCACTGAAGTCGCTTTTTTTGGCGTACAGACTGCAATGCGGTTGAAGGGAGCAGGATATGCGGCTGACTTGATGGTGGCCAATAATGTTGTTGCGCATGTCCCTGACCTTCATGATTTTCTTGAAGGGTTCAAAATTCTTCTTGCGCCCGGAGGAGTGATAACATTTGAATTTCCGCACCTATTGAAATTGATGCAGGAATATCAGTTCGATACCATTTATCATGAACATTTTTCCTATATCTCTTTGCTGGTTATCCGTCGCGCACTATTTAATCATGGATTGCGTGTTTTCGATGTCGAGCAGCTTCCTACGCATGGGGGATCCTTGCGGGTTTATGCGACGCATGAAGAAAATACGACATTACAGGAAAATCCTGCCGTCAATGCACTTTGTATGGAAGAACGTGAATTCGGCCTTGAATCCCTTGATACATATGATCAATTTTCAAAATCTGTTGTGAATATAAAATGCAATATTCTTCAGTTTCTTATTGATGCTCATCAAAATGGAAAAGTTGTTGTTGGGTATGGTGCGCCGGCCAAAGGGAATACGCTTTTAAATTATTGTGGCGTTGGGCCAGAATTGCTTTCCTTTACGGTCGATGCCAGTCCACATAAACAGAATATGCTGTTGCCTGGCACGCGCATTCCGGTCCTTGCCCCGGATGCAATCCGCGAAAAGAAGCCTGATTTTGTCTTGATCCTTCCATGGAATCTGAAAAACGAAATCATTGATACCATGTCGTATATTCGTGAATGGGGTGGAAAATTTGTAACCCCGATACCGGGCATAGAAATATTATGACTGATGAATGTCTGTTGACATATATATATATATATTTAAACCATATCAGGGAATTCAAAGGTGGTTCGTACACCTAAATATGCGATCCTGTTTCGTACTCATGTATGGGACAGCTTTGTCGAACGCCAGTTTCTTCGTCTTCGATCAATGATCGGAAATGGCGACTTATTCATTGTTGCCAATAATACATCAGGAAAATGTCGTATACCGGACAATTTTCCTGTTATTATTTTCCATGAAGCAGATTTTCGTGATCAGGGCTTAGAGTTTGGGGTCAAGGTAAACCCCATGTGGTATAATGTAGATTATGCATTATATTTTTTTGCCGATCGATATGATAAATATGATTACTATATATTGTTTGAATATGATGTCCGTGGAAACATAAATTTTGATCGCCTGATGGAAAATATATGTCGCGATGGAAGTGACCTTGTCGGATTGACCTCAAAAGACATATTCAGGGAATGGTATTTTTACCGTTCCTGCAGTGATCTTTATAGGGAACGGGATCTGACGAAGACATTTCTGCAGATAGGTATTTTCTCCAGGAGGGCCGTAAGCCTTCTTTATCAACGCAGGCTGGCGTTATCGGAACAGTTCAGATCAGGATCCCTGAAATATTGGCCACATTGTGAAGCGTTTATTCCGATTGAAACCAGATTGGCAGGGTACCATTATACTGAGCTGTCAAAATATCTAGATGTTCGACGTTATAGCCATGAACCGGCATATCTTGAAGAAGATACTCATATACTCTTGGAAAACGAAGTTGTTCATCCTGTTCTGGATCGGGAACGCTACATTGCAAGTACGATCCGATATGAAGGGCGACCTGAGAAATTTTTTGTTCCGAAGAGTATTTTTGGAAAAAGGCTTCGTCGTTTTCCTGTCAGTACCTATATCTTCCCGCTTTTCTTGGCGTTGTGGCACCGTATACGAATGCTGCCTGCGGGGATCATGGGAAAGGTATTTCATTAATTAAAATAAAAAAATAACAATTCTAATATTCTTAAGAGGAAGGGTCTGGGGATGCGATATGTTTCATGGACAATCATGGCCCTACTTTTGGTTGGGTTGGCTGTTCTTCCACGAAATATTATAGCCGCCACCGCCCCTGCCAGTATTGATATTGCCAGAGACCTTCCCGCCGCGCTGCAATCCTGTTACGCGGGACATGGTACATGTGTTCTTAGTCTTGGGGGACGTACCGTGCACCTTGCCCATGGTATCCTGATCAATCCACTGCGTGTTACGTTACAGGATGGGCGGATTGATGCATCTGACCTGCCGGCAGGTGACGCGGCAATCACGGTCAGTACTGATAGCGAGACAACCCCGGATTATGGAACATTCGTTCATTATATTAAGGGTATCCGCCTTATTGGTAATGAAAATGTGGATGGTATTGTCTTTAACAGTGTGCATCACAACAATATTCTTGCCGCGGCAATGACATTGGAAAGTATGTCAATTTCAGGTTTCCGACGCGCAATCACTTTTGCCAACCATTCCTATGGATTTGGTCTCTCGCACATACAGATATTTAATAACAAAGTTGGAATCTATACCGTAAATGGTGCGGAAGATGCTGGGGAACGCATGACTTTTGTTGACGTGGGTGTTTTTAATAACCAACTGGGTATTGATGATGAAGGTGGGTTTGAAATGGACTGGCTTGGGGGGCACTGGGATTATAACAGCAAAACGGCGATCCTATCGGCCCTTGTCGAATTTGACGGACATATTGAAACCGGTCCATCTGACCAGCCGGTGATTGAACTGCGGGCGTTACCCAACATGGTGGCTGCACAATTATTCATGACGCCGGGGTCATTTGTGATGGTCAATGGATATAACGGGAAACCGACAGCAGATGCATGGATTTCATCACATAGTGAGTATAATATAGTACAGTTTCCATTTAATACATGGGGAGTTACTGGAAAAATGGGTGTCATGCAAGGGCCTGGAAAGGTTATTGGGTCCGCAATCGGAACCTTTATTCCACATTAAGGATATTTCCCCGATAGAAAGGTATATCGTCCCAATGGAGAACCTCCCTGATATACTTTATAACCATGTCAAAGATATATTCCCTATTTTTCGCAGTATAACCGGCAGGGGAATAAGAAAGACACTGGGATATATCGCTACGAGAGTTAAAAATTTTTCCATCTACCATATCCAGTCCGGTACTAAAGTGCTGGATTGGACTGTGCCAGATGAATGGAATGTCTATGGCGCGACCCTTCGTCGTACAACTGGCGAAGTGGTGATTGACTGGGCATGGTGTAATCTTCATCTGATGCAATATAGTATTCCGGTATGCGCACGTGTTTCACGTAAGGATCTGGAAAAGCATCTGTACTGGCTGTCGGATCAGCCCGACCTTATCCCTTATCGGACATCCTATTACAAAAAGGACTGGGGATTTTGCCTTTCCGCCCATCAATATGCACAGTTGACGGATGATGAATATGATGTGGAGATCCGGACTGAACTTGGCCCCGGGCACCTCAGTTATGGTGAAGTTGTCATTCCCGCGACTATGACGGCAGGTGATGAGGCTGATGAAGTCCTGTTTTCAATTCACTGCTGTCATCCCGCCCTTGCGAATGACAATGCATCGTCCATTGCAATAGCGGTCGAGGTAATCCGTGCGTTGCAGGAAACTGCTCATCGGCGCCTGTCCTACCGCTTTGTCTTCATTCCGGGGACCATAGGCTCAATAACATGGCTGGCCCGGAATGAAGACAGGATTGGCCGTATCCGCCATGGCCTGGTCATGAGCTGCCTGGGGGATGCGGGGAAGCCGACTTATAAACAGTCACGTCAGGGGAACGCCCCGGTCGATCGATATGCAGCTTATCTGGTGCAGACACGCTGGGGTGGGAAGGTCGTGCCATTCGAACCATATGGCTATGATGAACGGCAATATTGTTCGCCCGGGTTCAATCTGCCGGTGGGATGCCTCATGCGTTCTCCCAACGGGCAGTTCGAACAGTATCATACATCCGCCGATAACCTGGATTTCGTAACCCCCGAAGGGTTATACGCCTCCATCGGTTTCATCATGGACCTTATACCAATTTGTTTTTGCTATGACCCATGAGCCCAGTCGC
>NZ_BANE01000061.1 GCF_000964405.1 Novacetimonas hansenii JCM 7643
GCGTCTTCTGAAGCTTTTTGGAAAAAGCTTCACCAAAAACCTTTGTAATTTCAGGATTTTATCGATCCTGAATTTTTAAATAGTCTCCAAGCGATCATCTGAAAATATCCTGTTGATAAAGGCAGGTATTGAGTCTTCTTTTTCCAGTATCTGTCAGGTATTATTCTGAACCTGTGCTTGCGGTGGCAGGATGGGTTATGGTTATAAATATTATGCTGCCTCCTGTCATGTCGCAGTGCAAGGCAGTTGAACGGGTCTAGGAGACTGTGCGAAAACAATGTGATTGTAAGAAATTAATTTTATATGTGGTGTATTTAATTTTTGCACATAGTGTAATTTAAATATTATCTGAAATAAATATTCATAAAAACTTGTATAGTAAAATTTGGTGATTTGTCTTGCTTGTTCGAGCTATCGCATGGCACGTAGATGCAGTTCTCAACGATATTCCTCTGAAAAATCAGTATGCCGTTGTATCACTGGCACGGGAACAGACTACGTTCTGGTGCCCATAAGATGTGTCTGGCAGGCCCCGCCCTTACGGACAATCACCAGCATGAAAAATACGATTGTCCTGATTGCCAATATCTGTGACCTGTTTTTCAGCCAGGGCAGGACAGTTTGATATTCGTCCGGTGATATCCGTTTCAGGTGCTGAAAAAACGTATAATTCTCAAAAGGTTCCAGAAAAACGGAACCTTTTGACGATACGGATATGACCGGTCTTCTATCTTCGGGTTCTTTTTTATCGTGGGGGTGAAGTCGTCTCGTGAGGGGAAGAAGACGAACCCGTATCCGCATCGGGGGATGATGGTTGGGCTGTATGCTCCTCCTGCGCTGCTGCGGCCTTGCGTGCGTTATGGCGGCGCACCATGCCTGCAGCACAACCTGCGGCGGCCCCACCCTTGGCGTGTCCACTACCGACAAAATGCCCGGCGACCCCACCGGCCATGGCGCCCTTGAGGCATCCGCCAGGTTCAGCATGGCCGAATGTAGGGGAAAGGATGAATGCGCAGGCAAACATCGGGAATACAAGATGGCTATATTTCATCGTCGATATTTTCCAATCGTTATTGGATTTAATTATGGACGGAGGCTGCCCCCTGGGGCGTGACGGATCTGTTTTGCCGGTATGCGGGGATAACAGTTGTCAGCAGCGATGTTCCCTTTCATCGTAAAGCATCCCAACTAAGGAAAAGGACCCGATTGATGAGTAAGGAACCGTCAGAAGCCATTCATGCCGCATTGATTCATGCAGCGGCAATCCTGACTGCGGCCAAGAAGGAAGTGATTGAAAAGGCTTCCCCTTCTGATGTGAAGGCGCATTTCAAGTCATTCCTGCACACGCTGGAAACCGGCTGGCGGGAGCATGAAGCGGGCGACCATCATAAATAAGGTATGAGGGCACCACGGCGTCCGGGCCTCTTATTATTGGTCCTTGGATGTCGTGACGTCCCTTTCTTACCCGGTCGGGACGCCGGGTCGGGGGTGCAGGCTATTTCCCCGTGAAAAACTTGCCCATGTCCGAACCGGTCTTATGACCCCAGCGGTCCATCTTGTTTCCGGTATCGTGGCCCCAGTGATCCAACGTCTTGCCGGTTTTATTCCCCCAGTTCTTGACGTGCTGCGTATCTTCCGCTGCTTCGTCATGCACTGTGTGGCCCGCATGCTTTATCTTTTTTCCCGCCACGCAGGCATCGTAATCTGACGCCTGGGCACAGTCATCAGCCCATGCCGGTAAAGACGATGCGTTCATGAGGGCAATAATACCAAATCCAACCAGTAATGTTTTTCTCATATTTCCCAATACCCATTTTGTCCGATGGATATCCGCCAAAAACACTCAGGCACAG
Source organism: Novacetimonas hansenii JCM 7643 (assembly GCF_000964405.1). Lineage (GTDB taxonomy): Bacteria > Pseudomonadota > Alphaproteobacteria > Acetobacterales > Acetobacteraceae > Novacetimonas > Novacetimonas hansenii. Next base: position 1,854 of record NZ_BANE01000061.1, read on the forward strand.
CAGGCGGACATCCTGCCCCACGTGAAGAGAGGGGCCGAGATAACCTGTCCCATGTCGTCATGGGCATAGTTTCCATGACGAAGGATGTCTGTTTTCAACGTCGGCTGCGCCTTGTGGTTGCATTCCGTCAGTTACGAAAATCCAGAACAATCCGTCCTGCAACCTGCCCATGTTGCAGTCGGTCGAAGATATCGTTGATATTTTCAAGCTTGTCGGTTGCAACGACGGTAGAAACCTTCCCTTCGGTAAAGAAGGACAGGGCTTCGATCATGTCCAGACGCGTGCCCACGATGGAACCGCGTACGGTTGTGCCGTTCATGACCATGTCAAAAATCGAGATGGGGAATTCACCGGGGGGCAGGCCATTCAGGACGATGGTACCGCCCCGGCGTGCGTAACCTATCGCTTGTGTGAAGGCAGTGTTTGAAACAGCCGTAACCAGAACGCCATGCGTGCCGCCGGTTTTCTGCCGGATATAGGAAACAGGATCGGTAGTACGCGCATTGACGGTTACGCTTGCGCCCAGCTTGCGGGCTTCGGCAAGCTTGCCGTCGTCGATATCGACCGCCGCGACATTCAGCCCCATGGCGACAGCATACTGGATGGCCATCTGCCCCAGGCCGCCCGCACCGGAAATGGCAACCCATTCGCCCGCGCGTGTATCTGTCATCTTCAGGCCCTTGTACACCGTCAGGCCCGCACACAGGACAGGCGCCGTGCGGATCGGGTCAATATCCTTGGGCAGGTGCGCAACATAATTCGGGTCGGCCACGACATATTCAGCAAAACAGCCATTGACTGAATATCCCGTGTCCTCCTGTTTTTCACACAGGGTTTCCCATCCCCCCAGGCAATGTTCGCAATGCCCGCATGCCGAATACAGCCATGGAACCCCGACGACATCGCCGGTCTTGATCCAGTCTACGGCGGCACCGACCTCGACAACATGCCCGATCCCCTCATGACCGGGGATGAAGGGTGGTTTGGGCTTGGTGGGCCAGTCGCCACGTGCGGCATGCAGATCCGTGTGGCATACCCCGCAGGCATCGACCTTCACAAGAATCTGGTTGGGACGGATCGAGGGGATATCAAGTTCCTCGATGCTCAGGGGTTTTCCGAATTCGCGGACAACCGCTGCTTTCATCTTTCCGGCCATTTCAACATCTCCTCAATATCCGCATGCCCTCGTCCCGAGGGGGTGCTCCACTTCTGTTATCACAATGGCAAGGCAGCCGTGGGAAGGCATTGATATGTGTCAGTATGGCATAGGCATCAGGTGTTGCCCTTTGCCATCCCATCCAGGCCCCGTGCCAGGTCGGCAATCAGGTCGTGTGTATCCTCCAGCCCGATATGGATACGAAATGTCGGGCCAGCCTGTGTCACGCTGTCGCATGAACGGGTAATGCCCCGGGTCGTGGGCAGGATCAGGCTTTCATATCCGCCCCATGATGCGCCGATGCCAAACATCTGCAGCGAATCAATCATGTGTTGCATCTGCGGTAATGTGAAATCAGGACGCAGGACGACCCCAAACAGCGATGACGCCCCCGAAAAATCCCGTTTCCAGAATTCATGTCCCGGGCATGATGGCAGGGCGGGATGCAGGACGCGGCTGACCTCTGCCCGCGACTGGAGCCATAGGGCGACATCAATTGCCGATTGGGATTGTCGTTCCTGACGGACTGGTAACGTGCGTATTCCCCGTAACGTCAGGGCACAGTCATCCGGTCCCGCGACCTGTCCGGTCTGGATGGCGGTATCGCGCAGCAGGTGCCAGTCGGCTTCGTTCGCGGTGGATACGGCCCCTATGATGGTATCCGCATGGCCTGCGGGATATTTGGTCAGTGCCTGGATGGAAATGTCCGCGCCATGGCGGAAGGGCTGGAAGATGCCGATCCCCCACGTATTATCCACAATCAGGCGTGCACCATGTCCATGGGCCACGCGGGCCATCATGGGGATGTCCTGTACCTCGAACGAATGGCTGCCGGGGCTTTCGGTAAAGATTGCCTTCGTCTCCGTCCGCCACAGGCGTTGCAGTTCCTCTTCGCTGGCGCAGGGGGGGAAGTAGGTGATATCCACGCCAAAGCGGCGCATCACCTTTTCCGCAAACCGTCGCATCGGGCCATAGACGGAATCTGACATCAGGCAGTGGCTACCGCTGTCAAGAAATGCCAGCAGGGGCAATGTGCATGCCGCAAGCCCGGATGGTGCGATCTGGGTATGGGTGGCCCCTTCGATCGTGGCGATCGCATGTTCCAGCCGGTGTTGCAGCGGTGTTCCCATCGCCCCATAGATCAGTTCGTCGCCATAGCGTTTGTGACCGGCTTTCTCCATCGCTTCAAGCGAGGAGAAAAGGACGGTTGAGCCGCGTGCAACCGCCGGGTTGACGAATACGCCCTGCCCGTCCACCGGGGCGTCACGCGCCACCCGCACCGCAAGTGACGCCATGTCCCGCCATCCGCGAGAGACTGCGTGACGCAGGTTTTCATGATCCATTTAAATCTTTCCCCAGCCACGTTTTCAGGATTTTTAAAAATAGTCCGTTGATAAAAAAATAAAAGTTTCTAGATGTCGCTTTTGTCCCAAAGGAGGCATCCAGAAAATCCGATGATTTCGGCAGGTCGTCGGGATGGCGTTTTGCAAACGCCCCCTTATGCGTCCCCTGTGACGATCGGGGTGCCGGGGGTGGAGGCCCATTCCGCCCATGACCCGTCGTACACGGCATGTTGCCCTAATCCCGATGCCATCAGCCCGAGTGCCAGCACACATGCGGTCATGCCACTGCCGCATGTGCATACGGCCTCCTTGTCTGGATGCATGCCTGCGGCGGCGAAGATCTGGCGCAGCTCATGGGGGGGAAGCATATGTCCATCTGATGCCAGTAAGGTGGTATACGGCACGCTGGCGGCACCAGGCATATGACCCGAAGGCATGCCCTGCCGCGGTTCGGGCAGTTCGCCGGTAAAGCGTCCGTGCGCCCGGGCATCAAGGATAACGCAGGACCCGGCCGCATGGGTAAGGTCGAGCATATCCCCCAGTCCCTTCAGCCGTCGCATGCGCGGGCGGGCGATGAATGGGGGGGGAGTGTCCATGGGGGCCGTGCTTGGCCCTGTTTCCAGCTTTAGTCCGGCGCCCTGCCAGGCCGGCAGCCCCCCGTCGAGCACCTGCGTGCGGTCGTGGCCAAACAGCCCCATCAGCCACCAGCCGCGTGCGGCGCAGGCCACACCCTTTTGGTCATAAAAAATGATCCGCGTCCCATCATGCAGGCTCAGTGCGCGGGCAAGGCGCGTAAAGCGGGCCTGCCCCGGCACTGTATGCGGCAATGGGGAATCCGGGTCCGAAAACATGTCGATGTCGAACTGGCGCGCGCCGGGAATGTGTCCCGACAGGAAACAGGCCTGGGGATCGAATTGCTGTCCCGGCAGGGCCTGCGTCGCGTCCAGGATGACAACATCGTCATGCGACAGGATGTGGGCAAGGTCTTCGGCGGAAATCAGTGGATGCATGTCTGTGGCCAATCTTTGGTGTTTGTGCGCTTTGCGATAAGGTGCAGCATATTATGCCATGACGAAAGCGGGATCACGCCTTCGCACGGATTGCCACGGGACGGATCGCGACGGTTATGGTCGAACGCATAATGATGGGGCTCATGCTGGGGGGGATCGCCTTTGGCTGCATACTCATTCTCTACCCTTTCATGTCGGCCCTGCTGTGGGCGGCGATCCTGACATTTTCCACATGGCCGATCTATGTGCGGCTGCGGCGGCATACTAATCCCCTTATCGCCGCGCTGGGCATGACGGTCATGTCCGCCGTGGTGATGGTTGTTCCCCTGACGCTGGTGGTATCCAGCGGCATTGTCGAACTGCCCCAGACCCTGCCCGATGCGATCGACAGCATCACGACCGTCATCCATCTGCCGTCGCTGCCTGTGTGGTTGCAGCATATTCCCCACCTTGGTCCCCAGATGAACGAAACGTGGGAAAAGTGGCGGGTGGATGTGGGTAATATCGACCAGATGATACGTCCCTATAGTGGTCGTCTGGTGCAGTGGGCCCTTGGTGGGATCATGCAACTGGCCAGCGGGCTGGCGCATCTGGGCATGGCGCTGTTCATGGCGTTTTTCTTCTGGTTGGGCGGGGAGGCACTGGGCGCTACGTTCGTCTCCGTCGTGCGGCGTATCGCCGGGGGGTACGCGGACCGTATCCTGGGGATCATCGGGCGCACGATCCGGGGCACCGTGTATGGCATCATCGGGACGGCTTTGTTGCAAGGCGTGCTGACAGGTATCGGGTTCGCCATCGCGGGTATTGCCAACCCCGTGCTGTGGGGCGGGATTACCGCCTTTATTTCCGTCCTGCCCATCGGTGCCCCCCTGATCTGGATACCTGCGGCGTTTTTCCTGTTTGTCGCCCATCATCCCGGATGGGGCGTGTTCCTGCTGCTTTACGGGACCATCATCGTGTCGGGGGCCGATCACATCATGCGACCGATGTTCATTGCCCGGGGGGCACAACTTCCCTACCTGTTGACGGTTCTGGGTGTTCTGGGGGGCATCTGGACATTTGGCGGCCTTGGCATTTTCCTCGGCCCGGTGCTTATTGGTGTGGGATATACCCTGACGGCGGAATTCGCCGCAGGCGATCCGGGCGCGCGTCTGGCGCCCGAGGTCAGGGAGCCATTTGTCGAACCATGAATCTTGCGCGTCCGTATCTGCGGTTGCCCGCCATCGTGGCCGAACCGGGGAAAGGTCCCCTGCCGGGATACCAGCCACCTTTCCATTCCGAAAACAGTATCCGGGTCGTCAGTTGGAACCTGTTGCGCCAGATCGGCGCAACGGTGCGCGATATCGTCCACCTGATCCATCAGGAAAAGCCCGACCTGCTCCTGATGCAGGAGGCGACAGTTGATATCGATGCCCTGCCAACCTTGATCGGTGGCCATTATGCACGCTCTCCACTGCCGGGGCGCATTCATGGTGTCGCATGCTGGAGCCCCTGGCCCTATCGTCGTCCCCCCATGACCTGTACCCTGCCCTCTGGCACGCTGATCCGGCGTGTGGCGCAGATTATCGAATGTGGCCCCTTCGCCATCGCCAATGTGCATCTGTCGCATGGGCAATTACTGAACCGTCGGCAATTGCGGCGCATGTCACAGCTTTTGCCGTATCGTGCGGCCATCCTTGGGGATTTCAATCTTGTCGGCCCTACATTGATCCGGCATTTCCGTGATGTCGGACCACGTGCCCCAACCCATCGCATGGCGGACGTCCTGCCGATCCGGCTTGACCGATGCCTGATACGCGGCCTTGCCTGTGTGGAGCAGCGCGTGATCGACAATTACGCATCGGATCATCGGCCGATTGCCGTAAGGCTTGAACTGCTGCCTCACAAATAAGGCAGCAGCAATCGGGCTGAGGCATCACGCAGCTTTGTCGGTAGCGAACGCCGGTCAAGGTCATGATGGGTCAGGCGTTCATGGCGGTGACGGATGATGAAATCGTCAATCGTGGTTGCCAGCGCATCATCATAAACTTCCAGATTGATTTCGAAATTCAGCCGCAGGCTGCGTACATCAATGTTGGAACTGCCTACGAACGACCAGTGTCGGTCAACCACCAGAAGCTTGGAATGGTTGAACGGTGGCCGCGCCTGCCATACCCGACAGCCAGAATCAAGGAAACGTGGCAGGTTTGCCGCACGTGCCCAGTCGATCACGACATGGTTGCTGTGACGTGGGACAATGATATCCACCTCGATCCCACGCAATGCCGCAAGGGCCAGTTCCGTTAGGAACCTTTCATCAGGCAGGAAATACGGGGTCATGAGGCGTACTGAATGCCGGGCTATCGAAATGGCCTGCAGCATGGTATATTCAATCTTCTCCAGGTCGGAATCAGGTCCTGCCGTCACGATGCGGGTCAGGCTGTCACCATGGGCCTGCTGTTCGGGGAAAAACAGGTCAGCCACCAGGGCCTCCCCTGTTGTAAAGGTCCAGTCGCGCGCGAAGGCTTCGCTCAATTGATGGATGACTGGTCCCGAAATACGGAAATGCGTGTCGGATACGGGATGGGCGGGATGCCGTGCCGTCAGATTTTCTTCCCCGATGTTCAGCCCCCCCATGAAACCGGTGCGGCCATCGACAACCAGGATCTTCTTGTGATCGCGCATGTTGATGAACGGCATACGCCATGGCAGCAGCGAATGCATGAACCGGCCCACCGGCACCCCTGCCCTGTGCAGCCTGTCTGCGATTGCGCAATGGAAGTATCCGCTGCCCACGCCATCCACCAGAACCCGTACCTGTGCGCCACGTCGGTGTGCAGCAATCAGGGCATCGCAGAATTTCTGTCCGATCTCGTCAGGTCGAAAAATATAGGAGCATAGCAGCACCGTGCTGCGTGCGCCCTCGATTGCGGCCAGCATCTGCGGATATGCGCTGTCCCCATCATGCAGGGGGATGACAAGGTTCCCCGCCAGCAACGGGCGTTGCGTCAGCTTTGTTACCATGTCCGCCAGCGGGGCGAAGCGTCCCTCCTCGCCCCTGCGCCAGCGTGAGGTCATGGTGCGGCTGTACCATGGATGCAGCCCAACCAGACGCTTGGCACGGCGGCGCACGCGGTTGATGCCAAACATCAGATACAGGATACCACCGGTCAGTGGCATCAGGACCGTAACGCCGATCCATCCGATGGAGGCCCCTACGTCACGTTTCGTCAGCAGCACATGGACGATGACGATCGCCATGATGCACAGGCGTAAGGCCAGCACAATCGGGACAAGGAATGTGACGTAGGTATAGATCATGATGCCGTCATTATTCCGTACGCGCCATGAAAGCATGAAAATTCGACATGGGCCGCCATATCCGGTGCCCGCAGGGTACAGTAATATTGGGATGCGATATTGGGGCTATCCCCGATTACAGAAAATGAGGATGAGAGTCGTGACATCGCCAGTCCCCCCTTCGTCGCCCGGATGGCGCAGGCGTGCCGTCGGACGGCGTTCCCATCACAGGGGGCTTGAGGCAGAACGGAAAGTCATGGACCATCTGCGGGCGGAGGGATGGACCATTCTGGCGCATCGTGCGCGTACGGCCTGGGGCGAAATTGATATTGTCGCCATTCGTGATGGGCTGCTGGTCTTTACGGAAGTAAAGGCGCGCGCGTCAATCATGCAGGCAGGCGATGCGATCAGTCCCCGCACCATGCAACGCCTGATGAACGCTGCGCAGGGCCTGTGCATGCTCAACGCAGGGTGGGTATATGACGGGATGCGCTTCGACGTGGTTGTTGTCCTGCCCGATGGTCACATGCACCGCATCGAGGACGCATTCAGGATGGAGTGACCTACAGGCTGGATGGCAGGACGCATTCAGGTCCGGTGATGGATGTTCGCATGTGTCGCATGCCGGACGGCAGCCGTACCGTGTGGATGATAAGACACTTCATGAACCAGTGAATGGCGCACGTGCGACGATGTCACATGGTGGGCAGACGTGACCAGGGCATGATGTGTGCCCACCGCATGGCGATAGGTCACGTGACGGACCGGCGGGGGCGGTGCAGTCAGCGCGCTGAGTGTCAGGCGGTCTGCTTCCATATCAGTCATGGCATGGCTACGTGCCTGCGCCTGTGGCGTGACGCTGTGGATGAAACCCGCGCAAACCACCGACAGGGTCGTGATTCGCAAGCACGTGTGGCGCATCTAACACTCCAATTCAGTCATTGCAGCGAAGCTACGCAAAATCGGGTAAACAAGGCAAGGCTCAGTATCATATGAAACAAAAAAAAGCGGACGGGCGCCTGTGCTGCCCATCCGCTTTTTCTGTCAGTGGCTGTTCCGGTCCGTTCAGGCAGAAGCCGGGACGATACCTTTTTCAGTCAGGAGCTTTTCCAGTTCACCGGACTGGTACATCTCGGTCACGATGTCACATCCACCGATGAACTCGCCCTTGACGTAAAGCTGTGGCACCGTGGGCCAGTTCGAAAAATCCTTGATACCCTGACGCAGGGCCGGATCTTCGAGGACATTGGCGGTCTTGAACGGTACGCCCAGATGCTTGAGGATCTGCACAACGCGTGCGGAAAAACCGCACTGCGGGAAGGTTGCATCGCCCTTCATGTACAGCATGACCGGATTGGCGTCGATCTGCGCCTGGATCTGCTGGGTGATGGTTTCGGCCATAATACTGGACTCCTCGTTCTGATAACCGGTTATCCGTCCCTGATGCGGGGGATCAGTCCGGTGTGCTTGTCTGAAGGGCGAGCGCATGCAGCTTGCCCCCCATATGTCCTTGCAACGCGTTGTAAACCAACTGGTGCTGTTTTACGCGGGACAGGCCACGAAACGCATTGCTGACCACCTTGCAGGCATAATGGTCGCCGTCCCCCGCAAGGTCGTCAATGTGGATCTGCGCATCCGGCAGAGCGCCACGGATGTAGGTTTCGATTTCCTGGGCCGTCATGGCCATCGGCTGTTCTCCTGCCTGTCCTTGCTGCTCAGCGATCCATAAGTCGCGGGAAAAATTCCGAATTCACCGCGACAAGACGTGCCTTTGATATTGTGGCGCCATTGGGCAATGTCAAACCGTCCCCGCCACTTTGACCCAGTACGCGACACGGGATGGAGGCCTGCGCGGCCCGGTCCATGAACGCCTTTGCATCGCGAACAGCGATGATGTAGCGCGCCTGGTCTTCACCGAACCAGTAGGCTTCCGGGCGGATGCCGGCCTGCGGTGCCAGCAGGGTGCATCCCGCCGTGCCCGCCATGACCATTTCCGCCACACTGACCAGCAGTCCGCCATCCGCTACGTCATGGCATGCGATGATGGTGCCATCCAGGATCGCCCCCCGCACGAAGTCGCCATTGCGGCGTTCGGCCTGAAGATCGACCGCAGGTGGTTCGCCATCCTGGCTGCCATGGATTTCACGCAACCATAGGGACTGGCCCAGTTCACCGCGTGTTTCGCCGATCACGATCACGTCACATCCGTCGGGCATGCCCAACCCGATTGCTTTCGTGACATCATCCAATACGCCAAGCCCACCGATGGCGGGCGTGGGAAGGATGGAAACGGACTCCCCATCCGGCCCGCGCGTTTCGTTGTAAAGCGAGACATTGCCACTGACGACGGGGAAGTCGAGTGCGCGACAGGCATCGCCCATCCCCGCGATGGCATCGACGAACTGCCCCATGACCTCGGGCTTCTCGGGGGAGCCGAAATTGAGGTTATCCGTCACCGCCAGTGGGCGCGCACCCGTTGCGGTCAGATTACGCCATGCTTCGGCCACCGCCTGTGCGCCGCCGGTGCGGGCGTTGGCACGGCAGTAACGCGGTGTGCAGTCCGTCGTCATCGCAAGGCCGATGGTCGTATCCTCAACCTGTATGATGGCGGCATCGGCCGCACCCGGACGCCGGACAGTCTGTCCGCCCACCGTGCTGTCATACTGGTTCCAGACCCATTCGCGCGAGGCCAGGTCGGGACAGCGGATCAGGCGCAGCAGCGCCTGTTCGATGCCGACCGGGTCGCTGATCGTCCCCAGTGGCACGGGTGGCAGGGCCGGTGCGGTGGGACGGTGATAGATCGGGGCCTGATCCGCCAGCGGCGCAAGCGGGATGTCCGCCTCTGTCCGGCCCTGATGGCGCAGGACGATGCGTCCCGTGTCCGTCAGATGACCGATAACCGCGAAATCAAGTTCCCATTTATCGAAAATGGCGCGTGCCTGTTCCGTGCGGTCAGGACGGATGACAATCAGCATCCGCTCCTGACTTTCCGACAGCATCATTTCATAGGCTGTCATGCCGCGTTCGCGCTGTGGCACCTGATCGAGGTCGAGTTCGATCCCCACCCCGCCCTTGCCCGCCATTTCCACGGCGGACGATGTCAGGCCCGCAGCCCCCATGTCCTGGATGGCCACGATCGCATCGGTCGCCATCAGTTCAAGGCAGGCTTCGATCAGGAGCTTTTCAACAAACGGGTCACCCACCTGTACCGTGGGACGTTTGGCCAGTGCGTCTTCGTCAAACTCGGACGAGGACATCGTGGCCCCGTGGATGCCATCACGCCCGGTCTTGGACCCGACATAGATGACGGGATTGCCTACGCCCGCCGCCGCCGAGAGGAAGATGCGGTCCTGTCGTGCCACGCCCACCGTCATCGCATTGACCAGCGGATTGCCATCATAGGCGGGGTGGAAGTTGATTTCCCCCCCAACCGTGGGAACACCGACGCAGTTGCCATATCCGCCAACGCCACGCACCACACCATCGACGATGCGTCGCGTCTGCGGGTTGTCAGGATCGCCAAAGCGCAGGGCGTTCAGGTTCGCGACCGGTCGCGCGCCCATGGTGAACACGTCACGCAGGATGCCACCAACACCTGTCGCCGCCCCCTGATACGGTTCGATGAAGGATGGGTGATTGTGGCTTTCCATCTTGAAGATGGCCGCCAGCCCCTGTCCGATATCAACGACGCCCGCATTTTCACCCGGCCCGTGGATAACCCATGGCGCCTTGGTCGGCAGCGTCTTGAGAAACGCGCGCGATGATTTGTAAGAGCAGTGTTCCGACCACATGACGGAAAAAATGCCAAGTTCGGTCAGGCTCGGCGTGCGTCCCATGATGGACAGCACATTGCCATATTCATCAGCCGTCAGGCCAAATTCCTTAGCCAGCGCCGCGTTGACGGGCTTCTGTCCTGCTGTGCTCATCCGACCAGCGCCTCCACCAGGCCCGTAAACAGGGGCTTTCCGTCTTCTCCGCCCATCAGGGGATCAACCAGGTCCTCCGGGTGCGGCATCATGCCGCAGATGCGCAGGTTCTCGCTAAAGACGCCTGCAATGGCCCCCATGCTGCCGTTGGGGTTGAGCGTGGTGTCCATGGCGTCAAGCCGCCCGTCCGCCGCGACATAGCGAAAGGCGACGCGGTTGGTGTCTTCAAGCATGCGGATCGTGTCATGGTCGGCAATATAATTGCCATCCCCATGTGCCATCGGGGTGCGGAAGACGTCGTGGCGTTCCCAGTGACGTGTAAACGGCGTATCGTTGCGTTCGACACGCAAGAAGCAGTCCTGTGACAGGAACCGCAGCGAGGCGTTGCGCAGCAGCGCGCCCGGCAGCAGTTGCGCTTCGGTCAGGATCTGGAAACCGTTGCAGACGCCAAGGATATGCCCCCCCGCCTGCGCAAAGCGGCGGATGGCGGGCATGATCGGGGCATGGGCCGCCATCGCCCCACAGCGCAGGTAATCGCCATAGCTGAAGCCGCCAGGCAATACCACGAGGTCAAGGTCCGGCAGGTCCGTTTCACGATGCCAGATCATGCGGGGGGCGACACCGGTCACGCTGCGCAGCGCGATCGCCATGTCACGTTCCCGGTTGGTGCCGGGAAAAACAACAATACCCGCCTTCATTTGTGGTCGCCACAGGGATAGGATTCATGAAGCGCCGTAAAGACCGCCTCCCCCGCCGGACGGGATAACTGGTCGTGATGCGCCTTCATCCAGTCCACGACCTTGCCACGCATGTCCGACAGGCTGGTCGCAGGTGCAATGCAGAACGCGGCCACGTCATGCTGGTCTTTTTCCGCGTTGCGTTCAAACAGATGCGCAAGGGCTGCCGCGTCCGCCACGCCAGAAATGTAGGAGTCACACAGACCCGTGCCCGATGCACGCGTACATAATGTGCCAAGCTGCGACGCAGGCATGCGCGAAACCCGCTGCGCATGCGCAGCAGACAGCGGCAGCAGGCCCGCGCCAAACGCGCAGGCCGCGAGGAAAATGCCCGTTGCCGTCTTCATTCTTCAACGACCTCCGCTGCGAAATCCTCGATCACGAGGTTGGCAAGCAGCGCGCGGGCCATTTCGTTGGCCTGCACGATGGCGCGGGCCGGGTCGCTTTCTGCAAGTTCAAGGTCGATCACACGGCCGATGCGTACGTCGCCGACATTCTTGAAATCCAGCACATGCAGCGCATGTTCCACTGCCTTGCCCTGGGGATCGAGCACGCCATCCTTGAGCATGACCGTCACGCGTACTTTCATTGCATTACCTCCGGTCCCTTCATGTCGGAATTCGTCGCCTCCGGCAGAATGCCAAGGCGCATGGCCACTTCCTGATATGCTTCCTCGACCTTGCCCATGTCCTGGCGGAAACGGTCCTTGTCGAGCTTCTGGCTGGTCTTGCTGTCCCACAGGCGGCAGTTATCGGGCGAGATTTCGTCCGCCAGCACGATGCGCATGTTGTCGTTTTCCCACAGGCGACCGAACTCCAGCTTGAAGTCCACCAGCGTGATGCCGATCCCCACAAACAGGCCGCACAGGAAATCGTTGATTCGCATGCTCAGCGAAACGATATCCTCCAGGTCATGCGCACATGCCCAGCCAAAGGCGGTGATGTGTTCCTCGCTGACCATCGGGTCATTGAGGCTGTCATTCTTGTAGTAGAATTCGACGATCGGATGCGGCAGGCGGGTGCCTTCCTTGATGCCGAGGCGCTTGCTGAGGCTGCCTGCGGCGACATTGCGGATCACGACCTCAAGCGGGATGATCTCCACCTCGCGGATCAGTTGTTCACGCATGTTCAGCCGCCGGATGAAATGGGTGGGAATCCCGATTTCATGCAGGCGCAGCATCAGGTGCTCGCTGATCCGGTTGTTCAGGACGCCCTTGCCGGTAATGACGCCCTTCTTGGCGCCATTGCCCGCACTGGCATCGTCCTTGAAATACTGAACCAGGGTTCCCGGTTCCGGACCCTCGAAAAGGATCTTTGCTTTTCCTTCATAAAGCTGGCGGCGGCGGCCCATACTCGTCCTTCACATACGGCTGTGGGAAGCATGCCGCAGGCATCCTCCCCTGCGGGTCCGCAACAGGACCCAGAATGTGCGCATGCAATAGCAGCGATTGCGCGTCGAAGATACCATAACGTTTCTATGTCGCCGCCGTGCCGGAACCTGCGCCTGCATTGATGCCGGGGCGAGCGGTGTTCAGGTCCACCGGGGCATATCCCACGCGGTCTGGTGCGCCAGCCGCGAAAAACCACGACCGTCCGTTCGGGGCGGCAGGATCGCGCGAGATGCCGAGTGCGGAGGAACTGCACGTGCCAAAGCCCGAACGTGGGGGGATGTTGAGTTCGCTGCCAGCGGGAAGCGAGCGATCGGCCAGCAGCACGGTCCAGCTTTCCCACGCGGGGGGCACGGGGCGTGGCGCGGCACGGAAACGCGGCAGGTGGCGTGCGATCCGTGGCATGGACATATCATCTGGGTCCGTGGTCGCGATCATGTGCGTTCCCACGTCGAGCGCGATAACCTGTGGTGTGCCATAGCCGGGGCCACGGATGAAAAAGGCATCGGTGCCATCACCCACGATCATGTTGAATGACCGCCATTCCCCGGCATCAAGGGCCGCGATCCGCGCCACGGCGTCGCGCGCACAGCCATGATCCCCCACCATAAGCGGCAATTCCCCGCGTGAACGTTTGCCCGGCGCGGGGCCAAGGCTGCCGACACGGTTCATGATCGCCCCGATGACGCCTGCGTCGTTCATGGTCAGCCATGACCCACCAGCCACGCAGTCGCGCCCCCCCACGACGGTGGGATGATCGCCCCAGTGGCGCGAAGGTGCTTCCCACGGACGGTCGAGGCGTTCGTCGCGGTTGGCCGCCAGCAGCAGCGGCCATGCCTCATCCGGCTGGTGGGAGATAACGACAGTACACACGCCATTGATCCTGTATGTCTGGGCCTGTCCGGTTTGGCGCGCGCCGGTACCGGACAGGCAGGTCTGCCGACTGTCCCCTTATGCGGACCGGGGGCCGGTTTCACCAAATACGCGGTTGTAGGTATGGTCCAATTGCCGCAGATGCGCCGTGCTGTCCATCGCCGCATCCAGCACTTCGGCAGGCACGCGTCCCGCAACCTCTGGGTCGGCGTCGAGGTTTTCGCGGAACGTCCTGCCGTCGGGCTGTCCCAGTTTGGTCCATGTTTCCATCGCGTTGCGCTGCACGATGCGATAGGCATCTTCACGCAGGATGCCTGCGCGTGCAAGCGCCAACAGCACTTCACCCGAATGGACAACGCCACCCAGGCTTTCGATATTGGCCTGCATGCGATCGGGATAGATGACCAGCTTTTCCATCATGCCGGCAAGGCGCATCAGCGCGAAGTCAAGGCCGATCGTGCCATCGGGGCAGATGTTGCGTTCCACCGACGAATGGCTGATGTCGCGTTCATGCCACAGCGCCACATTTTCCAGCGCCGGGATGACATGTGAACGCACCAGACGCGCAAGCCCGGTCAGGTTTTCCGACAGGACCGGGTTGCGCTTGTGCGGCATCGCGGACGATCCCTTCTGCCCCGGATGGAAGAACTCCTCCGCCTCACGCACTTCGGAGCGTTGCAGGTGGCGTACTTCAACCGCAAGGCGTTCGATTCCACTGGCGATGACCGCCAGCGCGCAGAAATAGGCCGCATGACGGTCACGCGGGATGACCTGCGTGGAAACGCCTTCGGGTTCGAGGCCCAGCTTGCGTGCGACATATTCCTCCACGCGCGGGTCGATATGGGCATAGGTGCCCACCGCCCCGGAAATCGCGCATACGGCAATTTCCGCGCGTGCACGGACAAGGCGTTCGCGGTTACGCGCGAATTCCGCATAATGTCCCGCAAGTTTCAGCCCGAACGAGGTCGGTTCGGCATGGATGGCGTGGCTGCGTCCGATCGTCAGCGTATGTTTGTGCTCGAATGCGCGCTGTTTCAGCGCGGCGAGCAGCTTGTCCAGATCCTCAAGCAGCAGGTCGGTCGCCTGCACCATCTGCACCGACAGGCAGGTATCAAGTACGTCGGATGATGTCATGCCCAGATGGACGAAGCGGCTGTCGGGGCCGACCTTCTGGGCAAGCCATGTCAGGAAGGCGATGACATCATGGCGTGTCACGGCTTCGATTTCGTCAATCTGGTCCAGGTCGGCCTGCGTGAACGCCGCCATGGCGGCGTCGCCCTTTTCACGGATGGTGCGTGCGGATTCCTTGGGGATGGCGCCGTATTCGGCCATCGCCTCGCAGGCGAGGGCCTCAATCTCGAACCAGATGCGGTACCGGTTTTCCGGGGACCAGATGGCGGCCATCACCGGCCGGGTATAACGCGGGACCATAGGGTTGGATTTCCTTAACAAAATGCGCGATAGGGGAATGTGGGACCCTTTCCTAGCCAATTCCGCGTCGCGCGTCTTCCCTTTCGTGCATATTTCAAATCCGGATACGCATGATTGCATGGCATCCGCGTCCCACGGCATATAACAGGGCAGACCGAACTTACTTTCACGTCCCTTATGGGCGGTGCAACAGGATATCCCTGCTTCATGTCATTTGCCGTTTCCGCCTCCTCGCTTTACGCGCTTGGTCAGGTTGTCCTCATTGATCTCACGCTTGCGGGCGACAACGCGATCGTTGTCGGGATGGCGGTGCGCGGCCTGCCTGCCCCACAGCGCAGGGTTGCGATCCTTTCGGGGGTATTGGGTGCGGCACTGATCCGTATCTGCCTTGCACTGGTGGCCGTCCGGCTGCTGGCGGTCATCGGCCTGACACTTGCGGGGGGGCTCCTTCTGCTATGGGTCTGCTGGCGGATGTATCGTGAAATGCGCGGTCCCGGCCATGCGGGGGAAGATGGCGCCCCTGCCCCCGCGTCATTGCGCAACGCCATTATCCGCATCATCGTGGCTGACCTGTCCATGAGCCTTGATAACGTGCTGGCCGTGGCGGGGGCCGCGGGCGAACATGTAGGCGTGCTCGTAACCGGGCTGGTGGTGTCGGTATTGATGATGGCCATCGCGGCGTCGCTGATTGCACGGCTGCTGGAGCGGTTTCGCTGGATTTCATGGATCGGGCTGCTTGTGGTGCTGGTTGTGGCGGTTGAGCTGATCTTCAAGGGCGGAGGTGAAGTGTGGACCCATCTTTCGTGACGGGTGACGGTCGGGCTATCGGTTATTTCCGGCGTCGCGCGCACGGTGCGCTGCGGCGTAGCGCCTTTCTTGCCTGCGTGGCGGCCGGGGTATGGATGTCCTGCCCGGTTCTTTCCCTTCATGCCGAAGGTCCTGCCATCCCCCCTGCCCCCGCATGGCCTACGGAGCGACAGGCCGGGACAGGCAATGCCGATGACAGCCCGGTCGCTGCCCGCCTGACGGTTTATCTGCGGCTGCTGTCGCCTGCGGGCGGCACGGCGGATGAATATGCCAATTTCCTGACCGAAAGCACCACATGGCCCAGACGTGGTGTCATGGTTGCGCGTTTTGAGCGTGCCCTGTCACAGGAAGGCGATCCTGCCGTACTCGCGCGGTTGTGTGCGCGTTGGCAACTTGGCACCGCACAGGCCCTTGCCCGATGTGCCACAGGGGCGGCACTTCCCCCATCGCGGATCACGCAATGGGCGCGTGCGGCATGGATCGCGGGAAATGACCAACCCGCCGATGCGCGCCTGATGCAGCAGCAGTTTGGTTCCAGCTTCACCGCGCAGGATAACTGGCGGCGTTTCGATCGGCAGGAGCGTACAGGCCGCCTTGGCGCCGCGGACGCGCAGGTGTCATTCCTTGATCCGCAGCAGCAGGCGCTTGCGCGTGCGCGGCTTGCCTTTCATCATAACGATATGGGCGCTGAAAGCCTGCTTGCACTGGTGCCACCTGACCAGCGCGATGACGCCATACTGGTGCTGGAGCAGTTGCGCTGGCTTGATCATGCGCAGCGCCTTGATGATGCCCTGGCGTTATGGAAGCGTTCGGGGTTCACCATAGAACAGCAGCAGGACAAGGCGGGGGCCGCGATATTCTGGCATGCTCGCGATGCGCTGGCGCGTGATCTGTTGGCGCAAGGGCGTAATCGTGACGCCCTGCTGGTTGCCGATGACCGTTCTGCCCTGCCGGAGGTCAGTTTTTACGATACGCGTTTCCTGAGCGGCTGGATCATGTTGCAACGGCTGCACCAGCCTGCAAAGGCGCTGGCGGCGTTTGCCCCCCTGACCACGGCAACTTCGCTGATTACCCGTAGCCGCGGATTATACTGGAGTGGGCGCGCGCAGGCCGCACGTGGCAACCGCGCGGCGTCCCGTGTTGCGTGGGATGAGGCCGCACAGCTTGCCAATACTTTTTATGGCCAGATGTCGATCACCTGCCTGCAGGATAATGCGGTCAATGGACTGTTGGCCCCAAGTCAGGCCGGGCAGTCCGTGCGTGAATATCTGGTGCGCCTGCATCCGCCCGAACCCACGGTCGAAGAGTCCGTGCGTTTCGAGACATCGGACCTTGCGCGTGCGGCCCAGATCCTGGCGTCGTGGAATGATTTTCATCATGCCCGTGATTTCGTCATCAAGCTGGATGAAGAAGCGACCCACCCGGTGGAGCATGTGATGGCTGCCCGGTTGGCAACCCGCCTTGCGATGCCTGATGTCGCGGTGCTGATTGCACGCCGCGCAGGTCGTGACGGGCTGGCATTGGTGGAGGATGGCTGGCCGCGCCCCTATGTTCCGGCAGAACATGATCTGCCGCAGGGGCTGGAACTTGCAGTCATGCGGCAGGAAAGCAATTTTGATCCCACCATCGTCAGTGGGGCGCATGCAGTTGGCCTGATGCAGTTGCGTCCTGCCACGGGCGAGGAGCTGGCGCGGCGTACGCACCAGTCATTTGGCACGATAACGGCAGCCACGCTGACGAACCCGCAGGTCAACATGACGCTGGGGGCTGCTTACCTGCAGCAGTTGATGGAGCGCTTTGGTGGGAGTGTACCCTACTTGCTTGCCGCCTATAACAGCGGTCCGCATCGTGTTGATACATGGCTTGCCTCCCTTGGGGACCCTGCACGTGACCATGCATCGGGCGAGGTTGTACTCGACTGGATTGAAAGTATCCCGTTCGAGGAAACGCGCAATTATGTGGAACGTGTGATGGAAAATATGGCGGTTTATCAGGCTCGGGCGATAACAGGACAGGAGGTCGCACGGTAATGCGTTTCCTCGCACGGATGATTGCCTGTTTTGGTGGCTGTGGTTTTTTCCCCAGGGCACCGGGGACGGTTGGGTCTCTGGCGGCGTTACTGGTGGGGATACCGCTATTACAGCACGTGGCGTGGATGGGCATGGCCATCATGGTATGCTGTGTCATCGGGTATTGGGCCACGGCCATGGTGTCCAATGGGGAAGACCATGGTTGGATCGTCATTGATGAAGTCGCAGGCATGTGGCTGTCGATGTGGCCGCTTGCCCCACTTTCCCCCTTTGCCCTGCGTGGCGCCGATTGCCTGTGGCTGGCGCTGGCGTTCGCACTGTTCCGGCTGTTTGACATCACGAAGCCGGGGCCGGTTGGCTGGTTTGACAGGCGTCATGATGCGGTGGGCATCATGGGCGATGATATCGTGGCGGGTATGGGGGCGGGCCTGATTGTCATGGCCCTGCATGCCATTGCCTGATCCCAGCGTTGGGGTAAGTAGAAACAGGAGAGTGGATATGGAACCGTCATTGCCCACCCCGATGATGCAGGGGGCGCTGCTGCTGTTCGAAGAACTGGCCCGGCAGGGACGTCGTATTGTCACGGCTGAAAGCTGCACCGGCGGCCTGTTGGCCGGGTCCCTGACGCAGCCAGCAGGGGCATCCGAATTCGTGGCGGGTGGGTTTGTCACCTATTCCAACGCCATGAAGATGCGATTGCTGGACGTGCCTTCTATCCTGCTTGACCTGCGTGGCGCAGTCAGTAGCGAGGTTGCCGCAGCCATGGCTGATGGGGCCGTGGCGGTCGCCCCTGATGCGGATGTCGCGATATCTGTAACAGGGATTGCAGGCCCCGGTGGGGGAAGTGCTGAAAAGCCGGTTGGTCTGGTCTGGTTCGCGGTTGCGATAAAGCAGCGGCAGACCCGGACGGTTTCGGTCGTATTTTCCGGGAACCGGGATTCAATCCGACAGCAGGCAGTTATTTATGCCCAGACACTGGTGCTTGAGGCGTTACATACTGGTTAAGTAGGATGTTTTCTATGGAATGAGATGGAATTTCAAAAAATAACAAAGCCAAAATATGTCATTCATTCGAAATAAATCGTATAAAAATTTGTTCTGTATAATTTATAAAAAATAACTTTATTTCTATTATTTGGTAATTATCCGAGTGTATATTTCATATACATCTGATATATGTTGCGATCAGGTGCCATGACCTGATCGCGTGCAGAAAAAGTCAAATTTCTGTCTGGTAACATCCTGTTTTAATACATTGCGACAGTATCGCTGGTTTCAGGTACGCGGATGGGCGGCGAAGTCATTCCCGTTCCTGCGGCCTGGACAGGCTGAACCTTGCCGTTCGTTACGGCCTGCGGCGGGGCTGCTGCTGGTGTTGTCATGCTGGCCCGGGCTTTTTTCAGGCTTATGGCGTTGAGGTCCGCTGTTTCAGCGTTGCTGCCGGGGGCGGGGTGCTGGCTGGTTGATGCGTGATGATGTGCATGCCCCCCAGCCGGAGACGCATGTGCCGTCCCTGCCCCCGCCATTACAGACAGCAGGAAAATCAGGAAAGAAGAATATTTCATTAGACCATTTTCCGGGAAATAGGCATGCCCGCTTTTATGCGTTTCCCATCTTGGCGGGCATGGTCGAGGGATTGGCGGGCGGTATAATCGTGGGTGGACCATAAATATCGCGGGCCCGCCGGATAAAGGCCGAAACCATAAGGCGAACGGCCTCGTTGAACACAACGCCAATTGCCGCCTGCAACAGGCGGGAACGGAATTCGAAATCAACAAAGAAATCGATCAGGCATCCCCGTTCATCAGGGGTAAAGGTCCAGACGTTGTTAAGGTATCGAAACGGACCTTTTTCATAGGTAACGCGGATGGTCCGTGGTTGATCCAGGGTAACGCGGCTGGTGAAGGTTTCGCGAAACGGGCCAAAACCGATCGACAGGTCCGCCACCAGCAGGGTGGCGGTGCGGCTCCTGACGCTGGCATTGACGCACCAGGGCAGGAACTGCGGATACTTTCCGACATCGGCCACCAGATCAAAAAGCTGATCTGGAGAATAGGCGATCAACCGACGTTCGGCATGGGTGGGCATCACTTCGTCTCCATCGCGCCATTCTGGGCTTCCAGACGCTTTTGTCGTGCGGCGCGCAATTCCGCAAAATCAGAGTCTGCATGATACGATGACCGTGTCAGTGGCGAGGAACTTACCTGAAGGAACCCCTTGACCCGGGCCATGGCGGCATAGTCGGCGAACTCATCCGGCGTGACAAATCGCGCCACCGCAGCATGCTTGACCGTAGGTTGGAGATATTGCCCCAAGGTGATGAAATCAACGTCTGCTATACGCAGGTCATCCATGACCTGAAGTATTTCCGGCTTGTCTTCCCCCAGCCCAAGCATCAGACCTGACTTTGTGAAGATCGACGGATCAAGGCGCTTGACGTCGTCAAGCAGCCGCATCGACTGGTAATAACGTGCGCCAGGCCGGATGGACGGATACAGACGTGGCACGGTTTCAAGATTGTGGTTGAAAACATCAGGCCGCGCCCTGACCACAACCTCCAGCGATCCGGGTTTACGCAGGAAATCCGGGGTCAGGATTTCGATGGTGGTGGTGGGGGCCGCCTGCCGGATCGCGGTGATGACACGGGCGAAATGCTGCGCCCCCCCATCCGGCAGGTCATCGCGGTCAACGGACGTAATGACCACATGGCGCAGGCCCAGCTTTGCTACGGCTTCGGCCACACGTTGCGGTTCATCGGCATCCAGCGCGTTTGGCAACCCGGTGGTGACATTGCAAAATGCACAGGCGCGGGTACAGATCTCGCCCATGATCATCATGGTTGCATGACGCTGCGACCAGCATTCACCGATATTGGGGCAGGCTGCCTCTTCGCACACCGTGACCAGATTCTGGTCACGCATCAACTTGCGGGTTTCGTGATAGACGGGGTTATTGGGCGCACGCACCCGGATCCAGTCCGGTTTTCTGGCAATGGGATTGTCAGGCCGGTGCGCTTTTTCCGGGTGCCGCGCTGCGGGGGAACCCTCCTTGCGATGATCGATCAGGACACGTACGGACATAGCGGTAAAACCCCGAAAAACAGGCAGATATCCACAAGTGGAACGCACCGTTCCATGCGTCAAGCATTCTTGCGTCCCGGAACCTGGCGGGCAATCACAAGGTCGGGAAAAGCGGAAAGTGTAACATACCTCCCCCGTTCATGGCGCATGAAAGCGGTCTTTGCAGCCTTCAGAAATGCAGCGCCCCATCATAGGCGGCAAGCACGGCTTCGTGCATGGCTTCGGAAATTGTGGGATGCGGGAAGACCGTTTCCTTCAGTTCGCCATCCGTCAGTTCCGACGTCCGGGCAATGACGTAACCCTGGATCATCTCCGTCACTTCGGCCCCGATCATGTGCGCACCCAGAAGTTCGCCGGTCTGTGCGTCAAAAATGGTCTTGACCAGTCCCTCGGGTTCTCCCATCGCGATGGCCTTGCCATTTCCCACAAAGGGAAAGCGCCCTACCCTGATCTTATAGCCAGCATCCTTTGCCCGCGCCTCGGTCATCCCGACGGAAGCGACCTGTGGACGGCAGTACGTGCATCCGGGGATGTTGAGCGGGTCCATCGGATGGACGTCCCGCCCCGCAATCATTTCCGCGCACATGACCCCCTCATGGCTTGCCTTGTGCGCCAGCCACGGTGGCCCGGCGATATCCCCGATGGCATAGATCCCCTTTTCCGCCGTGCGGCAGTAGGGATCGACCTTGATATGGGTGCGGTCAACTTCGATTGCCGTGCCTTCCAGCCCGATATTCTCCACATTGCCGACAATCCCGACCGCCGAAATCACGCGATCGACGGTCATGTCGTGCGTTTTGCCGCCAGCCTCGATCTTCAGGGTCACGGTTTCGGCCCCTTTGGAAACGGACACGATCTTCGCGCCCGTCAGGATCTGCATTCCCTGCTTTTCGAACGCCTTGCGGGCCAGACCGCTTATCTCCTCGTCTTCCACCGGCAAGATACGTCCGGCAACCTCCACGATGGTCACTTCGGACCCCATGTTGCGATAGAACGACGCGAATTCTATTCCAATCGCCCCGGACCCGATCACCACCAGACGTTTTGGCAACGTTGTCGGCACCATGGCCTCGCGATAGGACCAGATCAGTTTCTGGTCCGGCTCCAGCCCTGGCAGAACACGTGCCCGTGCGCCCGTGGCGATAATCACATGCGGGGCGGCAAGGGAGATCGCCTCCCCTCCCTTGGCCGGTGTTACTGACACACGGCGCTTATCACCCTCCCTGCCGTCGAGGCGGCCAAAGCCGTTGATGACTGTCACCTTGTTCTTTTTCAGCAGGTGTCCGACACCTGCCGACAACTGCGCCGAAACCGCACGGGAACGTTTGACCACCTTTTCAAGGTCAAAACGTACATTGTCTGCCGCGAACCCGAATTCCCCAAGGTTATGCAGCAGATGGTTGATTTCCGATGCCCGTAGCAGCGCCTTGGTCGGGATGCAGCCCCAGTTGAGGCAGATACCACCCAGATGCGCGGCCTCCACCACCGCGACCTTGAGGCCAAGTTGCCCCGCGCGGATTGCACTGACATATCCGCCGGGACCACCACCGATGATGATGATGTCAAATTGGGAAGTGCTCATGCCAGCGTCCTCAGACCAAGAGACTTAGCGGATTTTCCACTACGGAACGGAAGACCGAAACCCATTGCGCAGCAAGCGCGCCATCGACGACGCGGTGATCGACCGACAGGGTCACGGTCATGACGGTTGCGATGCTGATCCCCCCATCCTTCACCACAGGGCGCGCTTCTCCTGCCGCGATGGCAAGGATGGCGGCCTGTGGCGGGTTGATGATGGCGGAAAATGCCTTGACCCCCATCATTCCCATGTTGGAGATGGAGAATGTTCCCCCCTGGAATTCATGGGGTTTGAGCTTGCCCGCCCGCGCGCGCTTGATCAGGTCACGGGTTTCCGCGCTGATCTGGCCAAGGCTTTTGTGGTCGGCCTGCCGGACGATGGGCGTAATCAGGCCATCGGGGATGGAGACCGCCATCGAGATGTCGATCGTGTCGTAATGGACCGTCATGTCGCCCGCAAAGGAGACATTCACGTCAGGCACCCGGCGCAGCGTGACGGCGGCGGCCTTGATGAGCATGTCATTGACCGAGATCTTGTAAGCCCCCGGCCCATCCGCAGGGGATGCCGCGTTCAGTTGCGTGCGCAGCGCAAGCAGCGCGTCGAGTTCGACATCAACCTCCACATAAAAATGCGGAATGGTCGATTTCGCTTCGCTCAGGCGGCGGGCAATGACCTTACGCATCGTCGAATTGGCGACGGTGTGGTGTGGGGTATCGCCTGCAATGGCCGCGATGTCCTGCACAGGTGCGGGGACGGTGGCCGTGGGTGGTGCGGCAGGGGACGCTGCGGGCTGTATGGTGGCCTGTTCAACATCGCGACGGACGATGCGCCCGTTCGGGCCGCTTCCATTCAGTGCGGACAGGTCGATCCCTTTCTGGCTGGCGATACGCCGTGCAAGGGGGGATGCGAAAATACGCTGGCCCCTGGCCTGCCCCCTGGCCTGTCCTCTGGCCTCCTGGCCCGTGCCTTGCCCCGTGGCGGCGGGCATGGTCGTGGCAGGGATGGCGGCGGCAGCCGGGGCTGTGACTGGAGCAGGTGTCGGGGGTGTGGCAGGGGGGCTGGGCGCATCGGGCACGGCCTCCCCCTCGGTCACAAGGATGGCAATTGGTGTATTGACGCTGACTGCGTCGGTCCCTTCCTGCACGAGGATACGGCCAAGGATGCCCTCGTCCACCGCCTCGACCTCCATTGTGGCCTTGTCCGTTTCGATCTCGGCAACGACGTCACCGGCGGAAACGGCCTCCCCTTCCTTTTTCAGCCAGCGCAGCAGCTTGCCTTCCGTCATGGTGGGAGACAGCGCCGGCATCAGGATATTCGTGGACATCGCGTTGCTCCCTCAGACGATCTGCCGAACGGCGTTGAGTATCCATTCGACATTGGGCAATGCCAGTTTTTCAAGGTTGGCGGCGAATGGCATCGGCACGTCGGCACCTGCGACGCGTACCGGTGGGGCGTCGAGGTAATCGAACGCATGTTCAATCACCTGCATGGCGATTTCCGCCCCCATCCCGGCAAAGGGCCAGCCTTCTTCCACGCAGACAAGTCGGCTGGTCTTCTTGACGCTGTTCACGATCGTTTCGGTATCAAGGGGACGGATGGTACGCAGATTGATCACTTCCGCGCTGATGCCCTGATCCGCCAGTTGCGTCGCAGCCTCCAGCGCCACGCCGACCATGATGGAAAATGTCACGATGGTGACATCGCTGCCTTCACGTTCGACCTTGGCCTTGCCGATGGGCAGGATGAAATCCTCATCTACCGGGCATGGGAATTTCTGTCCGTAGAGGATTTCATTTTCAAGGAAGATAACGGGATTGGGGTCGCGGATTGCCGCACGCAAAAGCCCCTTCGCGTCGGCGGCGGACCAGGGGGCCACGACCTTCAGGCCGGGGATGTGACCGTACCAGCTTGCATAACACTGTGAATGCTGCGCGCCCACGCGTGCCGCCGCACCGTTGGGCCCACGAAAGACGATGGGACAGGACATCTGCCCCCCGGACATATAGCGCGTTTTGGCGGCGGAATTGATGATTTGGTCAATGGCCTGCATGGCGAAATTCATGGTCATGAATTCCACGATCGGTTTCAGCCCCGTCAGCGCCGCGCCAACCGCCATGCCGGTAAAGCCCTGTTCGGTAATCGGGGTGTCGATGACACGTTTCTCTCCGAACTCGTCCAAAAGCCCCTGCGATACCTTATAGGCGCCCTGATACTGCGCGACTTCCTCGCCAATCAGGAAAACGTCGCCGTCACGGCGCAATTCTGCGGCCATCGCGTCACGCAGGGCTTCACGCACTGTGATCTCGCTGGTTTCGCCCCAGTCCTTTTCGGCGCCCATATGGGGGGCTGGTGGTATGGCAGGGGCGCTGGTCGTCCGGGGGGGCGCCATCGGTACAGACGCCGTCGCGGATGCGGGGTTTGCGGATACGGGTTTTACAGGCGCCGCGTCGGCGGCGGAACTGTCTTCCCCCGGTGTAAGAAGGATGGCGATGGGGGTATTGACCGCGATATTTTCCGTTCCTTCGGGAACGAGAACCTGCCCGATGGTTCCCTCTTCCACCGCCTCGACTTCCATCGTGGCCTTGTCGGTTTCAATCTCGGCGATCACGTCGCCGGGGGCGACATCTTCCCCCGTGTTCTTCAGCCAGCGCGCCAGCTTCCCTTCTGTCATCGTGGGGGACAGGGCGGGCATCAATATCTGTATGGGCATGTGTTCAGCTTTCGACAAGCACATCGGTCCACAGTTCGGACGGATCGGGTTCGGGGCTGGTCTGGGCGAAGTCACTGGCATCGACAACGATGGCCTTGACCTTGGCGTCAATGGCTTTCAACGCGTCTTCCGTCGTGCCCATGTTCAGGAGTTCCTTGCGCACACGGTCGATCGGGTCGTGGTTCTTGCGCATTTCGTCCACTTCGGACCGCTGGCGATACTTGGCGGGATCGGACATCGAATGACCGCGATAGCGGTAGGTATCGACCTCCAGCAGTACCGGCCCCTTGCCCGCGCGGCAATGTGCGACTGCGTCACGCGCCGCGTTGCGCACGGCTTCCACATCCATGCCATCGACATGGAATCCCGGAATGCCCCATGGTTCCCCGTTGCGCCACAATTCACGCGATGCAGAGGCCCGCTCCACACTGGTGCCCATTCCGTAATGGTTGTTTTCAAGGACAAAGACGCACGGCAGCTTGTGCAGGGCGGCGAGGTTAAAACTTTCGTAGACCTGGCCCTGATTGGATGCGCCTTCGCCATAATAGGTGACGGAAACTTCGTCCGTACCACGATATTTGTTGGCAAAGGCAAGCCCGATACCAAGGGAGACCTGCGCACCGACGATGCCGTGCCCGCCGTAAAAGTTCTTCTCGCGGGAGAACATGTGCATTGATCCTCCCTTGCCGTGGGAATATCCGCCTTCACGTCCGGTCAGTTCCGCCATGACCCCGCGTGGCGTCATGCCCGCGGCAAGCATCTGCCCATGGTCGCGATAGGACGTGATGATTTTGTCCCCGTCCTTGAGCTCCATGTGGATACCGACCACCACGGCTTCCTGCCCGATATAGAGATGGCAGAACCCGCCGATCAGGCCCATCCCGTACAACTGTCCCGCACGTTCCTCAAAACGGCGGATCAGGACCATCTGGTAATAGGCTTCCTGCAGTTCAGCCTGGGTCATGGCCTGACTGTTACGGCCGACTACGACATCGGAAACTTGTTTTTCACTCATTGAGTGTCCTTGCCTTCTTACATGACGTACAGACCGGGCCAGGCCAGATAATCACGCAGCAACCAGGGGTCGCGTCCGGTTTATCTGGATGGCGGTGCCGTCCTTTCATAAAGCCCTGATGCGCCGCCGGATTTATGGTGCAGGCAAATTTGACCGATCTCCATGTCGCGATCGACCGCCTTGCACATGTCATACAGCGTAAGGCCCGCCACGCAGACAGCCGTCAGGGCCTCCATTTCCACACCGGTTGGGCCGGTGGTGCTGACGCGTGCGGTAATCTCAATACCTGGTGTATCCGTCGTGGGGATAAGGTCGACCTTGACCGATGATAATGCCAGCGGATGACATAGCGGGATCAGGTCGGCAGTTTTCTTCGCCGCCATGATGCCCGCGATCCGTGCCGTGGCCAGTACGTCCCCCTTTGGCGCGGTGCCTGACAGGATCATGTCCCGCGTTGTGCCGCGCATGGTAATACGGCCCTTTGCCACCGCTTCACGCCGGGTTTGCGCCTTGCCAGAGACATCCACCATGACGGCGTTGCCCGCAGCATCAAGATGCGACAGTGTCGTTTCCGTCATGCCGGTGCGGTGCCCAGCAGCATGCGGACCGCATTCGCCGGATCATCCATGCGCAGCAGGCTTTCACCGACCAGAAATCCACTGGCCCCCACGGCATTCAGCTTCACGATGTCCTCGTGCGTGCGGATGCCGCTTTCAGAGACGATGATCCGGTCCGGCGGGACCATCGGTGCAAGTTCCAGTGTCGTGCCAAGGTCGGTCTTCAGGGTCTTTAGGTTGCGGTTGTTGATGCCGATAAGCGATGTATCAAGCGCCAGCGCCCGGTTTAGTTCCTGCTCGTCATGCACTTCGACCAGTACGTCCATGTCCAGTCCGCGTGCGATGTCGAGGAGTTCCGCAGCCTCTGCATCCGTCAGGATCGCCATGATCAGCAAGATGCAGTCCGCACCGATCAGGCGGCTTTCATGTACCTGCCACGGATCAAGGATGAAGTCCTTGCGCAGGATCGGCAGCTTGCACGCCTCGCGCACGCGGGTCAGGTCTTCGGCGCTTCCGTGAAAGCACGATCCTTCCGTAAGCACGGAAATGCATGCCGCCCCTGCCTGTTCATATTCCTGTGCAATCAAGGTGGGCTGGTAATCGGCGCGCAGGATGCCGGCAGAGGGGGACGCCTTCTTGATTTCCGCGATAAGCCCGATCTGGTGGTCGGCAGTACGCTGCTTCAGCGCCTGTCCGAAGCCGCGCGGCGGGGTTGCCACCTCGCGCGCGCGCGCGGTGATTTCCTTGAGCGGCATGACGGTTGCACGTTGCGCGACATCCACCCGGGTGCGGGCGCAGATCCGGTCGAGCACATCGGGCAAATCATCGGCATCCAGGTCCGGGACAGAATCGGTCTGTTGCGGCATCATTGGCGTGTCGTTCATTTTTTACCCTGTGTTACTCTATTCTGGCCTGTCCGCCCGGTATTCACGAACGGATTGAAGCACGGCATGCGCCGCGCCATTGTCAAGAACGCTGGCGGCCAAGGCAACGTTCTTACGCAGGGCGACAATAGCAAGTCCGTCGCCCTGAATGATATTCCCATGCCCCGACACATGCAGCGCCACGGCCGCGTTCAGCAGGACCGTGTCGCGGTATGCGCCACGCCCACCATGCAACAGGGCCTCCAGCGCGCGGGCATTATGGTCTGGAGTACCGCCCGCGATCGCCTCGATCGGCGTGGGGGGCAATCCCGCATCCGTGGCCGTGATGGACAGTTCACGGATGATCCCGTCATCAAGCGCGCAGACCCGGTTTTCCCCGGCAAGGGTCAGTTCATCCACCCAGCGGCCGTCACCGCATGCGCCGCTGACGCTCCAGACACAAAGCGATCCTTCGTCACGCAGGGTCTGGACAATTGGACGCCGCCAGCGCGGATCGAACACGCCCACCAGTTGCCGACGGACATGTCCCGGATTGCATAAGGGGCCGACAAGATTGAAAATGGTCCGAAAGCCGAGTTCCCGCCTGACCTGCCCCACATGCCGCAAGGCGGGATGATGGTTGGGGGCAGCAAGGAACGCCACACGGCAGGCATGCACCAGTGCGCGGATATCATCATGCCCGTCCGGCAGGCCAACGCCAAGTTCGCACAGCACGTCTGTCGCCCCGGAACGCGAGGATAATGCCCGGTTGCCATGCTTGACCACCGGCACGCCGAGGGCTGCAAGAACGAAGGCCACTGCGGTGGAGACATTGAACGTGCCAAGCCCGTCGCCCCCTGTGCCACAGACGTCCATGGCCCCCGATGGCAGGCCGTCGACGCCCACCATGCGCGCACGTATCGCACTGACGGCACCGCGCAGTTCGTCCGCGCTCTCCCCTTTTGCATGGAGTGCGGTAAGGAGCGCGGCAAGGCGGATGTCGGAGACATGCCCGTCCATGACCAGGCCGAACACCTCTTCGGCGACCTGAAGCGGGAGGTCGCGGCCAAGCAGCAGCGCCTGCATCGCGGAGCGGAAATCGCCAACCATGGGGACGGGCATGGACTGGCCGGATGACTTCGCCATGACGGTTCAGGCAGCCCTGGATTTGGACGGTGCAGTCCCTGTGCGCGCGATGGCAAGGAAGTTGGCCAGGATATCATGGCCGTGTTCTGAGGCGATGCTTTCGGGATGGAACTGCACCCCGAAGATCGGCAGTTCGCGGTGCCGCAGCCCCATGATCACACCATCTGACGTCCATGCCGTGGGCACCAGCGTATCCGGCAGTGTATCGGGGTCAACCGTCAGGCTGTGATAACGTGTGGCGCGGAATGGGTCCGGCAGGCCGGTAAAGATATCCGTCCCGTTATGGATTACGGGCGAAACCTTGCCATGCATCGGAATGGGGGCACGCACGACCTGGCCACCAAAAACCTGACCGATCGACTGATGGCCCAGACACACGCCGAACATCGGGATTTCCCCCGCCGCGCGCGCGATCAGATCACAGCAGATCCCCGCCTCGTTCGGGGATCGGGGACCGGGGGAAAATACGATCGCCTCAGGCTTCAGACGCATCGCGTCTTCCACGCTCAGCGCATCGTTGCGGCGTACGTCACAGCGTTCCCCCAGGTCCCCCAGATAGTGGACAAGGTTGAAGGTAAAGCTGTCATAATTGTCGATCAGAAGGATCATGGCGATATCATGACCCCCCCGCGTGGCAGGGTCAAATCCCTGTTGGGGCGAGCGATAAAATAAATGTGTGCATTTCCGTACAGCATTTACTCACCTGCTTTTTCAGGCTGTTCGCGGCTGGCGAAACGGACGGCCTCTTCCGCGGCGCGGAACAGGGCGCGGGCCTTCTGGCGGGTTTCCTCGTACTCGGCCTCGGGAATACTGTCGGCGACGACACCGCAGCCAGCCTGTACATACATCTTTGCGTCCTTGACGACCGCCATGCGCAATCCGATGCAGGTATCCATCTGTCCCTCTGGGCCGAAATAACCGATGCACCCGGCATAGGTCGCCCGTCGTGTGGGTTCGACCTCGTCGATGATTTCCATGGCCCGGATCTTTGGTGCGCCAGTCAGCGTCCCCGCCGGGAATCCCGCCATCAGCGCGTCAAGTGCCTCCAGCCCCGGACGGATCGTCCCTTCTACATTGGAGGAGATATGCATGACGTGACTGAAGCGTTCGATGACGAACTGTTCCGTGACCTTGACCGAGCCCAGCGCGCAGGCCTTGCCCACATCATTGCGGCCAAGGTCGATAAGCATGAGATGTTCAGCCCGTTCCTTGGGGTCGGCAAGCAGATCCTGCTCCAGCGCCATGTCTTCGGCGGCCGTGCGGCCGCGTGGGCGTGTGCCGGCGAGGGGACGCACCGTCATCGTGTTATCGCGCAGGCGTACCAGGATCTCTGGCGAAGAGCCGACAAGGCTGAACCCGTCAAGGTCGAGAAAGAACAGGAATGGCGCGGGATTGATCCGACGAAGCGCGCGGTAGAGTGCGAACGGCGGCAGGGTGAAGTCCGCCTCGAAACGTTGGCTGGGTACGACCTGGAATGCATCACCTGCGGCGATATAATCCTGGATACGACGCACCACCGTGCAGAATTCCTCCCGCGTGAAGGGGGATGTGGGGATGGGCGGCGTAATCGCCCCCGTTTCCTGGGGTGGCGTCGGTAATGGGGTGGCCAGAGCCGTACGCGCCTGATGCAACAGCGCCTGTCCCTTGTCCCATATCTCGTCCGCGGGGGTGTCCAGATCGGGGCGTAGCGGCACCGCAAGCAGCAGTTCGTCGCGCACCGTATCGAAAATGGCGAACAGGCCGGGGCGGATCATAAGGCCTTCGGGCAGGTCAAGGTCATCAGGTGGAATATCCGGCAGGTATTCCATCTGTCGGATCATGTCATAGCCAAGATAGCCAAACACCCCGCCGGTCATCGGGGGAAGATGATCGGCAAGCCCGATCCGGCTGGCGTGCAGCACGTCACGCAGGGACTCCAGCGGGGGGCGGTCGTCAGCGTGGAATTCGTGTCGGGCGGCAGCCGGGTCCATGCACAGGCTGGCCTGACCATCATGACAGCGCCAGATCAGGTCGGGCAGAAGTCCGATCACCGAATACCGTCCGCGCGAGACGCCGCCTTCGACGCTTTCGAACAGGAAAGCATTGCGGCCGCCCCTGCCCCCACCATGGCGACTGGCCAGTGGTGAGAGATGCAAGAAGGCTGCAACCGGTGTCAGCAGGTCCGCAGGTTCCACCCGCCATGCAACCGTCGCCTTTCCATCGCGCAGCATGGCCAGAGCCTCTTCGCGGTCGGAAGCCGGCGTTGCCCGGAACGGGGGAATGAACTGCGAAGGGTCTGTGCTCACTGTCCTGCCTCTGGATTGCCCTTGCCGGAAACGGCGGACATAACGGCGCTGATGGCGCTCGGGTTGGGCTTGGGTTTCACGATGCTCTGCAGTGCCTGAGCGTAGCTCATCTCCACATCATCGGCCACGGCCTGCGTCAGTGTCGTGCGGATGCGGTCGAACAGCATGCGCTGTGATGCCGGGTCTGGGGTGGAAATATCCGTCAGCGTCGCAACATAAAAAGCCCCATCCGCCTCCACCATCAGGCTCTGTCCGGTATGGTCAAGGCGGAAGGCGATTTCCGCGATGTCATGCGGGACCTCGGTCACGTCATGTGCGCGCGAAAATGGGGTGCTGTGTACCAGGTCGGGCACAGCGGGCTGAATATGGGCAAGGCCCCCCATGGTCTGGGCTTGTGTATACAGCGTCGTTGCCGTCTGGTCTGCTGCATGACGACGGGCATCGTCCATCCATGCGTCACGGACCTTCTGTGCCGAATCCTCGTACGACAGCGGACGGGCGGGTGTCACACCATCCACGGAAACGGCGTACCATGTTCCCTCGGGGGCCTGCAGCAGTTCGGGGCTGCTGCCCTTTGGCTGGGAGAAGACGCGCGCGACAATCGCCTGGCGCACGGCGTCACTGCCCGGGATGGGGGCTGGTGTGCCCTCCTGCGTCATGCCATGGGCATCGACATTGCCCGCGACCGCCACCGCGCCCAGTTCGGATGGGATGGAATCCAGCCCGCCGCCTGCAATGGCGTCCTGCAGTTTCTGGACCCGATCGCCAATCTGGGCCTGCACCCGTTCGGCCAGTGCCTGCGCCTGCAGGGCGGGACGTGCGGATTCAAAATCGGAAATATGTGCAGGCGTGACATGGAGGACGCGGAAGATGGCCCATCCGCCATCGGTATGGATGGGGGGCGAGACGGTATCAGACGGCGCGTTGAAGATCTGCCGACCGAGTTCCTGTGACGGGATGGAGGAAATGCGGATATCGTCCATTTCCACGCTGGCGCTGTCCTTGCCCGCGCTTTTCTGCATCGCGTCCCAGCTTGCGCCGCCCTGCCATGTCGTCAGCAGTTCGCGCGCGCGCGCCTCGTTCGGGGCGGTGATGACCTGAACGGAGCGGGTTTCGGGGGTGTTGAACCGTTGTGCCTGCTGTTCATACATATGATGCAGGTCCGCATCGGGAATGGTCATGGAGCGGGCCACGGTTTCAGGCGACAGAACCACGATTCGGGCGTGGCGGTACTCTGGCGCCTCAAACAGCCACGGATGGTTGGTATGGAACCGGCGGGCCTGCGCGTCGCTGGGGGCGGCGGGGGTCTGCGCGGCAAAGGGAACGCGCACGATATCCACCTTGCGGGTCTGTGCCTCAAGGTCAAAGATGCGGCGCGTCAGGAGGTCGGGTGCACCCGCACCGTTGCGAATCGGTTCCATCAGGGCTTTTGATGCCTGTTCCGCACGGACCAGTTCAATAAGCCGCGCTTCTGTCATGCCGCTGCTGCGCAGGCGGTTGTTGAAGGTGGTGCGGTCGAATTTCCCGTTTTTGTCCTGAAATGCCGGGATGGCGAAAATCTCGGCCCGCACGGCGCTGTCCGGCACCAGCAGGCCATGGTTGCGTGCCGCAAGCGCGACCTCATCCTGCAGGATCAGGCGCTGGAGGACCTGTTGTGCGATCTGTTCACGCGTGGCCGCCGGGATCTGCGACGGATCGTCAAGGTGCATCTGCTGCGCGATCTGGGGCATTTCCGTGCGTAATGCCTGTTCATAGGCTGGCACAAGGATGGGGTCCGGCCCGACACGTGCCACGACATCGGCACGTTCGGTACCGATGTTCATCAGTACATCCCCCACGCCCCACCCGACGAATGTCAGGAAAAACAGCCCCACGATAACCCTGCCAACCCAGGAATCGACAAAAATACGGCACAAGAATGATAACATGCAGACACCAGACCCAGACGAAAATCGGCAAGTAAACGCAACATGACCCATGCGCGCGTGGCATGGATGGGCCATTTTTTAGCTGCGGCACCATACGGCCCCCCCGTGCGTTTGACCAGAAGGCAGTTGGGGGCGTCCCTGCCCTTCGTGCGGATGGGTTGCCACCTGCAGGGGGGCGTGGTCTAGGTTGGGCCATGACGTCCCCGGTCCTGCCATCAGGCACGGGCAGGCCGGCGGTATTTTACAGTTTCAGTGTGCGCAGTAACCGGAAAAGCAGAAATGAAGCAGATAATCGTCGGCAACTGGAAAATGCACGGCATGACCGCGGATGCGGCCAAGGCGGCCGATGACATTGGCGCGGCCATGGGCGCGGATGTTTCCGGCGCGCAGGTGGTCATCTGTCCGCCCTTCACGCAACTCGCGCTCTTGGGGCCGAAACTGCGTGAACACGGGATCGCCCTTGGCGCACAGGACTGCCATCAGGATCCCTGTGGCGCGCATACTGGCGACATTGCGGCCAGCATGCTGCGTGATCTTGGCGTCCAATACGTAATCCTTGGTCATTCGGAGCGTCGGCGCGACCATCACGAACTGGATGAGACCGTGCGTGAAAAAGCGGTTGCCGCCGCTGCCGCGGGCCTGATCCCCATCATATGTGTGGGCGAAAGCGCCGACCAGCGTTCCAATGGGGATTCGCAGGAAACCGTCGGATGGCAGATACAGGGATCCCTGCCGCAGGGTTTCACCGGCATCGTCGCCTATGAACCGGTCTGGGCGATCGGTTCGGGCACGGCGGCGTCACAGCAGGACATCGCCGACATGACCCAGTTCATCCGCGAGGAACTGGTCCGGCAGTTCGGGGACGCTGGTAAAACCATAAAAATCCTTTATGGTGGGTCGGTCAATGGACGTAACGCCGCCGATATCCTGCCCATCGCCGATGTTGGCGGTGCGCTTGTCGGCAATGCCAGCCTGGCGGCGGAGACGTTCATGCCGATCGTCCGTGCGGCGGTCGATATCTGATATTATCGCCCCCGCCGCAGGGGATAGCTGGGAACAAGTATGATCACGGTCCTTCTTTTGTTGCATCTGTTTGTCACGGTGGCACTGATCGGGACGATCCTGATCCAGCGCAGCGAAGGGGGCGGTCTTGGGATCGGCAGTTCCCAGGGAATGGGCTCCTTCATGTCGGGCCGTGGCACGGCCACACTCCTGACGCGTTCGACTGCCGTTTTGGGCACCATTTTCATGGTGCTGTCGCTGACGCTTGCGATCATGAACCGTGGCGCGTCCTCTGGTGTGGGCCATGACATCCTGGCGCAGCCTGCCGCCCCGTCAGTGCCGGCCACGACGACGCCCGCCAAATGATGTATGCAAACAGCCCGGTTCCCCATCCATGGGGCACCGGGCTGGATATTTTTTCGCCCAATCCGTGATTGCACCCGTCATGGGCCTTTCATGCCGGGCGCAAGCAGTGTAGGAAGGCCATCCATGACGCGGTTTGTATTCATCACCGGCGGCGTGGTGTCCTCCCTTGGCAAAGGCATCGCTTCGGCAGCCCTTGCCGCCCTCCTCCAGGCCCGTGGCTATCGGGTCCGGTTGCGCAAGCTCGATCCCTATCTGAATGTCGATCCCGGGACCATGAGTCCCTATCAGCACGGCGAGGTCTTTGTGACCGATGACGGTGCGGAAACGGATCTCGACCTCGGGCATTACGAGCGTTTTACAGGCGTACCCGCGACCAAGGCAGACAATGCCACGACGGGCCAGATCTATTCAGATGTGATCGCACGTGAACGGCGTGGCGAATATCTTGGTGCGACCGTGCAGGTCATTCCCCATATCACCAACGCGATCAAGGAAATGATCGTGGCGGGAACAGAGGACGTGGACTTCGTCCTGGTGGAGATCGGCGGCACGGTTGGCGATATCGAGAGCCTGCCCTTCCTCGAATCCATCCGTCAGTTGCGTAATGACCTTGCGCCCGAACAGACGATGTTCATTCACCTGACGTTGTTGCCATGGATTGCGGCAGCGGGTGAGCTCAAGACCAAGCCCACACAGCATTCGGTCAAGGAACTCCAGAATGTCGGCATCCAGCCGCAGATGCTGGTCTGTCGTTCCGATCGGGAGATTCCCACCAACGAGCGGCGCAAGATCGCCAGCTTCTGTAACGTCCGTCCCGAGGCGGTCATTGCCGCGCGGGATGTCGATACGATCTATGCCTGCCCCATTTCCTATCATGCCGAAGGTATGGATACGGAGGTGCTGCGCCATTTCGGGCTGCCTGCGGACCACGAACCCGACCTGTCGCGGTGGGAGCGTATCGTCGATGCGATCCGCCACCCAGAGCGGGAGGTGACGATCACGGTCGTGGGTAAGTACACGGCCCTCCTTGACAGTTACAAGTCCCTGATCGAGGCGTTGCACCATGGTGGCATCGCCCATCGTGCGAAGGTGCGCCTGAACTGGGTCGAGGCCGAGGATTTTGAAAAGTCTGATACGAACCTTCAGGCGCTGGCACGTTCCGATGCCATCCTTGTCCCCGGTGGCTTTGGGGAACGGGGTTCGGAAGGCAAGATCCGCGCGGTGCAGTTTGCCCGTGAAAACAACATCCCCTTCCTTGGTATCTGTTTCGGCATGCAGATGGCGGTGATCGAATGCGCACGTAATCTTGCGGGCCTTCCCAAAGCGTCTTCCACCGAATTTGGTCCGACGGAAGAGCCCCTTGTGGGCCTGATGACGGAATGGGCGCGTGGCAATGAACTGCTGCGTCGACGCGAAGGCGGCGAACTGGGTGGCACGATGCGGCTTGGTTCCTATCCCGCACGCCTGGCCGAAGGGTCGCGGGTTGCGGATATTTATGGACGGACGGACATCCGTGAACGCCACCGGCATCGTTACGAGGTGAATGTCCATTACCGCGAGCAACTGGAAAAAACGGGTCTGCGTTTTTCCGGGATGTCGCCCGATGGAATCCTGCCCGAAATCGTGGAATATCCCGACCATCCGTGGTTTGTCGCGGTGCAGTACCATCCCGAACTTCTGTCCAAGCCGTTTGATCCGCACCCGCTGTTTTCGGGGCTGGTGGGTGCGGCATTGAAGCGGACTTCACGCCAATGAACGTGCAGATGGAGAATGCGCAGGTGGAAATCCGGGTCGGGGATCTGGTGATTGGCAATGACCGGCCATTCACCCTGATTGCTGGCCCCTGCCAGATCGAATCGGAATCCCATGCTGTGGAGACCGCTGATTTTCTACAGGCCGTGACGCGTCGGCTGGGAATCGGGCTGATCTATAAAAGTTCTTTCGATAAGGCGAATCGTACCAGCCTGACGAGCGCACGTGGAATTGGCGCGAATCGTGGGTTGGAAATTCTTGCCCGTGTACGCGAACGTTTCAGCATTCCCGTGCTGACCGATGTTCACCTGCCGGAGCAGTGTGCGCCCGCCGCCGAAGCCGTCGATGTGCTGCAGATTCCCGCCTTTCTGTGTCGCCAGACTGACCTTCTGCTTGCCGCAGGGGAAACGGGGGCGGCCATCAATGTGAAGAAAGGGCAGTTCCTGGCCCCGTGGGATATGGCCAATGTGGCGGCCAAGATCGCCTCGACCGGTAACGAGCGTATCATGTTGTGCGAACGGGGAACCTCGTTTGGTTACAACACGCTGGTCAATGACATGCGTGGCCTGCCGATTATGGCACGGACCGGGTTTCCGGTTGTTTATGACGCGACACATTCAGTGCAGCAGCCCGGCGGGTTGGGCAGTTCGTCAGGGGGGCAGCGTGAATTCGCCCCGGTTTTGAGCCGTGCAGCCCTTGCGATCGGTGTGGCCGCCGTTTTCATCGAAACGCACGAAGACCCGGATAAAGCCCCCAGTGATGGTCCCAACATGATTGCGCTGTCACAGATGGAAGGCCTGCTGGCCAATCTGCAGCGTTATGACCGGCTGACAAAGGGCATCGTCTGAGGGCTGGTTGAAAATACAGAAGGTTTTGGATGCTGCTTCTTATGCAGAGGCTTGTTTCCAAAAGGCTTTTCAGACAATGCCCTCGTTATGTCCTGGTCATTATGTCTCTGCCACGGCTTATGAGCCTGCCTGTCACAGGCAGGCTATCCTCAGGCAGTGTATTTCCACGACAGCGCCATGACCGTTACGGCAAGCAGGCAGACCTCCACCACCGTGACGACAATCCATTGCAGCGTCATGTAACCGCGTGGCATCGCCCCCTTGCGCCATGCCATGCGTTCAACCACCAGCATGCCACCAAATCCCGCCATCAGCATCAGCAGCGCCGCCAGTTCATGGAACATCGCCGCGCATAGCGCCAGCCAGCCGATGCCTGCCGGCACACTGCCCAGTAACAGGCGGTAGGTATTGGTTTTTCCTGCTTCCTGACCCGGCGTGATGATCGCGGGTGTTTCGAGTGCCAGCCCCCAGTGAACCGCCCCCATAAAGGACAGCATCACCGCCCCATATCCCACCGTAACCTCCAGCATGCGTGGTGTTACGGTGGGGGAAAGAAAGATGATCGCGCAGGTACATCCTATGATCGGGATCAGGCTGGCGATGCCCATGATGATGGCCAGAAGAGGAAGGCGTTTCACGGTGTGGGACACTCCTTATTTATTTTGAACTTTGAGTCATCTGTTTAATGTCTTGATATATTTATATAAAATAATCAGATCACGGTTATTTTGAAAAAACATGGCGCGCCTGGGGCGCATTTTGCACACACTTCATCAGGAATGTTCATGGTGATCTGGACCATGGTCTTCATACAGGCAGTATCAAACAGCTTCTTATCGCACTCAGGCACGTGACACGTCATATGTTTCTGGTATCGTCGCGCGTACCGGGTATCGGAAGCGCATCCGGTTTTCGATACCTCAATAAACTCTGGAAAAAGAGGAAACGGATATCATGAGCGCCATCATCGACATCATTGCCCGCGAAATTCTCGACAGTCGCGGTAATCCGACCGTGGAAGTGGATGTGGAACTTGCATCCGGCGCCAAGGGGCGTGCGGCCGTTCCCTCTGGTGCGTCCACAGGCGCGCATGAGGCCGTGGAACTGCGTGATGGCGATAAGTCGCGCTATGGCGGCAAGGGCGTGCTGAAGGCTGTCGGCAACGTCGAAAACGATATCCTCAGCGCCCTGCAGGGGGCGGAATCCAGCGATCAGGTCGCCATTGACGAAGCGATGATCGACCTCGACGGCACGCCAAACAAATCCCGGCTGGGCGCGAATGCCATACTTGGTGTTTCCCTTGCCGTGGCAAAGGCCACAGCCGAAGAATTGCAGGTCCCGTTTTACCGCTATGTCGGTGGGGTTTATGCGCGCACATTGCCGGTGCCGATGATGAACATCATCAATGGCGGGCAGCATGCGGACAATCCCATCGATATCCAGGAATTCATGATCCAGCCGGTGGGGGCCCCCACTGTAACCGACGCGATCCGCATGGGATCGGAAATTTTCGCTCAGCTTAAAAAGAGCCTGTCTGGTGCGGGTTACAACACCAATGTGGGTGATGAGGGTGGGTTCGCCCCCGCCCTGAAATCCGCGGACGAGGCGCTCGGCTTCATCAGTCGTGCGGTGGAGGCGGCTGGCTATCGTCCCGGTGATGACGTGACGTTCGCGCTCGATTGCGCGGCGACGGAATTCTATCATGACGGGCGTTATGAGCTGAAGGGTGAAGGCAAGTCGCTGGATGCGGGCGGGATGATTGCGTATCTTGCGGACCTTGCCGCGCGCTATCCCATCGTGTCGATCGAAGACGGGCTGGCTGAGGATGACTGGGAAGGTTGGGCCGAACTGACGGCAAATCTGGGCGGGAAGCTGCAATTGGTGGGGGATGACCTGTTCGTCACGAATCCGGATCGCCTGCGCCGTGGTATCAAGGCCGGTGTCGCCAATTCCCTGCTGGTCAAGGTCAACCAGATCGGCACGCTGAGCGAAACGCTGGAGGCGGTGCAGATGGCGCAGCATGCAGGCTATACCGCCGTTATGAGCCATCGTTCGGGTGAGACGGAGGATTCCACCATAGCCGATCTCGCAGTGGCGACGAATTGTGGGCAGATCAAGACGGGCTCCCTCTCCCGCTCTGACCGGACGGCGAAATATAACCAGTTGATCCGAATCGAAAATGAATTGGCGACGGCTGCGCGGTATGCGGGCCGCACGATTCTCAAGGCGGGCTGAAGTCGCGTGCGTGTTGGTGGTATCCGGTTTCACGGATGCCACCGGACAGGGGTAAAAGGACGGATACCGGACAGCAGATGCAGATTGGCAAGATTATCAGACGGGTCGTGGGAAGCGCCCTGCCCCCTGCCCTTTTTATCGGGCTGACCGCCTATTTTGGGTGGAACGTGATGGGCGGCGAACATGGCCTGCATAGTTATGCCGCACAGCTTCGCCTGCTTGACGAGGCCAATAGCGCGCAGAAAGATGCCTATGCCGAGCAGCAGGTCTGGCTACGCCGGGTTCGTGGGCTCAAGGAAAATACCCTTGATCGTGACCTGATGGATGAACGGGCGCGATCCATGCAGAACCTTGCCCGGCAGGATGAAATCGTCGTCCCCTATGGGCCGCATGACCGGCTTTACTGATCCTGCGTTTCGCGCCTTATGGGCGTGGATATGAAAAAACCCCGGTCCAACTGAATGGATCGGGGTTTTTCATGTCGCATCAAGTTGCAGGATTACTTGATTTTCGCTTCACGGAACGCGACGTGCTTGCGGGCGACGGGGTCATACTTGCGCATTTCCATCTTGCCGGTCTGGGCGCGTGCGTTCTTTTTCGTGACGTAGAAGTAGCCAGTATCCGCCGTGGAAACGAGCTTGATCTGAATGGTGTTGGTCTTTGCCATGATATCCTCAGCACTGCTCCGCCGCTGCTGGAACACTCGGGTGCAGCAGTGGTTCAAGTTTGGCGGAAAATGCGCATACAAAAGGCTCAGGTCAAGCTTTTAGTCTTGATATTCGCCTTCAAAATCCTCTTAACCGGCAAAAAAAGGAGTTTGGCCTGCCATGTTGAGCGTTTCAGAGGCCCGTGAACGTATCCTGCAGGGGCTTCAGGCCACCGCGCCGGAGGTTGTTTCCCTCTCCTGCGGTGGTGGCCGCGTGACTGCGCTGCCCCTATTGGCGCGTCTTGATAATCCCCCTGCCGATATCTCCGCCATGGATGGGTATGCGGTGCGTACGGCCGACCTGTCGGCGGCGGGTGTCCGGTTGCGCCTGATTGGCGAAAGCCCGGCGGGGCATCCCTTTGGCGGTACCGTGGGGGCGGGGGAATGCGTTCGGATCTATACCGGCAGTATCGTGCCGAATGGGGCGGATGCGATCGTGCTGCAGGAAAATGCCTCGCAGCATGATGATA
Source organism: Novacetimonas hansenii JCM 7643 (assembly GCF_000964405.1). Taxonomy (GTDB): domain Bacteria; phylum Pseudomonadota; class Alphaproteobacteria; order Acetobacterales; family Acetobacteraceae; genus Novacetimonas; species Novacetimonas hansenii. The sequence goes on from NZ_BANE01000061.1 coordinate 42,375, forward strand.
TCGTGACCACGGCGCAGGTTGCGGATGTCGGGCTGTATGTGCGCAGGCGGGGGCAGGATTTTGGACGGGGGCGCGAAATCATCCCTGCGGGCCGGTGTCTGGATGCCCGCACCATCGGCCTTGCCGCTGCGGCCAACCATCCATGGGTCAACGTACATCGTCGCCCACGGGTGGCCATTGTCGCGACGGGGGATGAACTGGTCCTGCCGGGGGAACCGATGGGACCGGGCATGATCGCCAATTCCAATACACTCATGCTGGAGGCCCTGATCCGTGCCGCCGGGGGGGAGCCGGTCATGATGCCGGTCGCCCGTGACCGGATGGAAGACCTTGTCGCGCTGGCACGCATGGTGGAGGGCATGGACATGCTTGTCACGGTCGGCGGGGCCAGCGTGGGGCGCTATGACCTTGTGCAGGAGGCCCTGAAGCGTATCGGCGTGGAGATGGATTTCTGGAAGATCGCCATGCGTCCCGGCAAGCCGCTGATGCATGGCCGTCTGGGTGCGATGCCGGTGATCGGGCTACCGGGTAATCCTGTGGCCGCCTTTGTATGTGGAACATTGTTCGTCGCCCCGGCGTTGCGGCGTCTGATGGGACGGCACGAGGTCGGGCCGGAAATCGCGATGGCGGTCCTTGGTGCGGATGTGGGGGCGAATGACCATCGGGAAAGTTACCTGCGCGCCCGGTTGCACCATGACCAGGAAGGGCGGCTGCGTGCCGTGCCATTCGAACAGCAGGATTCCGCAATGTTGCAGGTGCTGTGTGACAGTCAGGCGCTGGTGATACGTGATGCCAAGGCCCCGCCTGCCAGCAAGGGAGAGGCCTGTCAGATCATCCGTCTTGATATTTGCTGACAGAATATTCCTGGATAGGGGGAGTTGACCTGAGAGTAGGAACTAACATAGAACGAAGAATAAGTTTTCTGGTTTTGTTCCTTTCCGGCGGGAGATATCCTTCATGCTGACGCGTAAACAACATGAACTCCTGCTTTATATCGACAGGCACCTGAAGCAGACCGGTTTTTCGCCGTCTTTTGACGAGATGAAAGACGCACTCGGCCTGAGGTCGAAATCCGGTATCCACCGCCTGATTTCCGCACTGGAAGAGCGTGGGTTCGTGCGGCGCAAACATCATCGCGCCCGCGCGTTGGAGGTGGTCCAGATCCCGCAGATCGAGGCGGTCGAACCGGCCAGCGCGCGTGGTGTCGACATGTTTTCCCCCACCGTCATCAAGGGAGACTTTACCCCTGCCCTTCCGGCCGTGCAGGTCGCGGATACGGCCAACGCGGTTCAGGTGCCATTCCTGGGGCGTATTGCCGCAGGCCACGCGATTGAGGCGATCAGCGATGCATCGCGCCTGATCGACGTGCCGGCGGGCCTGATCGGGGTGGGGACCTATTATGCGTTGGAAGTCTGTGGCGATTCGATGATCGAAGCGGGAATACTTGACGGTGATACCGTGATCGTGCGGCAGGACCGACAGGCGGAAAACGGGGAAATTGTTGTCGCCCTGATCGAGGGACAGGAGGTGACGCTCAAGCGGCTGCGTCGCAAGGGCAGCACGATCGCCCTGGAACCAGCAAATGCGCGTTACGAGACGCGCATTATGCCAGCCGACAAGGTTGCCATACAGGGCAGCATTGCGGGGCTGATCCGGCGTTATTAAGGATCGGTTTTACCGGGGCGCAGTGTCTCCCATGGTGGCACGCGATGGGCAAGCTGCGCGACGGCCTCGGCATTTACATCTGCCAGCAGCGGGAAATCTGCAAGGATGCGGACTTTGCCATGCCGTTCGATGGCACTGCGGGCATAGGGATTGTCCGGTCCGTTCAGGACGATGCCAAGTACGGGAATATTGCGCTGATGTAGCATGGCAAGGCTGAGCAGGGTGTGATTGATCGTACCCAGGCTGCTGCGTGCCACAAGCACTACGGGCAGGCCAAGGCGCTCCATCAGGTCAAGCATCAGGAAGTCCGTACTGATCGGCACCATGACACCCCCTGCCCCTTCCACGATCATAGGGCGGCTGTCGGGATTGTGGGGCAGGATAATCCGGTCAGGATCTATTACCTTCCCTTCGCAGGCGGCGGCATCCTCAGGGGAAAGCGGGGCCGCGTAAATTCCGGCGGGCTGATGCAGCCGTGCGGATGAGAGTTGCGCCAATGTCGCCACGCTCAGGGTATCGGCGGGTTCATCGGCAATGCCGCTTTGCAACGGTTTCCAGTAGGATGCATCCCATGCCCGCGCCAGCACGGCGCAGGTCAGTGTCTTTCCCACACCCGTATCTGTGCCCGTAACAAACACGCCGCAATTCTGGGTGCGCCGGAATGTTCCATATGCAATATTGTAATTTACGCTGAAGGTGGCATCCCTGTCGGCCTGCTTCAGGACACGGCGCAGGCCACCTGGCAGCACTTGTGCGGTGGTGGGAACATCCGCCCCGATGGCACGCAGTTCACGTAGGAAGCTAAGCGCCGACTGTGGAACCTCTATGATTGTTTCATGGGTCCATGATCCCTTTCCTGTCCGTGGCCATTCCTGTTCAAGCATCGCAAGGTCAGGATAAACCGGCATCGGACATGGCAGGCCCAGTGTGGCGTAATATCCCCGCCATTGTGTAAAGCTGTCGCGACACAGGGTTGAGAACGCCATCACGCCTCCTGGCGACAGCAGGGCGGCCAGCCGTCGCAGGGTCTCGTGTCGTGCGCTGAACCACTGCATCGCCATGCTGGAACAGATGAGATCGAACGGTCCCGTCAGGTCAGGCTGTTCGGCATCCATGACATGGCAGGACAAAGCCGGATCATCAAGAAACTTGGCCTGCGTCTGATGCAACATGCCTGGTGCGATATCCGTGGCCACGATCTGTGCCGCAGGAAACAGCCGACGCAGATGTTGTGTCAGGAACCCGGTTCCGCACCCTATTTCAAGGATACGTTGTGGTCCCGGTGTGGGGCAGGTCTGCGCGATCCGTTGTGCCAGTTGGCGTGCGGCAATGCGCTGGATACGTGCCACGGCGTCATAACCGGAGGCAGCGCCAAAGCTGCGGGCGATAAGCTGCTTATGCAAGGAGGTCACGGCGTCATACGTTTCATCATGTGGTCGATGGCCTGCAGGCAGGCATCAGGATGCGTCAGGGGCAGCAGGTGTCCGCCATCGTGCCATTCAATGGTGGTTGCAGGCGCAAAGGAACCCTGCGTCAGGGGTGGCGGTGCAATGGGATCACCTGTGCCAGCGATACAGGATACGGGACAATGGGCCATGCGCATATCCTGCCGTGCATCAAGCGTCAGTAGCTGGTGCAGTCCATCATGCAGGCGTTGGGGATGCGACGGCCCGGGCAATGGCAGATCGGTTCCGGCTTTCTGCCGGAAATCACGTACCGTGTCATCCGGGGCGGTTGCAAGCTTTCGCGCCATTCGGGTCAGCAGGCGTGGCGGAACACCATGGGGAAAATCATCGGACGCGGTAAAACGGGCAAAACCGTTGATCAGTACCATCCCGCGGCAATGTTGCGGCATTGTAGAGAGAAGCCATAACGCCCCAAGCGAATGGCCGATCGCGATGAATGGCCTTTGTGGCGTTTCAGTCTGCGCGACGGAAGAAAAATAACCGAAATCAAGCATCTGGCATGTATGGTTCGGGCGTGCCGCCCGGATCTGGTCCCAGATTTCCGGTCCGAAGGCCCATCCATGCACAAAGACCAGAGGCAGGTCAGTCGCGGGCATGTCGCGTCTCCTGTGCGGCGGTCCTGATGGCTGCGATCAATGTTGCAATCATCGCATCATCATGGGCGGCGCTCAGGGCAAGTCGGATACGGCTGCCGTTCGGCGGGACCGAGGGGGGACGGATGGGAATGCCCAGAATCCCTTCACGCGCCAGAATGGCGGCAAAATCCATGGTACGGGGTGTATCCCCGATTTCGATGGGAATGATCTGGGTGTTTGATGCACCGGTGGACAGGCCGCATTCATGGATTGCCTGCCGGACGGTCCGGGCATTCTCCTGCAGGCGCCGTCGCTGTGTCTCCATCAACGGCACGAGTTCCAGCGCAGCATCAATCGCCCCAAGGTTCGCAGGGGGCAGCGCGGTGGTATAGACAAAGCCGGAGCAGCAGTTGGACAGCCATTCGCACAGTGCGCGTGATCCCGCGACATAGGCCCCGAAACTGCCCATAGCCTTGCTGAAGGTGCCCATCACCAGATCGACCCCATGTGCATGGGCCGCTTGTGAACCCGCCTCTTGTGAAACAGCATCATGCGTCAGGCCCGACAGCCCCCGCCCCTGTGGCCCAAGCACGCCCGTCGCGTGGGCTTCGTCCAGGTATAAGAAAGCATCATACGCGTCGGCCAGCGCACGCAACGCCAGTATGTCAACACGGTCTCCATCCATGCTGAAGACGCTTTCGGTGACGATGAAGCGCATGCCCGGCCGGTCACGGTGGGTTTCCAGAAGTGTCGAGAGATGATCAAGGTCGTTATGACGGAAGCGGATCTGGCGGATGCCTGCGGCCTGGCAGCCATGATGCAGGCTGGCGTGGTTCAGGCGGTCGGTAAAAACCAGCGGTGCCTCGCCCGTCCGGGCTGTGGCAAGGCGGCATAAGGCCGGTAGGACGGATGCATTCGCCTGCCAGCCGGATGCGAACAGCAAGGCCGCCTGTGTCTGCTTGAAATCCGCCAGCCGCGCTTCGACCTGCCGATGGGCGGGGGTTGTGCCGCTGACCAGGCGCGATGCACCGCTGCCGCTGCCCCATCTATGCCCCCACTCGCAGGCGCGCTCGATGAGGAGTGGATGATGCGCAAGGCCAAGATAGTCGTTGGAGGAAAAGTCCAGCAACATCTGTCCGTCGCGCATGATCGTCACGGCGTCGCGGTGGGTAATGGTCGCCGGCGTCCTGCGTATGCCGTCCTGTTCCAACGTATTCAGCGCCGTCTGGAAAAAAATATCAAAACGCGTCATGAAGCGTCCTCTCCTGCCGATGGCTGCTGCATCGGCCAATCATGCCTGTCCCAATATCACGGAGAACCCGCATGCGTGGACCCCAATGGCTGGATGACGGCATGCCGCACATCTGGCTGCCCTATACACAGATGAAGACGGTCCTGCCTCCCCTTCCTGCGGTCAGCACGTCAGGCTGTGATATTCATCTGGCGGATGGACGTATCCTGACCGATGGCATCGCATCATGGTGGACGGCCTGTCATGGGTATAACCATCCCCACATCCGCGCGGCTGTCAGTGCGCAACTGTCACGTATGCCCCATGTCATGTTCGGTGGTCTGGTGCATGAACCTGCGCTGATGCTTGCGGCACGGCTGGCGGAAATGTTGCCAGGGGATCTGGAGCGGGTATTTTTTACCGATTCAGGTTCCGTCGCGGTAGAGGTCGCCATCAAGATTGCGATCCAGTACTGGATCAATCGTGGCGTTGCGCGTCGCAATCGGCTGGTGGCGTTCAAGGGAGGGTATCATGGTGATACACTGGCCACCATGGCAGTCTGCGATCCCGAAGAGGGGATGCATGCGCTGTTCAGCGGTGTCCTGCCACAGCATTATATCGTGGATCTGCCCCATGACGATGCCACGTTCGCAGCACTTGAGACATTCTTGTCCGAATCGGGCGATGGGATTGCTGCGATTCTGGTGGAACCTCTCGTGCAGGGAGCCGGCGGGATGCTGTTCCATGGGCCGGAGGTGCTGCGGCGGCTGCGTCTTTTGGCGGACAGGTACAATATCCTGTTAGTGTTCGACGAAATTTTTACCGGATTTGGCCGTACCGGTACCATGTTCGCCTGCGAACAGGCCGATGTCGTGCCAGATATCATAACCTTGTCAAAGGCACTGACGGCAGGAACCATGCCGCTGGCGGCAACAGTGACGCGTGCCCATGTGTTCGAAGCCTTCCTGTCGGATAATCCGTTACATGCGCTGATGCATGGTCCGACATTCATGGCCAATCCCCTTGCCTGTGCCTGCGCGAATGCGTCACTTGACCTGTTCAGGACGGAACCCCGCCTGCAACAGGTCGCGCGCATCAGTGAACAGATGACGCACGAATTGGAGGCGTGTCGCGGCCTGCCAAATGTGCGCGATGTGCGTGTCCTTGGCGGTGTGGGAGTTGTGGAACTGGCGACGATCGCGGATATGAACCGGCTGAAAGCCGCCCTGATCGCGTTGGGGGTATGGGTGCGCCCATTCCGCACCATCATTTACCTGACACCGGCCTTTGTCATGCGTCCCGACGAACTGTCACGTCTGACCTCGGCCATCGTGCGCGTCATACGTGATGGCGCGGCAGGCTAGAAACGGTGGGGATCACATTTTTATAAAAAGGCGACAGTCTGTGATGCTCCTGAGATAAAGAATCGCAGGGACTTTTTTTTGATGTGCCGTATGTTGCCTGCGCGGCGGGTATCCCTGCGGACATGGGCAGCATACCTGCCTGATCTGCACTAGGTCAGGCCTGCCGTATCTGGTATGAGTGTGCCATGACGTTTTTTCAACATCGTTCCTGGCGTGTGACGAACCATGACAGCAAGCGACAGATCGTGCTGAAAATCCTGTCTGATGGAAAAGCCCGGTCGGTCAAGGAAATAGGTGATATGTTTCCCGAAATGGGCACATATCATGCGCGTCTTGCGCTTCAGGCGCTGCGCAATCAGGGATTGGTCAGCGTTGATGACGACCCGACATCAGGACGGCGGCGCAAGGTATGGAAACTTGTCACCCCGGGCCATCCTGATGGCGAGGCGCCGCAATAATATCTTGCCCCATGTGAGCGCACTGCCGTCACATGGGGCAAGCAATGCATTATTCAGGAATTGGTGGAAGCAAGTTCTTCGGTGTTCGTGGCCGAAGCCGTAGTACTGCTGCGGGTACGGGTGCGGCTTTTTTCGACGGGCTTTGGTTCTGGCTTGATCGTTTCCGCGACGGATTCGTTATTTTCTTCCTCGTCGCTCTCACTATCGGCTTCTGTCGTATTCTGTATCGGTGTGTGGGGCTGGCGCTGCTGCCGGGTGGCCTGACGCTCCTGACGTTCCTGCTGGCTCTGTTGTGCGGCCTGCGTCATGGCATTGAGAATACGGAAATAATGTTCCGCATGCTGGAAATAGGCTTCTGCCATCACACGGTCGCCCGCGCCGCTGGCATCGCGACCAAGCTGAAGATATTTTTCAAAAAGCTGCTGTGCTGTACCCCGCACGCGAAGATCAGGCCCGTTACTGTCAAAGACATGGTTACGGTTCAGGGGAATCTGTCCGTTATTATGGCGCGTCCCCCCGCCGTTGCTGCCGCCAGAACGATGGTGACGGCCTCGCATGCGTTTTATGTTCATAAGCTGCGCAGCACTTTCATGTTAACGGTCACCCGCAGGGCATCTGACCGTAGGGACGTCTTTATGCCCCTGCCTGTTATAAATAATGAATGCCCGACATCATTGCCGAACCCCGATCCCATGGTCCACGTCCGGGGACAACAGGACAGACCACGATCTGCCACCTGATTATATACAATCGGGATCGTTCGCTTTCCGGGCAACCGTGAAACGCCGTACGTTTCCGGTTCCGTTATGCCCTGTTAATATAACCTGCAAATCATTGGTCGCCAAATTATTTTTTCACGGCTCCCCTGCCCGCCGCACTATCAGCGCCCGCCCGACACCGCCCAGGTCAGGACGTATCGCCACGATGTCCATACCCGCATCACGGGCAAGTGCTGGGACGCTGTGATCCTGTCCGATCCCCAGTTCCACGATCCCAAGGCCGCGCGGTTTTAAAAGTCGTGGCAAGGACTGCATCAGGATACGGTAACAGACCAGCCCGTCATCCCCCCCATCAAGTGCGCGGTGGGGTTCATGATCGCGGACATCAGGCATCAGGCCCGACAGGTCCGCATGCGGGATATAGGGTGGGTTGCTGAATACCACGTCAAAGCGCCCTGTAATGGCCTGTGCCCAATTCCCGCAAATGATGTTGCATCGATCCGACAGGCCCACATTCCGGGCATTGCCCAGGGCCAGACGTGCCGCATCGGGCGAAAGATCCACCCCAAGTCCCCACGCCTGCGGATATTCCTGCAATGCTGCCAGCAACAGGCAACCCGTTCCCGTCCCAAGATCCAGGATTGTGCTGATATCCGTCCGATCGGGACGCAGTTCCAGCAGGGCCTCGACCAATGTTTCCGTATCGGCGCGCGGGATTAACGTGGCCGGGGAAACGTCCAGCGTCATGGACCAGAACCCGGCCCTGCCTGTCAGGTAGGAAAGTGGTTCATGCAGGCTCCGCCGTTCCAGCAGCGTATGAAAATGTGCCAGCGCCCCTTTTTCGATCCAGTCACGCAGCAGCAGGCCACCAAGGTCGGTCCCTAATGCATGCGCCAGCAAAAGCCGTGCTTCACGTCGTGGCGTTTCCACTCCTGCCGCTGACAGGCGCTGGGTGGCCTGTTGCAGCACCGTGCGTAAATCATGGGTGTGCGGTGGATCATCCTCTTTCATTGGAGCGTGTTTCCATCATACCCTGTCATCATGAAACCCGTTGTTCATCTTCGTCGTGGTCTTGCTCTGGCGATGTTGGGCCTTATCGCCACAGCATCGCCGGTACTGGCGGGTACGTTCGATGTTACAGATGGTTGTGCCTCGGACGAGATTTCCGAGGTGTCGCGCCTGTATATCGACGAACGTCTGGTCGCAACATTTCAGCTTGATCCGCGCCATCCTGAACGCACTGTCAATGTCGAAACGCCAGTCGGCCGCGTCAATCACAGCTATGCCCTGTGCGGAGAAATAACGATCCGCCTGCCCTCTGGCAAAGCCGAAACACACGAAGTCAGCGGCGAAGGCGTTCTGCATGCCCCCAACGGCCATCATCTGGTTGCATTGGGGGCAAAGAATTTTACGGAATTCTATCTTGATGACCCGGATGATTCCACGGTGGTGGAACATTATCCCGGCCGCAGTTCCCTGTGTGCTGCCCCCACCTCGTGATTGTCGTGCGTAGCGCCTGCCTGAAAATAATCCTTTGATAAATATCAGAAAAAAGTTCAGGCGGCGTCTTTCAGGGCCTCCTGGGAAAAGCCTCGCCAACAGCTTTTTTGTTTTGGCCTGTTATCAGGCGGGGCTGCACAAGCCGCCTCTCAATCCTCGTCCATCGCAAGAAGTGCTGCCTGTTCTTCCTGCGTCAGGGCGTCGACGAACTCATCGAACTCCCCTCCCATGACCTTGTCGATCTTATAGAGCGTCAGGCCAATGCGGTGATCGGTAACGCGCCCTTGCGGGAAGTTGTAGGTGCGGATGCGTTCAGACCTGTCCCCTGTCCCCACCTGCGAGCGGCGGTCTGCTGCCCGGGTTTCATGGGCGGCGGCGCGATTGCGTTCATACAGGCGTGCGCGCAGGATTTTCATCGCCTTTGCACGATTTTTATGCTGACTCTTCTCTTCCTGCATCGCCACGACAATACCGCTGGGCATGTGCGTGATGCGCACGGCACTTTCCGTCTTGTTGACATGCTGCCCCCCTGCGCCTGAGGCACGGTAGACATCGATGCGCAGGTCGTTGTCGTTTATCTCCACGTCCACTTCTTCAGCTTCGGGAAGGACAGCGACAGTCACTGTGGATGTATGGATGCGGCCCTGGCTTTCGGTGGCGGGCACGCGCTGGACGCGATGCACGCCTGATTCGTATTTCAGGCGCGCAAAGACACCCCGGCCGGTAATGCTGGCAATCCCTTCGCGCAGGCCGCCAAGTTCGGACTCATCGTATTCAAGAATTTCGAACCGCCAGCCACGCTGATCCGCATATCGCTGATACGCCCCGAACATCTGCCCTGCAAAGAGGGCAGCTTCATCCCCACCCGCTGCGGGGCGGATTTCCAGGATGGCGCTGCGATCATCCGCTTCGTCACGCGGAAGCATGGCAATGCGGATATCGTGTTCCAGTTCGGGAATGCGCCTGCGCAGTTCTGCAAGCTCACTTTCCGCAAGACCCCGCATTTCTGGATCATCAAGCAGGGCCTGCGTGTCCTGCACCGCCTGTTCGGTGGCGCGCAGGGCATTGACCTTGGCGACAATGGGATCAAGTTCGGCGAATTCCCGCGAGGCCTGACTGAATGCCGCCCCGGACAGCCCCTCTGCCAATAGCGCCTGCAATTCCTCGCCACGCGCTACGATCCGGTCAAGTCGTTCGTCAAACCGCGCCACCCTTATGCGCCCCGCGACAGGCCATGCAGGAAGCCTGTCACCTGATCCATTGCAACTTCGGCCTGCTGCCCCTTATCAAGGTCGCGGACCTGAACAACGCCCCGTGCGACCTCATCCTCGCCAATGACGATGGCATGGGTCGCGTTCAGGCGGTTTGCACGTTCCATGCGTCGCTTGAGGTTGCCACGATAAGATGTTTCCGCGCGGATATGCGCGCCCCGTAATGCCTGTAGCACTGTGATGCCGGTTGCTGCGGCACCTTCGCCCATCGGGACGACAACGACGGGACGCGGGGCGGCAGGCGCTTCGTCGAGCAGCATCGAAAGGCGTTCGATCCCGCCTGCCCACCCAATGGCGGGTGTCTGTGGTCCACCCATTTCGGAGACCAGCCCGTCATATCGCCCACCCGCAAGCACGGTACCTTGCGTACCCAGCCGTTCCGTCACGAATTCGAATGCCGTATGGCTGTAATAATCAAGCCCGCGTACGATGCGGGGGTTTTCACGGAATGGAACCCCAAGGATATCCAGCGTCTTGCGCAGGTCATCCCAGAATGCCTGGGCCTGCGGGTTGAGATATCCCGAAATCAGCGGGGCATCTCCCACCACGACCCTGTCCTGTGGCGACTTGCTGTCAAGGATGCGTAGCGGGTTGCGTTCAAGCCGGTTCAGGCTTTCGCTGGAAAGTTCATCGCGCCGTTCGGAAAAATAGGTAATCAGGGCCGCGCGCCATGCATTCCGGCTTTCGATATCGCCAAGGGTGTTGAGTTCCAGAACGGTATCGCGCGCAATGCCCAAGGCCTGCAAAATATCGCGTCCCATCGCGATCACTTCGGCATCGGCCAGCGGTTCTGCCGGGCCGAGAAGTTCCGCACCGATCTGGTGGAACTGCCGGTAACGTCCTTTTTGTGGCCGTTCGTAGCGGAACATCGGTCCCGCATAAAAAACTTTCTGTGGCAGGGATTGCGTCAGCCCGTTTGTCACCAGCGCCCGGCATACGCTTGCCGTTCCTTCGGGGCGTAACGTCAGTGATTCACCCCCCCGATCCTCAAAGGTGTACATTTCCTTTGAAACGACGTCGGACGTATCGCCCAATGTGCGCTTGAAAACGCGCGTATCCTCGAAAATCGGGGTCGCCCATTCGTCAAAACCGTAAAGTCCGGTGATGCGACGGGCCGTTTCGATGACATGGGCGAAACGACGCTGCGTTTCCCCGATCAGGTCATGGGTGCCGCGGACGGGCTGTAAACTGCTCACTGCGAAATTCCTGCTTGAACGACATCATGCCCGTTCCGTCACCACATGCGAAGGGACAGGCCAGCCGGAAGGGACGCGGAACTGACGCCCGCGGGCCGTTCCCTCCCCTCCCGGCCTGTGTCAGCCCGCGGGCGTCAGTTCCGACGCGCGGGTCTTGTCTTCGGCTGCCTTGCGGGCGTCTTCTTCGGCCTGCATGGCCTTGGCCCTTGCCTCCACCAGCTCGACGATATGTTCGACCATGTCGCCGGCGGGCATCGTATGGTCCTGCCGTCCGGCGGAATAGACCATGTGTCGTCCCGCGCCGCCGCCCGTGACACCCAGGTCGGTCATCAGTGCCTCGCCCGGGCCATTGACCACACAGCCGATGATGGACAGCGTCAGTGGTGTCTTGATATGCGCCAGCCGGTCTTCAAGCGTCTGGACGGTCTGGATCACATTGAATCCCTGACGTGCGCATGACGGGCAGGAAATGATTTTCACGCCACGATGACGCAGGCCAAGGGATTTAAGGATATCCCATCCGACCAGCACCTCTTCTTCCGGCTCGGCCGACAGTGAAACGCGCATCGTATCGCCCACGCCCGCCCACAGCAGGTTACCCAGGCCGATGGACGACTTCACGGTGCCCGCGCGTTTGCTGCCTGCCTCGGTAATGCCGATATGCAGCGGATGGTCACAGACATCGGCCAGTTGCTGATAGGCTGCGACGGCAAGGAAGACGTCCGAGGCCTTCACACTGATCTTGAATTCATGGAAGTCATGATCTTCAAGGATCTTGGCATGTTCCAACGCGCTTTCGACCAGCGCGTCGGGGTTTGGCTCCCCGTATTTTTCCAGCAGATGCTTTTCCAGCGACCCGGCGTTCACGCCGATGCGGATGGAGCAGTTATAGTCTTTGGCCGCATTGATCACGTCGCGCACGCGCGCGGCATTGCCGATATTGCCCGGATTGATGCGCAGGCACGCCGCGCCAGCCTTGGCGGCCTCAATCGCGCGCTTGTAGTGGAAGTGGATGTCCGCGACGATGGGGACATTCACTTCGCGTACGATTTCAGCCAGTGCGGCCGTGCTTTCTTCGTCAGGGCATGAGACGCGCACGATATCCACCCCGGCAAGTTCCGCGCGGCGGATCTGTGCGATCGTGGCTTCCGCGTCGGTGGTCAGGGTGTTGGTCATGGTCTGCACCGAAATCGGTGCATCCCCGCCCACCGGAACCTTGCCCACGTGGATCTGCCGCGATTTGCGGCGTTCGATATGCTGATAAGGACGATAGCTGCTCATTGTCTGCCCTCCATACGAGGCGGGGAGTTCATGCCGCCCAGTCATGCTATGGCATGACGGGGTGCGATGAAGTCCTGTTTTCAGATCCTGTGACGGATACGCATGCTGTCTTCACAACGTGTCGTTGCCGACCATATTACTCCGCTTTGTCGGTTTGTGGGAGTGGGGGAAGCGTATTATTCCCTCCATCCGAGGGGCCGACTGGCGGCAAAGGCGGCATTGGGGCGGATATCGTGCCCGTCGGACGCGCCGCGGGCGGCGGCATTGGCGCACGTGATGTTGTCGGGGGGGCCTGTGTGATGGTGCCACTGCTGATGGCCTGCGCACTCAATATGATATTGCGCCGGACCTCTCCGTTCCGTCCCAACGGCGGTGATACCACGCCATTCGCGCTGAGTGTAAGGCCACCGGCATTGCCCACGGTCAGGACAAGATCGTGCTTGTCCACAGGCACCTGCCATGTCTCCCCGCTGCCCAGTGTATGGTCATAGATGACCCCACCGCCCTGCTGGCGCACCTGCACCCATGTCGGGGCGGAGGCGTTCAGGGTGATCTGGTCCGTCGCCACTGTCGCCGCGGGGCCTGCCGGATCCGTACCAGCGGGATGGTCGGCGTCAGGATGGGTGTTGGCAAGGGCGTTCTTGTCCTCTCCCATCTTTTCCACCGGGCCGGAAGGCGCTTTGGCAGGGCTGGTGTCTTCGGGCGGTCCGGATGGGGCCAGCGCCGTGATACTGTTCTGTTCCTGCTGTGGCAGGGGCTGTGGCGGGTTGGGCGGCAGTTCCCCCGGTGCGGGCAGGACGGATGCGATTTGTGGCGATGCCGTGCCTGGTGTGGAAATGCCCGGCAGGTCGGTATGCGTGGTGATGACGGGATGTTCCGACGCCCCGGTCATGCGGTACCACCCTATATAGGCACCCACCAGGATAACGATCCCACCCAGCAGGATCACGCCAAGCGGCAGGCTTTTTTCCGGTAGCGGAACAGGAAATGAAAGGTCGGGTTTGCGATCGAACGACCCGCGTGTTTCCATCTTGAAACGCTGGATCAACGGTTCTGGCGCAAGGCCGAGTGCCTTGGAATAGGTGCGCAGGAAGCCGATGGCATAGGCACTGCCGGGAAGCGCCTGTGCGCGGCCTTCCTCAAGCGCCTCCAGATATGGCAGGCGGATACGCAGCCATGATGCGACGTCCGGCAGGCTCCAGCCCAACTGTTCCCGGCGCGCGCGCAGTTCCTGACCAACACTATGGGGAAGGTCCCCGCCTGTGGGTGGGGTGGCCGCGTCGCCGGTGTTCGTATTTTTCTGGCGGAACATGCGTGTGCCCTCGCTCATTCGCGGCGCATCCTGTCTTCCTGCCGGATCAGGGCATCAAGCGCCTGTTCCACCAGTTCGGCGATAATGTCGCGCACCGACTGTTCGCTGGTGATCATGCCGACGGACTGTCCCGCCATGACCGAACCGTTTTCGACATCCCCGTCGATCACGGCGCGACGTAGTGAACCGGCCCAGAAATGTTCAATATCCAGTTGGGCCTGTTCCTTCGTCAGTTCCCCCGACTGGAACCGTCGCAGCGTTTCTGCCTGATGGCTCAGGAAACGGCGGCTTCCTTCGTTCTGCAGGCCACGTACGGGGATGACGGGAAAGCGTTCGTCGAGTTGTACCGAAGTCACAGCATCGCGTGCGCTGGCGCGGATGAATGCCTTTTTGAAGCGTTCATGCGCGATGCTGTCGGTGGAGGCGGCAAAGCGCGTGCCAAGCTGCGCGCCTGCGGCCCCCTGCTCCAGATAGGAGACAATCGCATCGCCCCGGCCCAGGCCACCCGCCACGAAGACGGGAATGTCATGGACGAAGGGCAGGACCTCCTGCGCGAGTACCGTCAGCGATACGGGGCCGATATGCCCGCCCGCTTCGGAGCCTTCGATCACCAGCGCATCCACACCCATGCGCATCAGGCGCTTGGCCAGGACGAAAGCGGGGGCGAAGGCGATGACCTTTGCCCCGCCGTCCTTGATCGCGCGGATCACGGGACCGGACGGGATGCCCCCAGCCAGCACGACATGGCCGACACCCGCATCAAGGCAGACCTGCACAAGGTCATTGAGACGCGGGTGCATGGTAATCAGGTTGACGCCGAACGGACGGGTGGTGCGGGCCTGTGTGGCTGCGATTTCCTCTGCCAGACGGTCGGGTTCCATGGCCCCGCAGGCCAGCACGCCAAAGCCACCCGCATTGGAAATTGCGGAGACGAGGTGGCGTTCGCTGATCCACGACATTGCCCCGCCAAGGAGGGCGACCTCGCTGCCAAGGAAGCTGGTGCCCGCCGACCAGAGCCGGTCAAGGCGTGCACGCGCCGCAACCCGGCGGGGATCCGTGGGAGTGGTGGAGGAAGGGCTGGTCTGGTTCATGTCAGGCTGCATCAAGTCCATAGGCGGCGTGGAGGGCGCGGACCGCAAGTTCGGTATATTCGGCGGCGATCAGGACCGATACCTTGATTTCACTGGTCGAGATGACCTGAACGTTGATGTTGCGTTCAGAGAGGGTGCGGAACATCGTGTTGGCGACGCCGGTATGTGAACGCATGCCCACGCCCACCACGCTGATTTTCACCACGTCGTCATCGGTGGCAAGTTCGCCGTAATGGATGACGTCGCGTGCGTCTTCCAGCGCCTTGATGGCCTGTGCGAAATCGGTCTTGCCCACGGTAAAGGTAATGTTGGTCATGCCGTCGTCGCCGGTGCTTTGCACGATCATGTCCACGTTTACATTCGCCGCAGTCAGGGGACCAAACACGGCGGCGGCGATTCCCGGCCGGTCAGGAACCCGGCGCACGGAAATTTTTGCCTCGTCACGGGAATAGGCAATCCCTGCCACCAGTTCCTTTTCCACGATTTCGTCCTCATCCACGACTATTGAACCGGGCAGATGCCCTTCCGAAGGTGCGGGGCCGTCCGTAAAGCTGGACAGGACCTGTACGCGCACCCGTTTTTTCATTGCAAGTTCGACGCTGCGGGTCTGCAGGACCTTGGCCCCGACGGACGCCAGTTCCAGCATCTCTTCATAGGTGATTTTATCGAGCTTGCGTGCTTTGGCAACGATCCTGGGGTCGGTTGTATAAATTCCGTCCACATCGGTATAGATATCGCACCGGTCGGCGTGCAGCGCCGCCGCCAGCGCCACGGCAGAGGTGTCTGACCCGCCCCGGCCCAGCGTGGTGATGCGGTTGTCGGCGGTCACGCCCTGAAAGCCTGCGATCACCGGAACCTGTCCCGCCTGCATTGAGGCGATCAGGGCCTGTCCGTCGATACCCTCGATACGGGCCTTGCCATGGGCGTCATCCGTACGCACGGGGATCTGCCACCCCAGCCATGAACGCGCATTGATCCCCAGCGCCTGAAGCGCGATCGCCAGCAGGCCACTTGTTACCTGTTCGCCTGTGGCAACGACGGAATCATATTCTCGCGGGTCATGAAGGGTGGACAGGTCCTGGCAGTAACCGACAAGCCGGTTGGTAACGCCCGACATCGCAGAGACGACAACCGCGACCTCGCATCCGGCATCGACCTGTTTGCGGACCTTTTCGGCAACAGCGCGAATCCGCTCCAGATTGGCCACGGATGTGCCACCGAATTTCATAACGATCCGCGGTACGGTAGTGGACATTGGAACAAGCTCTCCGCTGTGGGTCAGGATTCGTGCTGTCCGGGCCATTATCACAGGTGGGTGGTCCGGGGCATTGCGGTTATGTACAAGGCGCGTCACATACATCCCCCCCGCCTCTGCGTCCAGCGCGAGACAGCCATATGAAAGGCGTTGCACCCATGCAGCTTCACGATTCGTCAGCCCAGGGGCCGGGTTCGGTCTCCCCTTCGGAAATCGCCCGTTTCAGTGAACTGGCCGAAAGATGGTGGGACCCGGCGGGACCGATGCGTCCGCTGCATGCGATGAATGACCTGCGGATATCGTGGTCACTGGCCCGCCTTCCCGCCCCCGCCGATGATCGCGGGACGCGGCGCACGCTGCTGGATATCGGCTGTGGCGCGGGTCTGGCAAGCGAGGCGTTCGCACGGGCGGGATTCGACGTTACAGGGCTTGATGCCTCCAGCGCAGCCATTACGGCGGGACGCCAGCACCTGCGTCACCATCCGTTACCCGCAGGCAGCGGGCCCCTTGCCTATCGCTGTGGCAGCGCGGAAGAGTTATGTGCCGAAGGCGCGCAGTTCGATGCGATTTCAGCGCTGGAAGTGATCGAACATGTCACAGATCCCGCCGCGTTCCTGGGGATGCTTGCCACCATGTTACGGCCGGGGGGTGTACTTGTCGTGTCCACCATGAACCGGACGCTACGTTCGCTGGCAATGGCAAAGATTGGGGCCGAATATGTGCTGCGCCTGTTGCCGGTCGGCACGCATGAATGGCGCAAATTCATAACACCTGCCGAACTGGGGCAGCAGGCCGTGCGGGCAGGGCTGCGAATCGCCGATATCGCCGGGATGGTGCCCGCGCTGGGGGGATGGCGTGAAAGCCGTGACCTCGGGGTCAATTATATTGCCTGCCTCGTGCGCGACTGATGGGAAAACGATCAGGGCCGGGACTGAATTCTTGGTGAAACTGTTTCCAGAAAGCTCCAGAAGATGCCGCTTATTCGAAAAAGCGGCATCCAGGAATGCCGGTCGCCTGTTTTAAAAAAATTCTCAGATCGTGTTCATAAAGGCAAAGGTGGTCGGGCTGCCAACGGGTGTGAAGTTCCATGTGAACTGCAATTCGCCCGTTGCACCGTTGACGCGAAATGATGTGACGGAATCGCTGCGCTGGTTGGCGCAGAACAGGAACGATCCGCTGGGGTCGAACATCATCGAACGGCCATAGTCTGCATGCATCCAGATTTCATCGACCAGGTTGAGCGTGCCATCGTCATTGACATGGAAACTGGCCAATGAATCGCCAAGCCGGTTGGAAACGTACAGGTAACGCCCGCTAGGTGAAAGAAGGATGCCCGCAGCAAGGCTGCTGCCGCGGAAATGCGGGGTGACGGTGCTTACGGTCTGCTGTGGGACGATCTCGCCCGTCTCGGCATTAAAGGTGGCGGCCACTACCTTCGAATCCTGCTCGCCAAGGATATAGATCATGTTTCCCTTCGCGTTGAAGGCGAAGTGGCGTGGGGCGGACCCGGGGGTCATGTTGATGAACGGCGCCTTTGCGACCGGTACCAACCGTCCCGTGTGCAGGTCCAGCGTCCAGACATAGACCCGGTCCAGCCCCGCGTCACAGGCCAGGACAAAGCGCCCGCTGGGGTCGGATGCGACCATATGGACATGGGAGCCGGAATGGTCGCTGACGGCAAAATTCCCGGGCGGGTTGTCACTGGCGCGATCGGGCATGCGCGGGCCGGTGTTCCTGACCACATCGGTCGGGTCGCCAAGGCTGCCGTCGGGCCGAATGGGCAGGATGCCGACACTGCCGCCCATATAATTGGCAACCATTACATATTTGCCTGAATGATGGATGCTCAGATGGGCGGGAATGGCCCCTCCTGAACGCATGACATTGATCTTGGTCAGTTCGCCACTTTTGCGATTGACGGAAAATGCCGTAACGCATCCTTCGTGATTGGCGTTGAAATCCTCGATTTCACTCAGGGCGTAAAGAAAGCGCGAATCCTGTGAAATGACGATGAAGGACGGGCTGGCGATATCGACATATGTCATCAACGCCGACAGGCTGCCATTGTCGGGATTCATCTCGAAGACTGAAATCCCCTCCCCGTTGCCACTGCCGCCCGGTGGCCCGTGCTGCGTATAACCACCGATATAGCAGATGGTCCGTGAGCGCTGAGGCAGTTCTGCAAGTGACGGGCGCGATGCGACCGGCACCCCTGCCATCGCCAGCCCCGCAATAACGGCGCGCCGGGTAAGATTGGACTTCATCGAATTTCAGTTACCCCAATTTCAGATTTTCAAAAATGGTTGCATGCCTATGGCAGGCGGCATTCCGGCCCGATCTTGCCGGTGAAGGGGGTCCATGTTTCCGTTTCCCCAAACAGAGGAACCCCCACGAACCCCCGGAGTTTCAGCGCCCCCGAAGGCGCAATCCAGATCTTGGCGTGATAGACGTGGCCACTGTCGGGATCAAGGATATGGCCATTCCAGTGGCCGGCCTCCCCCTGATCGGGCGTAAAGCCCGTCAGCATCCGCAGGCCACATTCCGAATGTCCGTTATGGTCCTTGGGAACGTCCTTGGTATAGCTCAACCCGACAAGGTCGCCGCAGATTTCCGTGCCGCACTGCATGACGCGAAAGACGCCGTCATGATCCTTGGTTTCCCATTCCCCGATGATGGAGGGTGTCGCCGCCGGTGTGGCGTGTGCGGGCGAACGGGCACCACCCATGCCCACACCGGCAACAAGGGCCAGCAGCACCCGCGTGAGGATACCCGGCGTGCGATGAGGTCGGACCCGGCCCGTTTCCGGTCCCTGACCGATCCGTCCGGTCATTCCTGTCGTTCGGCGCATGGATACCCTCTCCTTGGTCGTGCGCTGCGTAACATGCGGTGGATACGAAGCGAGCGTAGTCTCAGTTCAGCTATCGGCGGGCCTGACCCAGGGGATGGTCAGCACCTCGACCCCTTCGTCATCCAGCATTTCGCGTTCATCTTCGGTGACGCTGCCGTATATTGCCGTGGCTTCCTTTTCACCACGATGCATTTTCAGGGCTTCTGCCGCAAACTGTTCCCCAGCATTCACGCAATGTCCTTCGATGACATCGCGCATTTTTTGCAACAGTGCCATCGCCGCATCGGGTAAAGCGACCGTATCGGGGGGCTGCGCCGGGGGCGCGTCAGGCGTGTCGGGCATGACGGGAGCGTCCCCGGAGCCACGGCGGATTGCGGGCGCCATCAGGGCGCGGGTGATGTCATGTCCTCCACAGTACGGACATGACAGCAATCCTTTTTCCGCCTGGCGTTCAAAGCTGGCGCTGTTGGGGAACCACCCCTCGAATTCATGCTCCCCTTCGCATCGCAGGCGGTAGAGAATCATGTGGCTGCCCCCTGTCCCACGCCCGTCCGTTCAGCCTACGCCAAGCAGCGCGTCGAGTTTGCCCCCACGCTCCAGCGCCATCATGTCATCACAGCCCCCGATGAATTTTCCATCCACGAAAAGCTGGGGCATCGTCATATGCCCGCCCGAACGGCTGATCGCCGTACTGCGGGCTTCGGTGCCGTGCAGGGCGGTAATTTCTTCGAACGTAACCCCTTTTGACTGCAGCAGCCTGACGGCGCGTACGCAATAAGGGCAACCGGGCTGGGTATAGATCTCGACTTTAGGCATGAGGAACTTTCATCTGCTGGATCAATGTCGTCTCTACGATAATTTTATCCCATAATGCCATGTCCGTGTGGCTGGTGGGTAATGAAACCGTATCCGTTACGGATATGATGCCGGGTGTCGCCGATCCGCAGTCACGCAGACACGCGTGGCGGACAGGACATCGACACGTGCGGCCCCATGATCGCGCAATGCCACGGTGCATGCCGCAAGCGTGCTGCCGGTGGTCATGACGTCATCGACAAGGATGACATGCCTTCCCCGCAGGGCCGCCATTCGGTGGGAACGTACCGTAATTGCGCCATGCAGGACCGCGCGGCGCTGTGGCAGGGCAAGATGGCCGAGTGGACGTGTATGGCATGTGCGCATCAGCGCATCGGGCCAGTGCGTCATGCCGCCCATCCGGGCGAGTTCCCCCGCCAGCAGCGCGGATTGGTTATAGCGACGGGCAAATAACCGTCGTCGGTGCAGGGGCACCGGGACCAGTATGGCGTCGCGGATCAGCAGGTCGCGTGCGGACAGATGCATGTAGCGTGCCAGAAAGGCCGCATTTTCCGTTCGATCACCATATTTGAGGCCAAGGACAAGACGGCGCGACCAGTCGTCATATACCAATGCCGCCCTTCCCGAGTCCCATGGAGGCGGGGCATCAAGGCAGTTCTGGCAGGTCAGGTCATCGCCGGCTGCGGCTTCGGATGTAAAGGGAGTGCCGCATTTGCGGCATGCCGGGGCGGAAATCAGGTTCAGATGTGTAAAACATGCCGCGCAGACATGGCCGGCCTGCTCCACCTCTTCCCCGCATGACAGGCAGTGCGGCGGCAGGAGTAGATCCAGAACCTGACCGGCGACCTTGTGCAGGTATGGCGAAAACAGGCGAAAAGATATCGACATCAGCATGGCGCATTCACGTGATGGTGTCCTTGGCAGATGGTAGCGGATGGCGCACATCACTGTCATGGAGACGCCGATAATTTTTGACCGTCATGCCGTGCGCCTGCATCGGGATCGTGCGCGCAACTCGTTGCAGCGGGTACAGCCCATCATACAGGCGGCCGCAGATCGGCTTTTGGACCGGCTTGATGATACGACGCACCGGTTTTCCCATGCGCTGGATATTGGGGGCCGTGGGGTAAGTGCCCCCATGTTGAGGGCGCGTGGAATCGAGGTCGTGGCCACGGATCTCTCCCCTGCCCTGTGCGCGCGTGAACCCGGTCCATGCGTCTGTATGGACGAGGAATGGCTTCCCTTCGGGGCGGGGACCTTCGATCTCGTCATCGCCAATCTGTCGCTACATTGGGTTAATGACCTGCCTGGCACGCTGGTGCAGATACGCAATATCCTGCGTCCTGACGGACTGTTTCTGGCATGTATGCCGATCCTGCCCACACTGGCGGAATTGCGTCAGGCACTGATTGTAGCGGAACATGACCTGCTGGGTGGGGCGTCGGTGCGGATTTCACCGTTCCCGGGACTGCGCGATTGTGCGGCCCTGTTGCAGCGGGCTGGATTCGCATTGCCTGTCGCCGATTCGGATGTCATTGAACTGGCTTATCGCTCGCCGATGATGTTGCTGCGTGATCTGCGTGATGCAGGGGAAACCAATGCGTTGGTTGAACGGCATCGTGCCAGCCCGCCTGTCGCACTTTTCCCCGCAGCATTGGCCGGGTTGCCGCGTGATGAACAGGGAAATGTGGCCATGCCGCTGCATGTCGCGATCATGACGGGTTGGGCACCTGCCGTGACACAGCCGCGTGCCTTGAAACCGGGGCAGTTTACGACATCGCTTGAAGATGCCCTTGGTGACGAAGACGGTACCGCACATGGTGGCGTGGACACGCCGACAGCAGGTTGAAATTACTTATTGGAAAACAAAAAGCGGGCACATGGCCTGCCATGTTATTGCAGGGGAAAGCTGGTGGGAATTCCTGTAATTCCGGGGGTTATCCGCCGGTAACACTCATATGGCGCGAAATGCGGGCAGGGTCGTCGGCGGCCCGGTCCAGCATGAAATCATGCCCCTTGGGCTTGCGTCCTATGGCTGACTGGACCAGGCGCAGGATACCGGCGTCATCCATTCCGGCACGCAGTGGCCCACGCAGGTCGCTTGCGCCTTCGTGGCCAAGGCATGAGTACAACTGTCCCGTGCATGACAGGCGCACCCGATTGCAGCTTTCGCAGAAATTATGGCTCATCGGGGTAATGAAGGCGATTTTCTGCCCTGTTTCGGCCACACGCATATAGCGCGCAGGCCCGCCAGTGCGATGGGTCAGGGGTTCCAGCGTCCATCGAAGGGCAAGGTCCGCCCGTACCCGGTCCAGCGGGATATAGCGATTTTGTCGGTCGTCCCCTGTCTCGCCCATGGGCATGGTCTCGATCAGGCAAAGGTCCGCGCCGATCTGGCCGCACCATGCGATCATATCGTCGAATTCGTCATCATTCAGGCCAGCCATGGCGACGGCATTGATACGGATTTTCAGGCCCGCTTCCTTTGCCGCCCGGACGCCGTCGAGCGTTTTGCGCAGGTTTCCCCGTCGGGTGATGGTCGCAAAGCGCGTGGGGTCAAGGGAATCCATGCTGATATTCACGCGTCTTACCCCTGCCGCATGAAGGGGAATTGCGAATTCACCCAGGCGGGAACCATTGGTCGTGAGTGTCAGTTCGTCCAGGCGGGGTTCATCCACAGGGCGACGCAGCCATTCCCCCATGGCGGAAAAGAATGACATGACATCGCGCCGGACAAGTGGTTCGCCGCCCGTGACACGGATGCGCCGCACCCCATTATGAATGAACGCGGCACAGATCCGTTCAAGTTCTTCATAAGACAGGATTTCGGGTTTGGGGAGGAACGTCATGTCCTCGGCCATGCAATACAGGCATCGCATGTCGCAGCGATCCGTGACCGATACCCGCAGATACGTCACCGCCCGGCCAAAGGAATCAAGGAATGGGCGCGTCATCAGGCGTTCCAATCAGTCCACCACCGTCAACTGTATGACCATTGCATCGATGGCAACCTTCCCCGCATGGGGGAACATTACCACAACCCGTCGTCCCGTGGCGGATTGCACTTGTCCCATTCCCCATTCGGGATGTTCTGGATGGGCCACATGCTGGCCAGGGATCAAAAATGAGTGAAAGGGCAGTGATGCCGTCATGAAGCCATAAACCCGGGAGTAATGCCTGATATCATATAGGACTGATTTGGGCCTTTTAAACCTGTTGGCGTCAGGTTCAATGAAAAACGGCCCGCGATCATTCCGGGTCATCCACGTATGGTCAGTGAAGGAATGGTTTGGAAATAATCTCCTGTTTCAAAACCCACCGTCTGTGACTGGAAATAGATATATACAAAAAATATTTTGTTTTCAGGACGTTAAATGACTTTTCACCCATTGCACCCATGATGGGGATCATGGGCGGAAAAGTCGGGCGCTTTGATCCCTGACTGCTGCAGTTGCGTTGTCAATTCGGCCTTTAATCGTGCCAGTCCTGCTTCGGTCATGCTTTCTGCCCGTGCCACCAGCATGGCCTGTGTGTTGGAGGCACGCAGCAGCCACCATCCATCAGGAGTGCTGACACGGACCCCGTCAATCAGGGAGACCGTCGCCCCTGCTGCGCGCAGGCGCTCGGCCACATCTTGGATGACAGCGAATTTGCGTGTGTCAGAACATGCAAAGCGCAATTCGGGTGTATTGATCATAACCGGCAGTGCCTGCCATATATCCGACAGTGGGCCTGGCAGACGCGCGACGATACCCAACAGCCGGACGGCCGCATATAGCGCATCGTCAAAACCGTACCATTTATCGGCAAAGAAGATGTGCCCTGACATTTCTCCCGCCAGAAGGGCGCCGGTTTCCGCCATCTTGGATTTTATCAGGGAGTGACCAGCCCCCCACATCACTGGATTGCCCCCTGCCCCTTTCACCGCGTCAAACAGAACCTGACTTGCCTTGACGTCCGCAATGACTGTTGCGCCCGCATGATGACATAGTATGTCACGCGCCAGTATGACCAGAAGCTGGTCCGCCCATATGATGCGTCCGGTATTGTCAACAACCCCGATACGATCAGCATCTCCATCAAAGGCAATGCCGATATCGGCATGCTCTGCCCGCACGGTGCCGATCAGGTGTTCAAGGTTTTCCGGGATGGTTGGGTCAGGATGATGAACGGGAAAATGCCCGTCAATTTCGCCGTTCAGGATGGTATGCCGCCCTGGCAATCCCTGGACGAGGCGCGCCAGCACCCTGCCTGCGGCACTGTGCCCATTATCCCACACCACATGCAGCGCGCGTGCCCCGCCATCCCAATCATCAAGCAGACGTTGGACATACGCATCGGTCAGGTCCATGTCACGGACGCTTCCGGTCGTTTCAGGCACCATATCGCCGGTGGCGCAGAGGTTGCCAAGATCGCGGATCTGCCTGCCAAAGAATGGCCTGCTATCCAGCATCATCTTGAAACCATTATGGTCCGGCGGATTATGGCTGCCTGTCACCATAACCGCGCCATCGGCCCCAAGTGTCACCGATGCAAAATAAAGAAGCGGTGTGGGGCCGCATCCCACACGGGTTACAGCCATGCCGGACGCCATGGCCCCCCTCACCAGCGCGGATTCAAGTGCTGGTGAGGAAAGGCGCCCGTCATAACCGATCACAACATTCGTACCGCCCCTGCGGGCGATTATGCTGCCAAAGGCACGACCGATGGCATAGGCATCCTGTGCCGTCAGGGTCTTCCCGACAATCCCGCGGATATCATATTCACGCAGGCTTGTCGGGTCGAAGCGATGGCGAAAGGACACCGGCCTTATTTTGCCTGATAGGTCTTGAGGAACTCACGCACCTCACCCGCCAGGTCTTCACGCTCCAGCGAGAAGGCGATCTGCGCTTCGAGGAAGCCGATCTTGTTGCCACAGTCAAAGCGGCGCCCTTCGTAACGGAAGCCATGGAACGGCACGTGGCCGATCATCTTGGCCATCGCATCGGTCAACTGCACTTCACCGCCGGCGCCCTTTTCAAGCTTGGCAAGATGTGGCAGCACGTCGGCCGTCAGGATATAGCGGCCGATCACCGACAGGTTGGACGGTGCATCTTCGGGCTTGGGCTTCTCGACCAGGCCCTTGACCTCAACAAGCTTGCCATCGTCCTTACCGACATCAAGCACACCGTACTGATCGGTCTTTTCACGCGGAACCTCAGTCACCGCCAGAACGTTGCCACCAGTGCGGTTATAGACCTCGACCATCTGCTTCAGGCAGGAGGTCTTGCTCTGCACAACGTCATCGGGCAGCAGGATGGCAAAGGGGTCGTTGCCGATGAAGCTGCGGGCGCACCAGATGGCATGGCCCAGGCCAAGCGGTTCCTGCTGGCGGACGGAAATCATCGAACCCGGCGTGACGCGGGTCGGTTCGAGAGCCTTCAGCGCCGATGTTTTCTTGCGTGCCGTCAGCGTGGCTTCGAGTTCAAATGCAATGTCAAAATAATCAATCAGCGAATCCTTGCCACGGCTGGACACCAGGCAGAATTCCTCGATCCCGGCTTCGCGGGCTTCGTCAATTGCGTACTGGATCAGCGGCCTGTCAACAACCGGCAGCATCTCCTTGGGAACCGATTTCGTTGCGGGCAAGAAACGGGTTCCCATTCCTGCAACAGGAAGGACAGCTTTTTTCAGGGGCTTGATCACAAAATTCACCTTATTTTACAAATAACCTCGGACTTCCCTTTTCCTGCCCTCCTGAATTCCAGGACAATCGGCAATATCTGGACCACGGGAACGTCGCGTCGACTGCATCTTTAGGGCGCAGTGTCGCGCAACAACATGACCTAAATCAACTATTTTAGTCTGGAATGCATCCACAGGGGGAACTGACATGCTTTGTCATGCATTCAGCACGGTTTTCCGGATCTGACCGGACCTGATATGCCATAATTGCTATGCTGGCATGATGTGCCGACATGTTGATCGGCTGGTCCGAAGGGCAGGCGTTATAAAGATGTATGATTGTGCCGATTTTGTGGCGATGCCGTCCGTAATTGCCATTCAAATGGCACGATCCAACAGGTGGTGGAGAAACCACCACCACCCTGTCGAAAACCGTTCGGTATGTCTGGAAAAATGTATGGTGCGGCCAAGAAGACTCGAACTTCCACGGGGTTTCCCCCACAAGCACCTCAAGCTTGCGCGTCTACCATTCCGCCATGGCCGCATACATTATCTTCGGTATCGGGTAAGCGATAGCGAAGCAATGCAGGCCGTATAACCGATGGAAGACGAACGGGCAATGACTGAAAACAAGATTTTATGGGAAAAGGCATCCATACAGGTTCCCTACCCCGATGCTCTGGCCCGGATGGAGCACGACGCCCGTGCAATTCGGGCCGGGGAGATGGGGGAACGGGTCTGGCTGTTGGAACATCCCCCCACCTATACGGCGGGGACGTCGGCCCGGGCGGAGGATCTGTTCAATCCGGCGGGCTATCCCACATGGCCTGCGGGACGTGGCGGGCAGTGGACCTATCACGGGCCGGGGCAGCGTGTGTGCTATGTCATGCTGGACCTGACGCAGCCGCATGGCGCGGTGCCTGCGCGCGATGTCCGTGCCTATGTCCACGCGCTGGAGGAATGGCTGATTCGGACCCTGTACCGTTTTGGCGTGACCGGTGAACGGCGCGAGGGGCGTGTAGGTGTCTGGGTGGTGGACCCGAACAGTGGGCAGGAGGAGAAAATCGCAGCCATCGGGGTGCGAGTCTCGCGCTGGGTCAGTTGGCACGGAGTCGCGATCAATGTTGATCCCGTCCTGTCGGACTTCGAAGGGATCGTCCCATGCGGAATCCGCGAATATGGTGTGACCAGTCTGCGTCGACTGGGTCTGGACATCACCATGGACGAGCTGGATCGCGCGCTGTGTGAAGGCTGGGAGGAGTGTTTCGGGAGCGTGCCGGTGGAGGGAGAGTGCCTCCAGGTGTAAATGGGCAGCCTGTCACGCCTGCCCCATCTTTCGCATTTTCATGCGTTACCAAAGGGGGGGGGCAGGACGCCTTTTGCAGGCGGGGGGCTTGTTTTCCCTTACTTCGAGGTGTTGAGGGAAAACAGATCGTCAGGCCATGCAGGACCTGTATGTGCGCCATCAAGGTCAAGGCGGATATGCTGGCGTTCGACATCCGTCATTTCGATGGCGATCAGGCTCAGTTTACCCGCGATATCCGAAAAACCGAGTGTCAGCAGCCCCTGGGATGGGCTGTCGGAACGCGCCATGGATATCTGGAGGCTGTTGGTACCGTGCTGGACGGCGGTGACGACAATCGCCCCGTCAAGATGTACGGGCTGTTGCAGCAGCAGGCCAAGGGGCTGGTGGCCAAGCGACATGCGTGTCACGGAATCGCGGCGCGGGTCGATGAACACCAGATGTCCGTTCGCCGCCGTCAGCTTCATCGCGGCAGGTGTGGTGTAATCCAGGCGCAGCCTGCCCGGATCATAATACAGCTTGCCATCGCCCTTGCCCCCGTCGGGCCATGTCTGGACAAAATGCGCGCCAAGCCCGTGCGTGTCGTTAAGGTAATGCTCGACACGCGTGATCTCGTCCTTCTGGCTCAGGGTCGCGCTGTCCGGTACGGCCTGGCATGCGCCCAGCAGCATCAGCAGGCCGCCAGCCATCAGGCGGCGCACATGGAATGGGAATGCAGGTTTCATTGCGTCACCATCCGTTCATGTTCCGCCGGTGTGCGCAATGTCAGGGACAATGCATGCATCCCCCCTGCGAATTCCGCGGCAAGCAGGTCATGAACAAGGCGCGACCGCTGCACCCGGCCCATATTGGCGAAGGCATCGCTGATGACCAGGACATTATAATGACTTTCCCCGGCCTGCACGCCATTGTCACGCATCCCCACATGGTGGGCATGGCGCGCGCTGTCATCGTGGACATGCAGTTCCACCGGGGCCAGGCGTTCACGAAGGCATGTCTCGATTCGGGCGGCACGTCCCGCGGTGCGGTCTGTCATTGTCTGCTTCCTCTGCTCCATAGGCCAACACATCGCACATCTTCGCTCTTGCACGAAGCATGAACGGACGCACATAACGACAATGATGAAGAGAAGGAACACACGTCCCAGGGCCTTTGACCCCGACCCGGATGCGCCGGAGCGTTGCTGCGACATGGCCGGATGCACCGAGGCTGCTGGCTATCGCGCGCCACGTTCGCGCGATGCGCTGAACCAGTATTTCTGGTTCTGTCTGGAACATGTGCGCGAATACAATGCGCGCTGGGATTATTACAAAGGCATGTCCCCCGGCCAGATCGAGGCGCATATCCGTGCCGACGTTTCGTGGAACAGGCCATCATGGCGGTTGGGGCAGGCCAATGGTGCACGCACCTTTGACGAGGAAGAAATCCTTGATCCGCTGGACCTGCTGAAGGGTGGTTCGCGCGCCCGTGCCCGCCGCGCGCAGGAACGTGATCCGCGCCATACCGCCCCGGATGCGCTGAAATATCCGCTTAGCGTGCTTGATCTTGGCTGGCCCTTGTCCATGGAGGAACTCAAGACACGTTACAAGGCGCTCGCCCGCCAGCATCATCCCGACGCAAATGGTGGGGATCGCGCGGCGGAAGAGCGGCTGAAGGGAATCAATGTTGCCTATACGGCGATACGTGCCCATCTTGTTGCGATGCCGGACAGTGATCTCGCCCGTTCGGCCTAGGTTTTAAGTGATGGCTGATCGCCCGTCCCCTTCCTATACTGCCACGCATGACTTTACCTGTTGTGCCGGATCGCGGCGTATGATGGCGGGGGCACCAGAATATGACGGACACAATATCAATGAATGCACTCGAAGAGCTCACGCCCGGAAATGTCAACGCGCAGGGTGACCCCCTGCCCCCCATTTCCGCCATTTCCGTGCCCGACCGCAAAGTGTCGGCGCGAGAGGTTTTCGGTATCGACAGCGATATGGAAGTGCCCGCATTTTCACTACGCACCGACCATGTGCCCCAGATCGACCCGACCTATCAGTTCGACCATGACACCACGCTGGCCATCCTTGCGGGGTTTGCGTACAACCGCCGCGTGATGGTCCAGGGCTATCACGGTACGGGCAAATCCTCGCATATCGAGCAGGTGGCCGCGCGCCTGAACTGGCCAAGCGTGCGCATTAACCTCGACAGCCATATTTCGCGTATCGACCTGATCGGCAAGGATGCGATCGTCCTGAAGGACGGCAAGCAGATTACCGAATTCCGCGAAGGACTGCTGCCATGGGGGCTTCAGCATCCCTGCGCGCTGGTTTTTGATGAATATGATGCAGGACGCCCGGATGTCATGTTCGTTATCCAGCGCGTGCTGGAGGTCGAAGGCCACCTGACGCTGCTGGACCAGAACCGTGTTATCCGCCCCAATCCGGCCTTTCGCCTGTTTGCCACGGCCAATACGGTTGGCCTTGGCGATACGACGGGCCTGTATCATGGCACGCAGCAGATCAACCAGGGGCAGATGGATCGCTGGAACATTGTCACGACGCTGAATTACCTGCCCCATGCGCAGGAAAGCACAATCGTCATGGCAAAGATGGGGATCGACCCGAAGAAAGATCCGCAGGACGCCAAACGGATTGAAACGATGGTTGCCCTGGCGGACCTGACGCGTTCGGGGTTCATCGCGGGGGATATCTCCACCGTCATGTCGCCGCGCACGGTTATCAGTTGGGCCGAGAATTATCGTATTTTCAATGATCTGGCATTCGCGTTCCGTGTGACGTTCCTGAACAAGTGCGACGAGGCGGAACGACCGACCGTGGCCGAATATTACCAGCGTTGTTTCAATGCCGACCCCATGCCGCCCCACGGGCGGTAAGGCGGCTTGAAACGATCATAGAGCAGGCAGGCATACGGCATGCGTGAAAAGACCCCATCCCCTCGCCCGGATGAACGCCCGGCCCAGCGGACCGCGCGCGCCGAGCGTTTCAAGCGCGCGACGGTCGGGGCCGTTCGTGCCGTGGGCGGTAATGCCGCGACGGAGGTGATGTTCCTGAACGGCCCTGTCGCCCCTGGCGTATCGGTGGTTGGTGCCCAGGTGCGCCTGCCGCAGCCAGCGGTGGGTATGTCCGATGCCGATATGACGCGCCTGCGTGGGGCGGCAGACGCGGCGGCATTGCGTGTGCGCCATCATAACGAGGCCGTCCATGCCGCAGCACAGCCAGATGCGGGCGAGGCGCGGGAAATCTATGACGCGCTGGAACAGGCGCGTGTTGAAAGTGTCGGCGCCCGATACATGTCCGGCATGGCGGCCAACCTGCAGGCCCGTCTGGCGCAGGAATGTGCGGAGGCCGGGTTTGATGATGCCGGTGGCGGGCGCGAGATGCCGTCTGCGATGGCGTTCGGCCTGCTGGCGCGGGCGCGTATGACGGGCCAGCCTGTGCCCGCATCCATGCAAATGACCATGCAGCGCTGGCAGGATGAACTGCCCGCGGCGGTGTTGCAGGCGCTTGATGCAATGGTCGCACGGCAGGACAGTCAGGTCGATTTTGCCCGTGCCGCCCGGCAATTGCTGGTGGCATGCGACCTGATCGAACAGGAAATCGACCCGCAGGCGGAAGATGAGGACGGAAGCGCCACTGCCCAGTCAGATGAAAGCGATGCCTCCGACGCACCGGAGGAGCCGAACCCGCAGGAGCAGGACAGTCCGGCGGAAGAAGAAGCACCCGGGCTTCAGATGCAGATGTCGCAGGGCACCGGCATGGGAGAGGACGAGCAGGATAACGGCGAGCAGAACGGCGCCGCGTCCGGTTCGGAGGAAGCCGGCGGCCCTTCTGATGAAGGGGACGAACCGGATCAGGACAGGATTCCGGGCTATCATGCCTATACCACTGCCTATGACGAGGAAGTCGGGGCGGAAGATCTCTGTGATGCGGAAGAGCTGTTCCGTCTGCGCCAGACCCTTGATCAGCAGTTGTTGAGCATGCAGGGCGTGGTTTCAAAGCTGGCGAACCGCCTGCAACGCCGCCTGATGGCGCAGCAGACACGGGCGTGGGAATTCGACCTTGAGGAAGGTATCCTCGATGCAGGCCGCCTGTCGCGTGTTGTGGTCAATCCCATGCTTTCTCTGTCGTACAAGCATGAACGCGATACAGATTTCCGCGATACCGTCGTAACCCTGCTGATTGATAATTCAGGGTCGATGCGTGGCCGCCCCATTTCAGTTGCGGCGATGTGTGGTGACATCCTGGCCCGCACGCTTGAGCGGTGCGCGGTCAAGGTGGAGGTTCTTGGCTTTACCACCCGTGCGTGGAAAGGTGGCCGCAGTCGCGAACAGTGGGTGACAGACGGAAAACCCACGAATCCGGGACGGCTGAATGACCTGCGGCATATAGTGTACAAGGCTGCGGACATGCCGTGGCGGCGCGCGCGCAGGAATCTTGGCCTGATGTTGCGCGAAGGGCTGCTGAAGGAAAATATCGACGGCGAAGCACTGCTATGGGCACAGCGTCGGTTACGTGCCCGTGCTGAAAGCCGCAAGATCCTGATGGTAATTTCCGATGGTGCGCCGGTGGATGACAGCACCCTGTCGGTTAACCCGGGTTCCTATCTGGAGACGCACTTGCGCGAAGTCATCGCGCAGATCGAGACACGCAGCGCCATCGAACTGCTTGCCATTGGTATCGGGCATGACGTGACACGGTATTATCGCCGTGCCGTCACCATTACCGATGCCGAAGAACTCGGAGGCACGATGATGCAGAAACTTTCTGAACTCTTTACCGAGGAAAAGGCACGGGGACGGCGCTGACGCCATCCCCTGTCGTGTCATTTTCTGAAAACAGTGCGTCAACGGGTTCCGTCATTCTGACAAAGACGGAACCCGCGGGCCTTTGCCGTTAGTCAGTCCTGCTGTTCGAGGGCAAGCCGCGCATCTGCGAGTTCAAGCAGCTTATCCAGCATCCGGTCCACATCCGCTTCCACCGTACGGTGGTTGACGATTGCCGCGCGCACGGCCTTGCGCCCCTGGATCAGGGTGGTGGATGGGGCTGCGACGCCGCTTTCATGCAGGTCCTTGACGATTTCCCCGTTGAAGTGGTCAAGGTCGTCCACCGGGGCAAGAACACGGAAACATACGATATTCAGCGTGACTGGAGCCAGCAGTTCCGTACGCGGGTTTTCCTCCACCCGGCGGGCAAGGTGGCGGGCGATGGCACAGCATCCCGCCACCATTTCGCCCATCCGCTCTGCGCCGTAGGTACCCAGCGTCATCCAGACCTTCAGCGCCCGGAAACCGCGTGACAGGTCTGGGCCAAGGTCGCAGAACCATGGGCCATTCGTCGCAAGCCCCCTGTCCTCACGCGCGAGGTAGCTGCGTGATTGTGCGAAGGCCGCGGCCTGCAATGTAGGATCGCGGACCAGGATGCAGCCCGCATCGTACTGGACCTGTGCCCATTTATGGAAATCGAACGCGATGCTGTCCGCGCGTTCCATCCCGCGCAGCATCGGGCGCAGATCCGCAGACAGGGCCGCCAGTGCCCCGAATGCCCCATCGACATGAAACCACAGTTTTTCACGCGCCGTGATATCAGCCAGCATGTCCAGATCGTCGATGGAACCGGTATCCACCGTTCCGGCGGTGCCGATCACCATGAACGGTTCGTATCCGGCGTCGCGGTCACGCGCGATGGCATCTTCCAGTGCTGACAGGATCATGCGATTATTGTGATCCACCGGGATGATCCGCAGGGCGTCGGACCCCAGCCCTGTCAGGTCGAATGCCCGTGAAATGCAGCCATGTGCGCTGGCGGCGGCATATCCCGTCAGTTTCCGCGTGCCCACCCCGGCTTTGCGCATTGCCAGGCCGTCAGGCACGGCGCGGCTGGCGGTGATGACCGCGATCATGTTGGCCATGGACGAACCCGTCACCAGCAGGCCGGAACAGTCGGTGGGAAAGCCGCAGATCTGCGCGGCCCAGCGAATGACCTCGCGCTCCACCTCAATCGGGGCATGATCGCGACCACCACAATTCGCATTCAGCCCCCCGGCAAGCAGTTCCGACAGCATCCCGATCGCGGTGCCGCCACCATGGACCCACCCCATGAAACCCGGGTGCACATTGCCGGTCGAATATGGGACGACCAGTTCCTGGAAGCGTGCATACAGGTCTTCGGGCGAGGACGGGGCATCTGGCAGGCCCGTACGCAGTTCCTGACGCAGGTCGGTGGGCATGGGTTGCCACACCGGTTGTTCACGCAGATGGCTGAGGCGATCGATCATGTCGTCCAGCATCCGGTGACCAAGCTGACGCAGCGCGTCCCAGTTGTCAGGGTCCAGTCCACTCATGATTCGTTCGTCCACCCTCTTGCGCAACAATAAATCGGATCAGGCACGCGCCATGAAACCGCACGTGTCATAGCCTTCCTGCGTCGCAACGGCGAGTGGCAAAAATACCTACTCTTCGATCCTTTGTCCTGCCCGGGGTTGCGGCTGTTTCGATGGGTCATGGCCTGCGGCACGACGGGCATAGTGTCGGGCAAGGGTCGCGCAGACGAAAAGCTGGATCTGGTGATAGATCATCAGGGGCAGGACAATGATGCCCACAACGGGGCCAGCAAACAGGACATTGGCCATGGGTACCCCCGAAGCCAGTGTTTTTTTCGAACCACAGAACACGATCGCCACCTCGTCACGGCGGCTGAACCCGAGCAGGCGGCTCCCGATGGTAGTCAACACCAGCACAGTGAACAGCATCAGGCTGTCCGCCACCATGATGCGCCCGATCTGTGCGGCGGGCACACGGTGCCACAGCCCCTGCACCACAGCTTCGCTGAAGGCGGTGTAGACGACAATCAGGATTGAGGTCCGGTCCGTGATGGAAATCAGCTTCTTGTAACGATGGACCCATCCCCCGATCCATGGCTGCGCCATCTGCCCCAGCATGAAGGGAAGCAGGAGTTGCAGCATGATGGACGTGATCCCCCCTGGAGAGGATGCCGACTGGTGCATGACCAGCCCGGTCAGCACTGGGGTGATGAAAATGCCCAGGATGTTGGACATGGTGGCCGAACAGATCGCCGCCGCCACGTTCCCCTGCCCGATGGAGGTAAAGGCGATGGACGATTGTACTGTCGAAGGCAGACAGCACAGAAACAGAAGCCCCGTCCACGTATCCGCATCAAGGAATGAGGGGAATACGCGGTGGAACCCCACCCCCAGCAGGGGAAAGACCGCGAAAGTGCAACCAAGGATCGCAAGATGGATGCGCCAGTTCGTCATACCGTCGAGAATGGCGCGTCGCGACAGTCGCGCCCCCTGAAAGAAGAACATGATCCCGATGACGATAATGGCCAGTATCTGGAAAAATTTTGTTTCGTTGCCTGTGCAGGGAAAAAAGGTTGCGATAAGGATCGTGGCAACCAGGCAAAGCAGGAACGTGTCGATCTTGCGGAACATGGGGTTTGAAACTTCTGACTGCAGGGGGATATCTGGCTTTGTACGTGCGGCCACCGATTGCATAATTAACGTATCCAAGCCAGTCTACGCATCACAATGAAGAAACTTCTTTTATCGCTTCTCCTTGGCGCATGTGCGCCGGTGATCGCCTTCCCTGCTGCCGGTGGCGCGTGGGCGACATCCCTGCCGGATGGCTGTGCGGTGTCTACCGCCACCAGCAGTCAGGCACATGGGGCCGACAGCATCGTCTCCCGCGGGTATGACCTGCGCCTGTCTGGGGAAAATGCCCATCAGGAACTGCGCGCTGGCGATATCACCGCAAGTGGCAGCGGGATGGATGCATCCGAATTGCATGATCTGGAGGATGCGGCATCCCTGGTAATGGTGGCGACCCTGACGGGGCATCATTCCGACCATTGTCCGAATTCCTATTTCCTGCAGGTTGTCGCCCCTGTCCTTGACGGGGTGCAGTCGGGCAAGAGTTATGACCTGGTATGGGATAACGGGGTCATGTCCACCGGTGCGACCCACCTGTCCTTTCGCCGTGCCCATCTGCGTCTGACCGGCGGGCGCACGCCCGATGCCCCTGCCGTCATGACGCTGGAGACGCAGGGGGTGAACATTGATGGCAGCAAGAACCACCTGCTGGAGGCGACCATGCCCCAGCAGGCCTTCGCCTCGGCTTCCATGCCGGCATCCTCGATCGTGCCGCTTGCCGCAGCCATCGTCGGACACCCGAGCGAAAGTGTCGCTGTGCCGGTGGAGTTAACCTCCATCAAGGCTGTACGTGACACGATGCAGATTTCAGGCAACGGCAAGGCAACCCTGACGGGCAATACCGATGCCTCTGCCGGGGAAGGTCATATTGCGGTGCAGCACCTTGATGATATCATCGCGACCCTGCGTGAGAGCGGACAGACAAAAGCCAGCGCAGCGTTGGTGCTGGCCAAGCTGTTCGGGCATCGTTCCGCGACTGGCACGTCATGGGACGTCAACTGGGATGCAGGTGTCCTGACGGTCAACCATATCCCCCTGCCCATCCACTGAATCTGTGTGCGATCAGGGGGATAACCTGATCGCGACGGGTGGGATATGACGGCCCACACAACCTGCCCGATGGGTGCCGCCTAGATCAGATCCTGTTTGAATGCGTGCATTCAAACAGGTGAAGATGCTC
>NZ_BANE01000060.1 GCF_000964405.1 Novacetimonas hansenii JCM 7643
CTTTGGGAATCCTATGATTCAAGCTATTCGCAGTGCGCTCTAGGGCCTGACTCAAAAAGCGGTTTGAGTGGTTTTTGGCAGAAAACAACACTTCGTTGGGATCAAATCTTATGAGGCTGGAGGGCAAATTGTCTCCAACCTCATGACCATAAACTGCGATTGAGAAACCAAAAGAACCTATCTGGTTTTCACTGTGAATATCAGCACCTCTTAAAGTAACTGAAATAAATTTATGTTCGGTCAGACTCTCAGAGAATTATGTGAAATTTAGATAGAATAACCCACTCAAATAAACGTTTCCCAAAACCTTTTGTAAGACGTCACTTTTGAAAAACAAAGCGACGCCAAAAAACTTTTATTCCTGACAAATAAGTTGCCCCTCAGAAATCGTCCCGGCATGCCGGGACAGACCTCCTACTTTCCTGACATCGGATGCAGGGGGGCAAGATTGTCTTTCAGATACCGCATGCGTGCGATCGCAACATGCGAACGCAGCGTCGGATCAGATAGCATATGCGTCCCCGGCAACAGCATCAGGTCATAGGGACACCCAGCAGTCACCAATGCCCGTGTCAGCTTCAGCGTATTGATGAAATAGACATTATCATCCGTCACCCCATGTATCAGCAGCAGGGGACGTGACAGGCCGGATGCGTATGTCAGCACATTGCTGATACGGTATCCAGATACATCCTGATCCGGCAGCCCAAGATAACGTTCGGTATAGGCAGTGTCATAATCTGAAAAATCAACAGGTGGTGCCCCCGCCACGCCTGCATGGAACAGTTCGGGATGACGCATGACCGCCATGGCCGTGAAATATCCGCCAAACGACCAGCCATAAACCCCGACACGCTTCATATCCATTTCAGGAAATGCCTTGCCCAAGGCGGTCACACCCGCAACCTGATCGTCAAGAGGGGCATCAATCAGGTCATTATGTATGGCCCGTTCCCAGTCACGGTCACGACCGGGCGTCCCGCGCCCATCAAGGCTGACAACGATAAATCCCTGATTGGCAAGACACTGGTTTTCCGCATGCAGGCGCGGTGCGCGCAGTACTTCCTTATATCCCGGCCCGGCATAAACCGACAGGATAACCGGCAGGCGCTGCCCATGGCGAAAATTAACCGGCCGGATGACCATGGCGTCATAATCCCGCGTGCCAATTGTCAGGAACTGCATGTTGAACACAGGCGCGGGATGCGCGACGTCAGGCAATACACCTGTAACCTCCCCATCACGCCCACGCAGCAGCACACTCAGGCTGCCGTCCGCCGCATTGAAACGGTCGATGAAGCCGTCATGGTGACCGGCTGTAAAATTCACCTGATGCAACCCAGCCGCCGTCGCCAATGGCGTGACAGCCCCCGTCGCAAGATCCGCACGGTACACTGCGGTTCCCATGCGATCCGGTGTCGCGGTAAAGGTGATCGTATGGCGTGTCGCATCCACATCATCAAGTGAAGCAAATGGCAACGCCGATGGCGTCACAACATGATCCATGGACCCATCCGCGTGCCGCATCTCCAACTGCCAGCGACCACTACGTTCCGATGCCCACAGAAAATGCTGCCCATCATGCATCCAATAGGGGAGGGGAAGGCCCGTCGTCCGTGCCGTAGGGGCGATATTCACCCATGCAGCATCATGCTCGGACAACAGTTCCTTTGTCTGGCCCGTGCGGGGATCGACGTCGAGTACATGTTCCTCGTCCTGCGCACGGTCCATCACCACCATCGACAGATGCCCGGTTTCCTTTGACCAGACCACGCGCACGACATACGGATAACGCTCCTGATCCCAACGTATCCAGCGTGTATGGCCACCAGTACGCCTTATGATGCCAAGACGTACTTTTGCATTGGGCGTGCCTGCCTTGGGATAACGAAAGGCCACCGGCGGTGTCGCCGGATTTTCCGGATCGGCGATGTAGTGTTTTTCCACACCGGACAGGTCTGCTTCTTCATAGACAAGGAAACGGCTATCAGGCGACCACCACATGCCTTCATGACGATCCAGTTCTTCGGCCGCCGCGAATTCCGCAACGCCATGGGTCAGGTCCGCCGTGCCCCCGCGGGTGACGCGATGCACCTTGCCTGTTTCAAGCGCGATGACGTGGACATCATTATCCTTTATAACCGCGACATGACGTCCGTCGGGGGAAAGGCGTGGCGCACCCCAGTCATCCCCCGGCAACGATGTTACCTCCTGATTGGTCAGGTTGACCCGCAGCAGATGCCCCGCCTGGCTGGCAATGGCCATCGTCCCACCATCGGCCATTTCAAAAGCGGTCACACCCGTCATCGTCAGGCGCGCCCGCTCCCGCCGGGCTTTTTCCTCAACCGAAAGATGCTCGTTCGCGACCGCAACATGCGTCAATGCCACATCGCGTCCTGAAGCAATGTCACGATACCATAGCTGCTGGGCCGTATCCTGCGCGCCGCTGCGCAGGAACATAACCCCACGACCATCGGGGGTCAGCATCGCATTACGTGCAATGCCAAGCGTATAGCCCTGTGTCGCCGCACTTTCGGCAAAACATTGCAACGTATCGGCCCGACCGTAGCCCTGCCAGGCGGCAAGCATCAGCACACCGCCCATCAACCGCCATCTGTTCATCACCTTCATGGTGCAATTACCCGGGGACGAAGGATATCAGCGAGCATATCGGGCGTATTGGCGACCCGTTCCAGACGCGGGTAACGCAACCCCGCGTGATAGGGAACGTCAACCGTCGCATAACGATCCCCGGCACGAACCAGCAGACGAATGGGGGGGGCACCGGTCGCGGTTGCCGCTGTGATGGCATCGGACAGGGTATCCGCGTCGAAGGCAAAGCCGTTAACAGCCACGATTTCCTCGTCCATCGTCAGCCCAGCCTGCCAGGCGGGACTGTTCCATTCGACATTCAGAAGTTTTCCCTTCTGGTTAAGGGAGAAGCCAAGGGAGAAGCTGTAATCATGCATCTTCAACAAGGCTTCGCGCGCGGACTGGTATGCGGTGGGTTCCGTCGCATAAGTCAGGCGATACCCACCCCGTGCCAGTCCTTCAAGCGGGGCATGGCGGGTTACAACATCCACACGGTCATGCAGAAATTTGGCCCAGTCATAAGGCTGGACTGCATTCAGTGCGGCAATCATGTCCTCACGCCGATAGGGGTGGGTCACGATGCTGCCATCATCAACACCAAAGAACCGACGCGCAACATCATCCAAGGAATGCTGCCCGTGCGACAGGTCACGCAATAGCGTATCCACCTCCAACCACAACAACTGCCCTTCGGAATAGTAATCCTCGCTCCGCTGCCAGCTACGCCAGGAAAGGGGCGTGCGTCGTGCGATGACGGGATCGTTGGTCGTATCCACCAGGGGACGCCACAAACGCCCCGCGCGCCCGTCATAGGTCGCGGCCACCATCGCGATCGCATCCAGCACCTGCTGCGGTGTCATCAAACCACTGCGTGCGGCCAGGACATAACCCCAATATTGTGTCTGCCCTTCATAGATCCACAGCAGGGCCCCGCGTTGGGGAGTATTGAAATCCGCAGCCCACAGGTCATCCGGCCGACGGAATTTTCCATTCCAGGAATGGGTG
Source organism: Novacetimonas hansenii JCM 7643 (assembly GCF_000964405.1). GTDB lineage: Bacteria > Pseudomonadota > Alphaproteobacteria > Acetobacterales > Acetobacteraceae > Novacetimonas > Novacetimonas hansenii. The sequence continues at coordinate 3,598 of NZ_BANE01000060.1, forward strand.
AATTCATGCGCAAGCAGGTCACGGACGGGAAAGGTCTTGTCCCATTTTGTGAAATAGCCGCGCGGTCCACTATTCTCGCTGGACTGATGATGTTCCAGACCTATGCGGCCAAGTTCTTCGGTCAGGGCAAGCAGGAAATCATAATGTTCATAATGATGGGAACCAAAGACTGCATTCGCCTGTACGACCAGGTTACGATGCACCTGAACCTGCGCATCCGTCGCCGCAAGTTCTTCTGGCCGGTCGGCTACGACATCAAGTGAAACCGGAACGCCATGTGGCGGCGTCAGGTCGAAACGCCGGAAATAACGCCCGGCAAAGACCGGAGAATCCACAAGTCGGTCAAACGAAGTATCCTGGAATGTGACACTGTCGCCCGACACAGCCCCCGTACGGGCACGCAGCGCCGTTCCATACTGCCACCCATGCGGCAACACCAGCGTTGGCGATACGGTAATGCCACGCGTAAAATATCCTGCGGGATAGAGGGTTACGGCATTCCATTGCACATTAAGCATGTCGGGCGTCATCACCACGCGTCCCACATCGGGGGATACAGGGGTCAGGATCTGAAAATCCAGTGTCACCGTGGTTGTGCCCGCAGGGATGGGGATATGAAAGGCACTGATATCCACCGTATCACGGACCCATGCGATATTCTGGCTACCGGCACGCACCGACAGGCCGCCAAACTGCGTGATCGAACCGGTTGGCGCATGGTCTCCCGGTACCCACATCGGATACCTGACAATGAAATCCCCCCCGTGGGCCGACAGTTCTGGCGCAACAGGAAGCGTTTCGTGAACGGTATAGATATGACGCGCAAGGTCTGTCCCATCGACCTTTAGCGCAATGGTCCCAGGCATGTGCGCATCCCGTGCCGCCGGTATCGGCGCGGGCAGGGGACGCGGCTGCGGCACAGGCGCATCAGCCCCCCGCGCGTTCGCATTCATCGCGACAAAAACAGCAAGTCCTGACAAGCCTGCAAACAGGATAGAACGCAAAACGCATACTCCATACAAACATAGTGTACCGGTCATATCCCGATACGAAATCCTGGCCTTTCAGGCCCTTTGTGGACGAACGGACCTGAAGCAACATTCCGATGAAAGTAGAAGTTCCTGTTTCATACTATATTTAAAGAAAGCCATATTCCGCATGACTTTTTAAAAACAGTTTCCCGGAAACTTCCATATCGGGGCATCATGCCGTCCAGAACATTTTTTCAAAGGCCACCAAAGCCGGCACCAGAAATCCTGATAGTCCCATTTGAAAAAATCACCAGATTTTTACACGTGATTCTGGGCTAATATACAGAGACTGTCCCGGCTGTACGTTCCAGGCCTTGTACCATGCATCGATATTGTGCATCGGTACATTGACGCGGGCACGCGGGGGAGAATGCGGATCGGTAATCACGCGCTGGCGGATCGTGTCATCACGCAGCTTTTCACGCCAGACCTGCGCCCATCCCAGGAAAACACGCTGATCCCCGGTCATGCCATCAATGACCGGGGCTTTCTTTCCCTTCAACGAGGCATGATAGGCATCAAGCGCCAGAGTCAGGCCGCCAAGGTCTGCTATGTTTTCACCCATCGTCAACTTACCATTCAGGTGTACGCCAGGCAGAACCTCGAACGCATCATACTGCGCCCCAAAGCGCGCCGAAAGTTGATTGAAGCGTTCTTCGTCTTTTTTGGTCCACCAATCGCGCAACTGCCCCTTTTCGTCGAATTTACGACCTTCATCGTCAAAGGAATGGGTCATTTCATGACCGATCACCCCACCGATCGCCCCGTAATTGATGGCCATATCCGCCGAAGGGTTGAAAAATGGCGGCTGAAGAATGGCGGCGGGAAAGACAACCTCGTTAAAAACCGGATTATTATAGGCATTAACGGTCTGTGGCGTCATATCCCATTCGTCACGGTCAACAGGCTGCCCAAGGTGGGCCAACCAGTAAGACCATTCAAACGCGACACCGCGCGCCGAATTGCCATATGCATCGCCGCCATGAACAACCAGCCCCGTATAGTCGCGCCATTTGTTGGGATAGCCGATCTGGATCGCAGAACTGTCCAGCTTGCGGATGGCAGCCTTACGCGTCGCCTTGCCCATCCACGCATTATGTTTCAGGCGAATGCGAAACGCCGCCTTCAGTTCCTGCGTCAGGCCCACCATCTTGTCACGATAGGGGGCGGGGAAATACCGGCTGACATAGACCTTGCCCAACGCCATGCCCATGGCTTCGCCTGTTGCATGTCCCGCCCGTTTCCACCGTGCGGTCAGTTGCGGCTGCCCTGACAGGGTCTTGCCATGAAAATTGAACGATGCATTGACAAAATTATGCGGCAGAACCTGCGCCGCATTGTCCACAAGATGGAACGCCAGCCACGCACGCAGCGTCGTCATGTCTGTCCGGGCAAGGATCTGCGCCTCTGTCGTGATGGCGGACGGTTCGCCCACAATGATATGCCCCGACTGGGCCACGGCATCAGGAATGCGGGCCGCCTTCAGATAGGATGACCAGTCAAATCCGGGAGCTTTTTCCTGCAACATGGCAAGCGACATCGGATTATAAATCCGATCTGGATCACGCATATCCTGACGCGCCCAGTGCGCCTGTGCCAGAGCCGTTTCAAGCGCTACGATCGCGCCCGCGGCACCACGCGCGTCAGGCCAGCGGATCAGGGCGAGCATCTGTGCAATATATACCTGATAGGCGTCTTTTTTCGCCTGCATTTCGGGCTTCAGGTAATAATCACGATCCGGCATACCCAGCCCTGCCTGATCCAGTGTCAGGGCATATTTCGTGGGCGTACGGGCATCTGGCTGAATGCCCAGGGCAAACGGAGTGAACTGGAAACCATCCTGAGCAGTTCCCGACAGGGTGGCAAAATCGGTGATCGTGCGCAGTGCACGAATTTTCGAAAGATCATCGGACAGGGGACGAATGCCACGGTTCTCTATATTTTTTTCGTCAAGGAACGTGGCATAAAAAGTGCCAAGCTTCTGCTCGATTGTCTGGGGATCTTCGACCGGATGGGCGGACAGTTCCTCCAGAATGCTCCTGACGCGCGTCCGTGACAGTTCGGCCAGGGCATTGAACGGGCCATATGATGTCATGTCAGGTGGGATGACGATATTGCGTACCGCCGTACCATCCGCATATTCAAAAAAATCGTTTCCCGGCAGGGCTGAAGTATCACGTCCGGCGAGGTCAAATCCCCACCGTCCGAAATTGTCACTCACCACGCTGCCCGCCCCCTGTGCGGCCGGGGTGGCATGCGAAATGCCTGCACCACAGGTCGCCAGTAACGTGGCCCCCAAAAGTCCGGCGCGCATTGCCCGTCCTGTCATACCTGCCATTATGTATTCCCCGTTTCGAGAGCATGAGTAAGCATCTCCATTTTGACCTCAAAATGGAATCACGACAATATATCCACGCGTATAAGAAACATGAAGTTCACATCAGAAAACACAGATGTGACAATATGACGGTCCCCGCATCAGGATACGGGGCAGGGCACAACATATCCGTATCACCAATTTTTCAGAAATGTATGCAAAGCTGGTGTAACCATATTTTTAAATTTTAAGGCTACAGATCCACCCAAAGGATATATTTTTAAATATTACAAGAAATATTCATGGAATTTTATTGTTTTTAAATTTACTCTTGTTGATTTTAATATTATTTAAAAATAAAAACACTAAAAAACAAATATTTTCATTAAATTATCATGTTCATACCGCCTCCTTTCCACAATAAAAAAGGCGCGACCCGTTACCGGATCGCGCCCTGACATCGAAACCGCCAATCAGAACTGTGCGGAAACCGAACCGAAGAACATACGCGGCGCAGCCACGTACAGGTTGGCGTTGTCGTCGCCACTCACACTCGCGGCGCCATACACACCACCAATGTAGTTCTTGTTGAACAGGTTGGTAATACCAAAGGTCGTCTTGATATTCTGCGCAAAACCGACCTTGCCAAAGTTGTAGCTGCCATTCAGGTTCGACGTCCAGTAAGACGGAATGTACTGGTCGTTCGTATAGGTCATGGCGCGACGGCTGGTATAGGTCGCATTGAAGTTGAACATCGCCCGATGCCACGTATAGGTCAGGTTCGCCTTATACATGAACTTCGGGTAATAGACCTGATGCTTGCCCTTCAGGCTCAGCATGCTGCCGCCATCGGGAATGCTGCCTTCATAAACTGCATTATTCCAGCTGAAGCTGTTGGAAATCTCCAGTCCATGAACCGGACGGATGGCCGCCATCACATCCGCGCCGTTCATCGTTTCACGACCCACGTTCGCCACGGCACCATATGTGTTGCCGGTCGAACCCGACGTCACTGTCGCCAGACGGTTATAGTAGTCGGTGTGATAGAAATCAGCACTTGCCGTCAGCATCTTGGAGTTATAGCGATACCCCACGACGTAATTCCAGGTCCGTTCCGGACGCAATGTATTCTTGTTGGAATTGAACACGCTCTGTGCCGAATTAGCCGCGCTACCAAGACCGCCCCACACGGTGCCGGAGCTGCTCTGCTGACCATAGTCATAGGCGCGCATGTTCTCGGCAATATCGAAATACACTTCATGATGACGCTGGAAGTGATAATCGAAATTGAAATGCGGCAGGAATGCATCGGCCGCCGTCATGCTGCCATCGGCAGGATGGCTGTAATACGTGCCCCAGTTGGAATATTTGGCAGAATTATCAAGCTTCGTGCCACCATGCGTATCCTGCAGCATGGATTTGAAGCCCGCACTGACCGTCATACCCGGAATGATATGATAGGTGTCCTGCAGATAGAACTGGAACGTATTGGTGTTGAAGGAATCAGAATACCACGTCGCCGCCTGCGATGCCTTGAAATCGCTCTTGGAATTGTGGGCTGCATCCACACCATCCTCATACATGCGCATGGGATAGTTGAAGGCATCATTTTCATACCAGATCCCGGTCTGGATATCATTGCCATGCGTATGGATCGAGAAATTCTGTGTGAAGCCGATACGCTGCACATCAGGATGCCCGGTTTCCAGCGCCATCGGCACACCCGAGGTCGGGGAGACCAGGAATGGGTTGCTGCCGCTGTAATCGCCGCTGGAGACATGCGCATAGGCAATGGTCTTGGACGTTACGTTCGGGAAAATCTGGAATTCGCCTGTAATGGCGGACAGATAGTTACGCTGCGTCTGTGTACCGTCATAGGCGTAATCGCCAATTTCGTCATTCGACAGTATCCCTTCAAGATTGGAGGGAACGCCGCCATTCTGCGCGTAACCGGCATATTGCTTCGACAGGGCATAGTTGGGCTTCAGGTAGGTCGCGTTGCGCCCCATCTTCTGCCATATGTTCTTCGTCAGCCCCATGTAGTTGTACTGGGCAAAGTTCGAATAATCGAAAATCGCCGTGATCTTGCCGCGATCACCCACCGGCTGGACCAGCTTGAAATTAGCCTGCTGTTCCTGCTGGTCGCCAAAACCTTTCCACATATCCTGGTCCGTGCGCGCATAAGCCGCATAGAACCGGGTGCCCGTCGAATTCAGGACACCACTGTCGACGCGCCCGAACGTGCGGAATGCATTATAGCTGCCGAAGGTCTGACCGACACGTCCACCAGCCTTCAGCGAAGGATCGGACGTCGTATAGGTCAGCGCCCCGCCCAGGGTCTGCGCAGACGGCGTATCGAGCGCGCCGGCACCCTGCGACACGGTCATGCCCGCGACGTCTTCCTGGATTTCCATCTGATCGACACTAAGGCCGTTCCAGTTATGGAATCCCTGACCGCCCATCGGGATGCCGTCAAGCGTTTCACCAAGCTGCGTCTGGTTGAAGCCACGGACATACAGGGTGTTCGCCACCGTATCGAGACCGAAAGCATCATCCGATGCGAAATTAACGCCGGGCGTGGTCAGCGCAAGGATCTGGTTGGGGCTTGTGCCCTCAACGAAATGATCCATCTGCTCACGCGTTACGGCCTGAACCGCACCGTGGGAATGCACACGACCGACACTGACCTGCAGGGTTTCAGGCGCCGAATGCGGCACGGCAGTACTGCGTGCGGTGGCCTGCGCACGGGCAGGGGACACGCGGCCAGCATGCGTACTGGCAGCCTGCGGGGCATTCGTCCGGTGAAGACGATGGGCAGTCGTGCTGGAAGGGGTGGTCGCCCCTCCCTGCGTCGCGGCCACGGCCGTAGAACCGACCGACAGCAGCCACACAAACGCAGACCCTGCCAGCAAGGGCCGACGAGCCAGACGATTTTTTTCCCGCCTCACGATATTTGGCATAGAGGACTTTTTCCAATCACAGCCATGACGCGGTGCCGTATCGGATCATGCAATGATCCTGCACCGTCATATTGTTGATATTCACGCCGCGGCATGAGGAAAAAGTACGGAACATTTCGCTCATTGCTTCCCCCATAAAATCGGACCTGCCGACCGCCACAGCCTGTTTTTCAGATGAAAATCATTACAGTGTCAGAAGAGGGATTATTCAACGCCGAAAAAAGACAGCACACCACCCGTGCGCGCTTTGTGGTCAAAAAGCAACACATGGTCATGCCGACGCAAAAGTTCACATATGGATTTTTTTAAGTTTCCCACATATGAAAATGCGAGTCATTAACATTTCACTTATTCATTTTTTTCATATATTTCAAAAAAAATCAAAGGTTGTTTTTGATTATATCTTTTATTGAATCCAGACAGAAATATAAATTCAATGGCCCAAAATATATCCCATCAGATACAGATCGATATCATTCTGTTATCACAATATTTTTCCACAGACTCATCATGCTTATGTCATAAAAAATACATAAAACATTCATTTTAGGGCTTGCTGTATCCAAAAAGCCCTAGCCAAAACCGGCAGAATAACATTCACGATAAAATATCATATTTTTCGAAATATAAAATATGGAATGTACATTCCAAAGATAATGATCTTGCAAACCTATGCACGAACCTCTTTGCCAGCATCCTGTCATTCATTCTTTTTTTGATGATGTTAATTGAGATTACATACCATATTGAATAGGTTTTGCTTCACCGTCTGTTGTCATAACAATAAGAGTAGAGGCAAAAGGTGCATCGCCACGAACCAGCCGCGCGATGCACCCCGCCAATTTTCACGTGATTGCCAGAGTCACAACCATCCAGATATCAGCCAAAACGCGCACGAACGCTGAAGGTCACGCTGGCAGGCTGGCCGGGAAGACCGTCACTGAACTGCTTGGAGCAGCCATAATTGCTCACCGCCTGTCCGGCGAACGGACCGCTGGTGAAATTCCCGCATGAAGAAGGGGAAATCTGGCGATATTTGTACTGCCAGTAGAACGTATTGAACAGGTTATAGACATTCACGTCGAAGTTCAGGGACTTGAGTGGTCCGGCATTCTTCAGGGGCATTTCGTAATTGAGATCAAGCGAGAAGATCATATAAGGCGCGATGCCGCCATGTGGGTCATACGTCGTGGAACCCGCCGTGGCATTATAATAGGCATAGCTTCCATAGCTGCCGATACCAGGAATCGGGCCGACATTCTCGCTGCCCGTCAGGTCATAGCTTGTATATTGATGCCCGGTATACTGTCCCTGAAAGCGTACATTGAAATCGTCGCCGTGACGGAACATGCTGCGTTTGTTGTAATCAATGCCGATCGTCGACAGCCATTGTGGTACACCGGTCACAGGGGAGCCGTTCGTCGCAATACCGAACTGATCTTCCTGAACCGAGATGGATTCCAGCGCCGTCGCCTTATAATGATCGCTGAGGTGAGAGAAATTGCCAAAGAGCTGGATCTGCGGCGTGACCTGATAGACCACCGACATTTCCTCGCCCTTCATGGCACGCTGTCCTGCGTTGGTATAAATTGACATGCCTGCATCGGGACCAGACTGATAATTGAACATGCCAAAGTCCCGATCAATCTTCTGATAGAAATAATCAATGGAGACAGTCAGGTTAGAGCGGTTATACTTGATACCACCTTCCGCCATATGAACGATGGAGGCGTTGGGCACACTTCCCATGACTTCGGGCGAAAAATCCGATGTCGGGGCATACAGGGCGGAATTCCCCCAACTTCCATACAATGACAGGCCCTTGGCCGCAGGCAGGACCTTATCAAGGTCATATGTCACGTTAATGAACGGCAGCCATTCACGATCCCATTTATGGGCGCTATAGGCACCCGTGCCACATCCGTATTGTTGGCAATATGCGCTAGATGCAAGGCCGGCTGGCACTGTCCCGCCATAGATCTTGCTGCCCGTCAGGCTGGACTGGGTTCCTTCGACCACAAAACCGGGGGTGATATGAAGGGTGTTCTTGAACAGGTCAATTTTATCCTGGAAATAACCCTGGTACATGACACGCTGCGGTCCCCCGTCATACCCACTGATCAGGTTTGATGAGGTACGGGGAATATTTGATGTGCCCCATGCATATGTCGGGGAACTGTTGCCGGTTTCCTTTGCAATCAATGCGCCTACCTTGATGGTCTGCTGTATGCCCCACACTGTCGGGGGCGTAATCGTCAGGCGTGGACGGATGCCGTAGGTATCGGTGCGGGTATACGAAAGCTGCGCATTATATCCGCACGGGCTGGCCTGTCCGGCGGCACTCCACATATTTGCGACACTGCTGGGACAGGCGGCGGAACCGGCGGGAAAACGTGATGCCCCGTCATAGGTATAGACCTGAGGATCATAAAAGAGGTTCCCATACCCATACAATCCCTGCTCACCAAAACCTGCCGGGTTCTGGGCAAAGATGCTTGTGCCGGGCGGGTCATAGGCACCACTACCCCCATTAGGCGCAAAAGCTGCGGGATTGGCATAGCTTTCCATGGTCGAATCAGAAAATTCGTAAAAACCTGTTACGCCCGCTGTAATATAATCATTGATATATTTATCGTTTTTCAGGATCAGGGTAAAATAATCGTTGTTTTCCGAACTGAATGCCTGACTTGGGTCATAATTCGCATATTTCCCATATTCATTCAGATAGGCGATGGGCAATGGCTCTGCCACGAATTTCCCTGATCCGGTATTATACAGGGCCGTTAACTGGAACAACGACATGCCATCGTCATATGGCTTGTCAAAAGCAAATTCCATGTTGTTGTAACGCGCGGGGGTATGGTCAATATACCCACGTGTCTGCATGTTGGAATATTTGATCATCAGGCGCGGGGCATTGATCCCTTCACCCATCCAGCCATTGAGTTTGCCGCTATCGAACTGGAAGCCCTCGTTATAGGTGCCATAACTTCCAAGAGAGCCGAAAATATCAATCTGCCTTTTTTGCGCCGGACGCAGGCTGTGATAATCAATGGTGCCACCAATCGTGCCAAACGTCGTGGAGGCAGGGTAGGCGACACCGGGCATGATCGTCACGCCACTGATCTGATCAAGATTGAACCGCCCGCCGATGATGCTGTTGAGGTAGCCACCCGATCCCCCGTTCAGAAGATCCTGCATCGGCACGCCATCAAGGGTGGAAGCAACCTCTGACCCACGTGCGCCACGGATGGACATGACCGGTTCATTATTACCGATCCCCTGTGAATAGACATTGACCGATGGGGCATCGCGCAGGATGGAAACGATACTGCCCGTGATACCAGCCTGGCGGATATGATCTTCGCCCAGAACGGTCGCCGCACTTGGGGAATCCTTTTCACGCAGCAGGCGGCGCTGCGCCCGGACATAGATTTCCTCCATCTTGCTTTTCGGGCTGGCCACGGTCGTGCCCGCACCCTGTGCAGGTGCGGCAGCCGTCGGTGTGGTGGCAACCGGCGTTGCCTCTGCCTGCGGTACGGTCCGGGCAGGCGTCGTGGAGGTGGCGGATTGGGCATGATGCCCATGCGACGTGCCCCCTGATGCCGACGCCGAAACCGCCGTCGCACTGTCCTGCGCGCGGACAGCATTACTGTAAAGCCCGGCGCATGTCGTCGCCATCAGGGCGACGGCCATCGTGGCTGACGGGTGCAGGACCCGATAGGCGCCGATGCTGCTTTTGTTCAAAGAGGCAGGTTCTCCCTGCTGCATTAACGTGCAATGCAGCAGGGGAATATTTATTTTCCTCATAGAGTTCCCCTTTGTGATGAGCCGATTCATGAACTATCGGTAATGTCATTACAAAGGCGGAAACATCTGCGTTCAATACAAATATATAAAACTATAACATTAACTACTTTTAGTTGCCAAAAGACAACACAATGTAGTGCAATTATTTAAGTTTATATTTGTTTTTATTTAATGTTCTTCTCCTGCATCCATTCAGTCAGTTGCGTCCGCGCACGTGCATAAATCTCCGCATTGGACAGGATCTTGTCTGCTGCCTGTCGCGCCGAAATCAGGCTGCCACGCGAAGACGTGCTGGACGGATTACTCAACAATGCTTTGGCGATATCGGGATTCACCGTTTCTCCCGCAACTGCGGGCAACAGTTTTTCCTGCGACCATGGCGCCAGAAGTTTCCTGATGTCATCCTGGTTTTCCAGAACAATATTCCAGACTTCGTCAGGATGTCCGCTTTCACGTGCGACAACCGCCAGCGACCTTACGATACGTCCGTTGGGAATGCTCCCGCTATAGGCGAAGGCAACCGTACGTCGTGTCAACGCCGTGTCATGTGATGCAGCCAGCGCGCCAAAGAAACGCAGCTTCTGTTCTGTATCCGGTGCCTTGCGGATGACATTTTCGATCTGGTCATATGTTTTGCCATCCGCTTCACGCCCTGCGATCGTGGCAACGGGATCAATCAGGCTGGCGGGCAGGGATTTAGAGGATTTCAGGTATTTTTCAAAACGTCCCTGCGCCTCGATAATGATTGCGCGATCCCCGAACTGGCCCAATGCGTCGATCACCTTGGGACGCAGCAGGGTATCGGTAAAGGGTTCATCCGCACGCACATCCCAGCCAAGGCGCTGCATCTGTCCTTGAAGGATGGAACGGGCAAAATCGTGGAACCGTCCCTGCGCCGGCGTTCCCGTCATCATGACATCAAGGGCCTGCAGATGCGAAATTGTATCCTGCCAGACGGCGATATCAGCTTCCTGGGTGGCCGGAAGGTTGGCGACCAGTGACAGGTAATCCTTTAACGATGCCTGCCCGGACTGGAACATCGCAAACTCGTCACCCAGGATATTGGCACGGTCCGCCGGCCCGAAGGAAGCAAACTCCTTTTGCAGGAGCGCAAGGGATGCCGCGTCATAGCGGGTACGGTAATACCCATTTTCACCAAGGTTGATCTTGATCGCATGGTCACATCCCGCAATACGCAGGGTGGATGGGGCCTTGCCCAGCAGGATCTTGTGGACATCGCCACCAGCGGTTCCCGCAATGACCGGCACCTTCCACTTCAGCGCGGCTGCATGGGGATCATGGATGGTAAAGCGGCCCTGTGTCAGCGTCAGGACAGTTTCACCCGCCACACACCGGCGGGCAACATTGACCTGCGGGATTCCTGGCTGCTCGACAAAGCTACGCGCAACCGCGCCGATATCCTGACCCGAGGCATGCGACAGCGCGGCCCACAGGTCATCGCTGGTCGCATTGCCATAGGCATGGGCCTTCATGTAATCGCGCATGCCATCACGGAAACGGTCCTCGCCCAGCCAGTTTTCGACCATGCGGATCACCTGCTCACCCTTTTGGTAGCTGATCCGATCAAACGCGCTGCTGGCCTCGCTTACGTCATGGATGGTCTGCTGGATGGGGTGGGTGGTGGATTGTGCATCCAGCGCCATCGCCGCTTCGCGATCGGAATGCTGGCGCGGCCAGATTTCCCATCCCGGATTGAAATGATTGGTGGCCTTGGTTTCCATCCACGAGGCAAAACCCTCGTTCAACCAGATGTCATTCCACCATCCCATGGTCACAAGGTCGCCTGACCACTGGTGCGCCATTTCATGTGCGACCACCAGGTACACCCATTCACGGGTTTCGGGGGAACTACGGCTTGGGTCAAACAGGACAGCGTCGTCAATGAACGTCATCGCCCCCCAGTTTTCCATGGCCCCCGCTTCGTAATTGCCGGGAATGGCCAGCAGGTCCAGCTTGGGCAGGGGATAGGGAACGCCAAAATACTGGTTATAGTAAGGCAAGATGTCGGTTGCCGCGCCAAGCGCGTATTCACCGTTCTTCTGCTCCCCGCTGGGGGCATAAACATTGATGGGTGTGTCACCCGCCTTGCCATGCACCGCACCAAGGTCGCCAGCCACCACGGCAAGGAGATAGCTGGACATACGTGGCGTGGTGGCAAAATTGACGTATTTCGTCCTTCCTGCCGCCTTTGTGACCGAGGTGACCGGCATGTTACTGACAGCGGTATAGGCGCGCGGCACACGCACGCTCAGTTGATAGGTCGCCTTCAGGCCCGGCTCGTCCCAGCTTGGGAACATGCGACGGGCATCGGCGACTTCGAACTGCGTCACCAGCATCCGCTTTTTCCGCCCCTTCGGATCACGGTAATCGTCATAATAGATACCATTAGGGGTCTGGGGGATCGGCCCGGTATAGCGGATCGACAGCACATGCCGCCCCGCCGGAAGCTGCCCCGGGACAGGGACGCTCAACGTCGCGGTCTGGGCGGCCTCGTCTTGTGAAATCCGCAGGGCGGTGCCATCAACGCTTGCGGACTCAAGCTTCAGGCCCGCCTGATTCAATATGATCTGCCCCACCGGCTGTGTTACCGTCAGGTCGATATCTTCATGACCACTCAGTACGAGGGCCTTCATATCGGTATCGACACTGATACGATAGGCTGCGGGCACAACAGTCGTGGGCAATCCCCCCGGCGTCAGTTCGGGCGACGATGCATGGCCTGCTGCTATTGGTGCGGCGTGGGCGGCACCCCCTGCAAGCAGCGCCAGCACGGGAAGTGCCAGCATGGGCCGCATACGTGGCCCTGAAAACCTGCCTGAACCTTCGTCATCTGCAAAACGCACAATCATCCTCCGTTACGGAATGTTATTACCATTCCTGTCATAGCCACAAACCGTAACGGTTTCCTTTGTTGTTATGTAAAGTTAATGAAACAGCCAACGCAGGCATCGCATGCCGCCCACTGACCGGCCGCCATTGGGGCACCTCCACAGGTCCACACCCATGACGGGAAGGGAAGGGGGCAGCCCCCAAGATGCAGTTTTTACACCCGATCCCGCACCAAGGTGTTTTTGGGCGTTCGGAACCGACCATTGCTATGATAAGGGCAATGCAACGATAACGCCCCATGGGCAACACTGGAGTGCAATGACATGAAACGGCTTTCCTGGCGGCACCTGCCGTCACTGGCAATCATGATTGCAGGCGTATCGTCAGGTGCGCTGGCTGAACGCTGCCTTGCGGCGGACACGCACGCTGCGACAAAGGCAACCGCAACGACCGATGCCTCCGCACTGATGGTACAGACCGGCAGCGATATTCCCGCCCATGTGGTTTTCCCCACCAGCGCGCGCAATTATGTCAAGCGTGACGTCATGATCCCGATGCGCGACGGTGTGAAGCTGCATACGGTCATCGTTATCCCCAAGGATGCATCTGGCGCGCCAATCCTGCTGACGCGCACCCCCTATCATGCCTCGGCGCGGGCGAACCGCATTCCTGATGCCCCCGACATCCGCTCCATCCTGCCTGAAGGCGACGATACGTTCGTCGAAGGCGGCTATATCCGGGTGTTTCAGGACATCCGTGGCAAGTACGGCTCCGAAGGGGATTACGTCATGACCCGCCCGCCGCGTGGTCCGCTGAACCCCACGAAAACGGATGAAACCACCGATGCGTGGGATACAATTGAATGGCTGGTCCATAACCTGCCCGAAAGCAATGGCCGCGTGGGCATGCTCGGCTCTTCTTACGAAGGTTATACGGTGGTCATGGCGCTGCTTGACCCACATCCGGCATTGAAGGTTGCCGCCCCCGAAAGCCCGATGGTCGATGGCTGGATGGGTGATGACTGGTATCATTATGGCGTGTTCCGTCAGGGTGGGCTTGATTATTTCACCATGCAGATGTCCGAACGCGCGGAAGGCCATGCCATCCCGCGTATCGACCATGACGATTACACCAATTTCCTGACCGCCGGTTCCGCCGGACAGTTCGCGCATAATGCGGGGCTGGACCAATTCCCGTGGTGGCAGCGCATGCTGGCCCATCCCGCCTACGACGCCTTCTGGCAGCAGCAGGCGCTTGACCACCTGCTGGCGCAGCGCAAGACAAGCGTCCCGACCTTATGGGAACAGGGATTGTGGGATCAGGAGGACATGTGGGGCGCCATCCATACATGGCAGGCCCTTCAGGCAACGGCCCCGACCGTGCCGAATGTCCTGGTCATGGGGCCATGGCGCCACAGCCAGGTCAATTATAACGGCTCCTCCCTGGGTCCGTTACAATGGAACGGCGATACCGCTTCGCAGTTCCGGCATGATGTGCTGCGCCCCTTCTTTGACCAGTACCTGCGGCCCGGTTCCGCCACCGTTCACCTGCCCGAAGCCATTATCTATAACACCGGCAAGAACCACTGGGACTATCTCGACCGCTGGCCACTGGCATGTGACGAACATTGTCCCCATTCGCTGCAACCTTTCTACCTCCATGCGGAACATGCCCTGTCGACCCGCCAGCCCACCCATGACGAACAGGCGTCGGATCATTACATCTCGGACCCGCAGCATCCGGTTCCCTTCCTGGCCCGTCCGTTCTCCTTTGTTTCAGATTCCGATCGCTGGAAGACGTGGCTGGTGCAGGATCAGCGCTTTGCCGAAAGCCGTCCCGATGTCGTGACCTATGAAACCCCGGTCCTGACCGCGCCGGTCAAGGTCAGCGGCGTCCCGACGGCCGACATTTATGCCGCAACCACCGGGACGGATGCCGACTGGGTGGTAAAGGTCATTGACGTCAATCCGCCGACGACTGCCGACCGGCCTGAAATGGGCGGGTATGAACTGGCGGTGTCGATGGATATCTTCCGCGGACGTTACCGCCAGGGCTTTGACAAACCCACCGCCATCGTGCCGGGACAGCCGACGCGCTATCGCTTCACATTGCCGGCAGTCAATCATGTCTTTGAACCTGGGCACCGGATCATGATCCAGATCCAGTCCAGCCAGTTCCCGTTATATGACCGCAACCCGCAGAAATTTGTCCCCAATATCCTGCAAGCCACCAAGGAGGACTATACGGTTGCCACGCAGGAAATCTATCACGACCACGCCCATCCTACGGCCGTATGGCTTCCGGTCGTGCCCTGAGTGCATGTGAATGCAGAGTTCAGACAGTGACGCCGACATGGAACCCATGTCGGCGTCTGGCAGGTCCGCCGCGTTCCGGGTCGTCCTTGCCATCGAGATATGGGAGCGGTTCGGGTTTTATGGCATGCAGGCGATCCTGCTGTTGTACATGGTCCAGAAACTGGGCATGCATGACACCCAGGCCAACATGCTGTGGGGCAGTTTCGCGGCCATGACCTATGCCGCGCCGGTAGTGGGCGGATGGCTGGGTGATCAGGTGCTGGGGTCGCGACGGACAATGGTGATGGGCGCCATCATCCTTGCGACCGGCTACCTTCTGCTTGGGGGGATGACGGGCAACGCACATTCCCTGTTCCTCGGGATGGCCGTCATTGCGGTGGGAAACGGTTTTTTCAAACCCAACTCCTGCAACACGGTCAACCTGATCTATCGCGATCAGGAACAGAAGCTCGATGTGGCCTTTACGATATATTACATGTCGGTCAATATCGGCTCCACCTTCTCCCTTGTCCTGACACCATGGCTGCAACAGACATATGGTTGGGCCACGGCGTTCACATCATGTGGTGTTGGGCTGGTGCTGGGGATCGTGGCCTATTTCCTGCGCCGCCGCAGGCTGGATGGCATTGGCACCACGCCGGATTTCACACACGTCCCCCTGCGTCGCACCATCACGATCGCCGCGGCGACGCTGGCGGCCATCGCGGTCATCGCCCGCATCTTTGAATCCAATTCAATTCAGGGAATGCTGGTCATCGCGTCCGGCCTGACGATCATGGCGGCATGGATATTCCTGTATGTCCGCGCCGCACCGCATGAACGTCCCGGCCTGAAGATCATATATCTGCTGACATTTGAAGTTGCGCTCTACTTCGTCTTCTATCAGCAGATGGTGACGTCGCTGACATTATTTACCCTGCGCAATGTCAGCAAGGATTTCACCCTGTTCGGACTGCATCTGTTTTCCATGTCGGCGGGCCAGTTCCAGGCGTTCAATCCCTTTTGGATCATGCTGGGCACCCCCATGCTGATCACGATATATAACTGGCTGGGACGCCGAAACGCAGATATCAGCATCGCCGGGAAATTCGTCATCGGCTTTGCCTGTGTCACCCTGTCATTCGTGATGTGGTGGATCAGCACGCGCCTGTGTGCGACCGACCAGGTCTCACCATGGTGGATGCTGTTCGGATATGCTCCCCTGTCGATCGGGGAACTGATGCTCAACAGCCTCGGGCTTGCCGCGATCGCCCGATATGTTCCCCAACGTATCAGCGCCTTCATGGCGGGCTGTTTTTATGTGCTGATCGGGTTTGCCATGTATGTCGGCAGCATGGTTGCCAATCTGGCGGCGATCGACAATGCGGGGGAAAGTAGTACTGATGCAGCACAGACGCTGGTGATCTATGGGACGCTGTTTCGTAACCTTGCCTTTGTGGCCGGGGCGGCAACCCTTGTATTCGCACTCCTGCTGCCACTGGTGCGGGGCTGGGAACGCGCGCGGCAAGCATAGGGGGCGCCTGACACTCACGTGGCGCCCTGAATATTTTTCCTAAATCCTATGAAAGATGCCGCCTTTTTCAAACAAGGCGACATCTGGATTACGGTCAGGCAGATGAACTAGAGCAGATCCTGTTTGAATGCGTGCATTCAAACAGGTGAAGATGCCCGTAAAAACAATAAACTGGAGCAGTTTCACCGAACCGGTTTTCGGTAAAAATGCTCTAGAGGCACAGCATACGGTCAAGGAATATCCGCGCCCGCGTGCTGCGCGGGGCCTCGAAAAAAGACGTGGCAGGGGTGGTTTCAAGTATCCTGCCACGATCCATAAAAACGATGCGATCGGCCACATGGCGGGCAAACCCCATTTCGTGGGTGACGAAAATGGTCGTGATACCTGCGGCACATAATTCATTGATGATGTTCATCACCCCACGGATGGCTTCCGGGTCAAGGGCGGCCGTCGGTTCGTCAAACAGCATGATCCGGGGCTGCATACATAATGCGCGTGCGATTGCCACGCGCTGCTGCTGTCCCCCGGAAAGCTGATGCGGATACATCTCCGCCTGTTCACTGATACCCACCTGCTCCAGAAAGCCGAGTGCAAGGGCACGCGCCTGCATCAGCGGCATATCGCGTACAAGCCGTGGGGCAAGGGTGCAATTATCAAGCACACTCAGGTGCGGAAACAGGTGATATGTCTGGAAAACCAGCCCCACCATACCCCGCAGCTTCACAAGGTCGGTCGTGCGGTCGATCACCTGTCCATCAATTGACAGGGTGCCACTGTCATGCACCTCTGTCTGGTTAAAACAGCGGATCAGGGTGGATTTACCCGCCCCAGAGGGGCCAAGGACGGCGATCTTCTCTCCTTTGAGGATATCAAGGTCGATATTGTCCAGCAGGTACATCTCCCCGCGTTTCCTGCATAACGCACGGGCCGCCACGACAATGGGCCGTGGCACCATCACGGGGTCGGAATCAACGTTCATGCGCACCTGCCCCATGGATCGGCCGCCCAAGGCGATGTTCCATGATTTTCTGCAACATGATAAAAAACAGCACCATCAACAGGTAATAGACAAGAGCCGCCGCATAATATTCGCTGAATTCGAAACTCCGCGCGACCTCCACCTGCGCCACGGACAGAAGCTCGTGCAGTGAAATGACAGATGCAAGCGAGGTCGTCTTCAGCAGGGTAATAAAGTCATTGAGCGTGGGGGGCAGGGCAATGCGCAATGCCTGTGGGAAGACCACATGGCGATATGTCTGCCCCGTTCCCATTCCCAACGCACGTGCCGCCGCAATCTGCCCCGCATCCACCGCCACAAGGGCAGAGCGGTTGATTTCCGCCTGATAGGCACTCTCATTCAACGACAGGGATATCCACGCAGCAAGAAAGGGTGAAAACCATGCCTCCCTGAATATGGGACAGAACTGCGGCAATGCGTTCCATACAAACAGGAGCTGCAGCAGGGTTGGTACTGCGCGGAATATATAGATGTACAGGCCCAGCAGCGCACGTACAGGGCCCGGCTTCCCCCCAAGCCGCAGGGCGATGGGAATGGAAATGATGATGGCCGTCACATGCGACGCCAGTGCCAGCAGGAGTGTCACACCCGCACCACGAAGAAATGCCCCCGATGCCAGCGCACGGAAAAAATCCCCCCATGCAAAGGTGATGACAGGCCCGGCTGTCAGGTCCGTGGCACCGACCGGGTTGATCGACCACCTGCGCGCAATGGCATTGATCTGCCCATTGGCAGACAAAACGGCAATCGCATGCCGCAGGGCCTCATGGTCCTGCGCGTCCTTGTGCATATATAGGGCAAACTGCCGATAATCCGTATCATCGGTACGCAGGATGATATGCACCCTGCCATGAAGCTGCTTCTGGCGAAAATATATCTCCACATCCTGGCTGATGAAGGCAAAATCCCGCCCCAGCAGAACCTGCTGCACCACGTTTTCCTCGGTGGGGTACTGCTGGATTTCAATGGGCGCTCGATGCTGCGCCACAAGCTGCTCATTCAGATGCTCGACCATGGCGGTGTAACTGGTGCCCGCCTGCACGGCAATACGCCGGCCCGACAGGTCGGACATACGATCTATCGGTGGCGTCGCCGCCGGTGCGACAACCACCAGCGCCGTATCCAGATAGGGAACCGCATCAAAACTCCGCTCCCGACTGGGCAGGCGCGTAACCCCGCTTGCGACAAGCCCGCACCTGCCCGCCACGAGGGATGGGAACAGCCCCACGAAATCCATGGAGGATACCTCCAGCCGTACATGCCAGTATCCCGCCAGCGCACGGGCAAGGTCGATATCCACACCGGAGGGCATGTCCGTATCACCCCCCGCATGTTTCATGAAAGTCATGGGCGGCAGCGTGGGATTGGTACAGACGTTCAGGACGCCATCATGGATGAACCCCGGCACAGGGGACGATTGCGCCCGGAGCAGGCACCCGGGAAAAAACAACAAAAGAAGACAGAAACAAACGAACTGAAGGCCCGTAACTGCATGAGGGGTGGAAGATCTCAATATGAGTCTTCCAGTATCGTGCGGAATGTTTCGATCATCATGCTTGTATCGGGGGACGGGCGCACCAGGAAATGAAAGCTGGTCATCAGACGCAGGCTGTCGGGCGCGATCTGGCGCAACAGCCCGTCATCAACCAGGGGCCGGGCATATGCCTCTGGCAGGAAACCAATATAATTCCCCGAAAGAATCAGCAGGGCACGGGCATCCACGTTTTCCGCGCCAGCACAAAACGTCATCTGCCCCCTGATCCGGTCCCATGCGGCAGAAGAAACCGCGCTGGAAACCTCGATCATGCGCTGCTGTTTCAGGATATCAAACGTAATGTCCGCTTCTTCCACCCGTGCCAGTGGATGCGTCATGGCGCAGTACAGACCAAGGGATTCCGTAAACAGCGCCGTACTTTGCATATCCGGCCGATGATGCCCATGCAGCACGATGCCCGCCGTGGCGCGCCCATCAAGCACCGCAAGTTCCACTTCACGCGGGGATGCGGAACACATATTCATGAAAACCGCGGGATGGCGCGCGGTAAAGGTCTTGATGGCGCGTATGACCGCCGTTTCGCCGTGAATCAGGATATTATCTGGCATATACAGCGAAAAACGCCCCGACAGGATACCGCTTGCCGTATTGATGCGCTGCTGGAAACGCTCGATATCCGTCAGCAACTCCTCCGTGGCCTCCAGCACCATGCGCCCTTCACCCGTCAGGGCAAAGCCGCTGCGCCCGCGCTGGCACAGCTTGATGTTGAGGCGGCTTTCCAGGGCAGAGATATCAATGCTGATGGAAGACTTGCTTTTGCCCAGCGCGATTTCGGCTGCGGAGAATCCGCCGCGTTCGGCAACGGTGCGAAAGACACGCAGCAGCCTGAGGTCCACTTCGGCCACCTGGCCACGGAAACCACCACCCCGGCGTCGGCCCGCGGCCATCCGCTTTGTGGATGGCAGGGAAGGGGAGGAAAGGGTCATTAATGGGGCTGTCATGTGCGTCGGGGTCCGTCCATGGTGCCTGCGGGATAACGCTCAGGATGTCTTCAGTCAGATGGATATGACTGGCAAAGTCCGCTGATCGTTACTTGCCCGCTCCAGATTGTCCAGAGAATGCAACAATATGTGTCTGCGCACAAACAGGTTTTTTGATTTCGTGTGGTTAATAAAAAACCAAAGTGAACTCTGTATCATTCCTATCCCGTCATATCTGCCGCATTGCTACGCTGCTGTCTTTCCCTGCGATGCGGGGGTGCTTTTATCTGCGGGATTGTGACGTAATGAATACAAACCACTGGTTCATAGACAGCGAAAGCGGCGATCTGGCCGATGTGCTGTTGTGCCGGCCGGAACATTATTCATGGATACCAAGCAACGATATCGCGATTCAGACGCTGGCCCGTGGCCAGCGCACCAATCATGCGGACATGCTGTCACAGTTTGAGGAGCTGGTAGACGCCCTGCGCATGGCGGACGTCAACTGCCATTTCCTGACGCCACAACCCGGCATGCCGTACGAGGTATATACCCGTGACAGTTCACAGACCACGCCATTCGGCACGGTCATTACCCGTCTGGCGCGTCCCGAACGCCGCGCGGAAGAAGGACCGGTGCGGCAGTTCCATGCGTCGGGTGAAGTCTGGAAAACCTGCACCCAGGGCCATATCGAAGGCGGCGACATACATTTCATACGTCCCGGCCTGCTGGTTGTGGGCGTAAGCGGTGGGCGCACCGACGAAGTCGGCGCGCGGCAGTTCACAGACTGGTTCACGCAAGAAGGCTGGACCTGCCGCCTGATCCGATTCCCGGCACATTTCCTGCATCTGGATGTCATCTTTACAATGATCAATGATGATACGGCCATCGCCGTCACTGATGTCCTGCCTGATGCCGACCTCGCATGGTTGCGGGCGCAGGGCATACGCCTGCTGTCCGTCACTTATAAGGAAGCAATGGAGGGCATGGGATGCAATGTCCTCGCCCTTGGGAAGGGACGGGTCATCAGCCCGCATCACAGCACGCGAATCAACCAGATGATGCGTGCGGAAGGGATGGAGGTCCTGACACCACATCTTGACCAGTTTTCGCGCGGCGGGGGCAGCGTGCATTGCATGACGATGCCCCTGCGCCGGGCCCCCATCGGGGGATGAGCATCCCACGCGACCATGTTCATAAGGCAACACCCGCGATGGCAACATGATCATTACGATATGTTTTTCATAATGGAACTTGATCGTAACGAATAACCCTGCATGATGCGTATTCATAATGATGGCCGTGGGATGTCGCGTGCCATCACCCTGATATAACGAGGAACGCATATATGAATACGGATGCGACTTTGTCGGCTGACGCCCAACGCGACCTGTTGCAGCGGGGATATTCGCGTCGGCAGTTTGGCCGGATCGGGGCGCTTCTGGGCACGGGCCTTGCGCTGGCGTCCCTGCCGGGACGGATCGCGCAGGCACGCGGGGTTGTGGCGTCGGCAGGCGATAACGCAGGCAAGGTGCTGATTGACAGCAACGAATGGTGGACCGGCCCCATGGAAGAAGGCGTCCGTGCCGGCGTCGCCATGGTGGCGCAGGGAAATCGTTACTGGCCCAACGGCAACCGTCAGGCACTGATCAAGGCTGTGGCCGAGATCGAGGGCGTACCGGCTGACCATATCATGCCATGGCCGGGATCTGGTGATCCGCTATGTCGCACCATCGTGACGTTCTGTTCACCGCAACGCGGGCTTGTCACGCTGGACCCGACCTATGAACCCTCATGGGAAACGGCCGAATGGCTGAAGGTCCCGCTGGCGAAGGTTCCTCTGCGGCGCGAAAAACACTGGAAAACGGATGTACGCGCCATGCTGGCGGCCGATCCGAACGCAGGTGTTTATTATATCTGCTCGCCAAACAATCCCACCGGCACGGTGACACCCATCGAAGATATCGAATGGCTGCTTGCCCATAAACCGGCAGGGTCGATCATCCTGGTGGATGAAGCGTATATCCATTTTTCGGGCACACGCAGCGCCGCCTCCCTTGTGGCAGCGGGCAAGGATGTGATCGTATTGCGCACATTCTCCAAACTATTTGGCATGGCAGGACTGCGCCTTGGCCTCAGTATGGGGCGTCCTGACCTGCTGGAAAAAATGATGCGCTATGACGGATTTTCACAATCCTTCATGCTCTCCACCGTGGCACTTGCAACCGGACTTGCCAGTGTCACGCGCGCGCAGGAAATCATCCAGCGTCGCAACCAGATGATTGCCAATCGGGAAATGACATTCGCACACCTGCGCCAGCGTGGGATCTCCTATATCCCCAGTATGGCGAACATGTTCATCGTTGACTGGAAACGCCCGGCCAAACCCGTGCGGGAAGCATTTGCAAAACAGGGTGTCCTTATCGGGCGTAACTGGCCCATATGGCCAAACTGTTCACGCATCACCGTAGGATCCGAAAGTGACATGCAAAGTTTCTGCAAGGCGCTCGATGTTGTCATCGCCTAATTCCACCATCACGGGGAACATGCCCGACGGTTCCCCCCATACACCACCATCACCCCGGTCAACCGTCACGGAACAGGCGCTGCGCCGCGAACTTGCCGCGGCCTATCGCCTGGTGGCGCATTTCGGGATGACCGACCTTGTCTATACCCATCTGTCGGCACGACTGCCGGGGGTGCGACATGCCTATCTGGTCAACCCGTATGGTTTCCTGTTTGAGGAAATAACCGCATCTTCACTGGTCACGGTCGATGCCGACGGCCATCCCCGCCAGCCAACCGCACATCCCATAAACCCGGCGGGGTTTGTGATTCATTCCGCCATCCATCGCGCCCGGCCTGATGCCGCATGCGTCATGCATACCCACACCATCGCGGGCATGGCGGTTGCGGCACAGGATCGTAAGATCCTGCCCATCAACCAGATCAGCATGGAATTCCATGACCGCATCGGTTTCCATGCCTATGAGGGGCTGGCTGCGGAAGACAACCTGAGTGAACGCGAACGTCTTGTCCGCGACCTAGGGCAGAACCATGGACTGATCCTGCAAAATCATGGGCTGTTGACCGTGGGACGCACGGTGGCGGAATGTTTTTACCGCATGTACTACCTTGAACAGGCCTGCCGTATCCAGGTCGCGGCCCAGTCCACCGGCACATCGCTGCATTTCCCATCCCCCGCCAGCATCCTGCGCGCACGCCAGCAGTTCGAAGATGATACAGACCAGGGGCAACTGATATGGCAGGCGCTGCTTCGCAAACTCGACCGCGAACAGCCGGACTACCAGACCTGACCCCCTGACCATACGGTTACGGATGGGGATGGATGTCCCATCCCCATCCGACTGCGTCCCCTGACATTTTCCAACAGGCCAATTTTAACGACTGCCCTGTGCCATGGGTTTCCCGCGCTCGCGGCATTGTAATCTCTATGCTATGAAAAATTGTCGTCACTACAAGATATAGCCTATTGCATATTTTGTAGCAGTGACATTGAATGATGTGGCGACAAAGTTTTCAGGCAGGTTCCCATGTCCACTCCCCCCACCACGCCGCCCACGACACATGCCTGGCGTTTCACACGACAGGGAGCCGACAGCCGGAGCCTGCCGGAAGTCCATTCCAGCATTCACGTCCCCAACAGCAGCGCCCTGTGGTGGCGTCGTTTCCTTGCCTTCATCGGCCCCGGATACATGATATCGGTTGGGTATATGGACCCAGGCAACTGGGCCACCGACCTGCAGGGCGGATCGCAGTTCGGTTATCACCTGTTATGGGTAATCATGCTGTCGAACCTGATGGCGATCGTGCTTCAGGCCCTCGCGGCGCGATTGGGGATCGTAACCGGCCGGGACCTTGCACAGGCATGCCGGGACCATTTTTCGCCGGTGATCAGTTACGCCCTGTGGGTGTCATGTGAACTGGCGATCATCGCGTGTGACCTGGCAGAGGTGATCGGAACCGCAGTCGCGCTGCAACTCCTTTTTGGCCTTCCGCTGATCGGGGGATGCGTGGTGTCCATCGCGGACGCCTTTATCGTCCTGCTGCTGATGCAGCGCGGCTTTCGCTATCTTGAGGCCTTTATAATCGGACTCCTGATTATCATCGCAGGCTGTTTCGTGGTGCAGATCATCGCAGCCGTCCCCTCGATTTCCGCGATGCTGCATGGCTTCGTGCCCACAACGCAGATCCTGACCGACCCGTCCATGCTGTATATCGCCATCGGCATCATCGGGGCGACGGTCATGCCCCATAACCTTTATCTGCATTCATCCATCGTCCAGACCCGCGCATTCGAACGCACCCCGACCGGACAGCGCGACGCCATCAAGTGGTCCACACTCGACAGCACGATTGCCCTTGTGCTGGCGCTGTTCATCAATGCCGCGATCCTGATCGTGGCAGCAGCGGCATTTCATGGCAGCGGCCATCAGGACGTGGCCGAAATCTCGGATGCCTACCGTCTGCTGTCGCCCGTGCTGGGGGTGGCGATCGCCTCGACCCTGTTTGCTACAGCCCTGCTGGCAGCGGGCATGAACTCGACAATAACCGGGACGCTGGCGGGACAGATCATTATGGAAGGGTTCCTTCACCTGTCCCTGCCTGCGTGGGCGCGTCGCCTGCTGACACGTGGCCTTGCGGTCATTCCTGTCCTGTTCGTCACGCTGTTTTATGGCGAGCATGGCGTGGGGGAACTGCTGATGTTCAGCCAGGTTATCTTGTCCATGCAGTTGCCGTTCGCGGTCATCCCGTTGGTGATGTTCGTATCAGACCGTGAAAAAATGGGGGAATTCACGATTTCGCCCGTCATGAAGGTCCTGGCATGGGTCATAGCCACCATCATCCTTGTCCTTAACTTCAAGCTGCTGTGGGACACCGTGACGTCTGCATCCTGAGTGAGATCAGCACGTCACGCCACACCATTCGTGCAAAGAGGGAACATGACAGGCCTATCCCATACGGCGGCCCCACCAGCGCAGGTGCATCTTGGCGCCCGACACACAGCGCCGGATTATTATATGGGCCGCCTTGTCATCATCGTCATGGCAATCGCGTGCATGACTCTGTTTTTCATCCTTCAATAACGCCGCGATCTGGCCACGCCACACAGGCATATGCATCAAAACGCATGCCTTCTTCTGGACGTGCGCGCGCATGTCGATTATTTTCCGGCATATGCCGGAGCCGGTTGCGCATCTGCTCCTGAAACGCGAATGAGACGGAAGAGCTGATGCCAGGCAAATCGTACGACCTTGTTTTAAAAAACGGGACTGTCGTCCTTCCCGATCAGACCGTGATGACGGATATTTTCGTCCATGATGGGCGCATTGTACAAATTGGCGGTACCGGGAATGCGCAACGTACGCTGCAATGTGATGGCCTGACCATCCTTCCTGGGGTGATCGACACGCAGGTCCATTTCCGCGAACCCGGCCCCGGTGATGCAGAAGACCTGGAATCCGGCAGTCGTGCGGCCGTGCTGGGCGGGGTAACGGGGGTGTTCGAAATGCCCAATACCCGTCCCCCCACCGATACCCCCGACGCCGTCACTGACAAGCTGGCCCGCGCACGGGGACGGATGTGGTGCGAACACGCGTTTTATGTGGGGGCCACAACTGACAACGCGGAACAGTGCGGGGAACTGGAAAAACTGCCGGGCACGGCGGGGATCAAGATTTTCATGGGTTCGTCCACCGGCAGCCTTCTGGTCTCTGATGATCGCATCCTTGAACGCGTCCTGCGTTCTGGCTCCCGCCGTGTTGCGATCCATGCAGAGGACGAAGACCGGCTGCTTGAACGGGTTAACCATCGCGTGGCGGGGGATCCGTCCTCCCATCCTGTCTGGCGGGACGAGGAAACGGCGATGCGGGCGACACAACGCATCGTCGCCCTGGCGCGCAAGACAGGCCGACGTATCCATGTCCTGCATGTCACGACGCCAGCAGAATTGGAATTCCTTGCCGCGAACAAGGATATTGCAAGCTGCGAGGTCACGCCGCAGCATCTGACCCTCGCGGCGGAGGAGGCCTATCCCGAACTCGGCACGCTGGCACAGATGAACCCGCCGATCCGCAACCGTGCGGCGCGCGATGGTCTGTGGCACTGGATGGGACAGGGGGTTCCTGACATCATCGGGTCCGACCACGCCCCCCACACCATAACGGCAAAAGAGCGATCCTATCCCGACTCCCCATCAGGGATGCCTGGGGTGCAGACGCTGCTGCCCCTTATGCTGGACCATGTTGCCCATGGGCGCCTGACACTGCGCAAGGTTGTGGACATGACCTCCGCCGGTCCACAGCGCCTGTTCGGGCTGGTGCGAAAGGGACGGATCGCCGTTGGTTATGACGCCGATTTTTCGATTGTCGATCCACAGGCCCGGTGGGAAATCAGGCAGGACTGGCTGGCATCACGATGTGGATGGTCTCCCTTTGTCGGTCGTACACTGACGGGTCGCCCCGTTGGCACCATTATCCGTGGCAATACCGTCATGTGGGAAGGGGAGTTGCCGGGCAAGGCAATCGGCCAGCCCTTCCGCTTTGACGCAACAGACCGGCCCCCGACAGTAAAATAGGACTGTATGATCTCGTACGGGGAACCTGGTGCTTATATCCGGCGCTTAGGTATAAAGCAGGTTAATCGCCTAAAATACAAAACCCATAATTTTATCAGTTTTTTCAATAAGTTCTTTTCAAGGCGACTCTGAAGACGGATTTGGGATGGTATGTAGATAATAGAATTATAGACCTCTACTCTCTTGATTTTCTCAACACACCACAATCCCACAGGATCACCCAACCGTCATGCCGGAAGCTACATGCAGATAAGTTCACGTGCGGCTGTGGCATTCCTGATTACATGCAGCCTGACGTCCCCGGGACATGCACAACCCGTTTCGCCTGACATCGCACAGGAAATGAATGACCTACGCTCGGCGATAAAAACGGAACTTGGGTCACAGGCCGTGCATCTCAACAGCAACCTGACCGACAAAGATCTTGCGCAGGCGAAACAGATTCTCGATGGGACGCATCTCTGGCCGGATACACCGCAGATCATACTGGTCGTGGACCGTTCCGAACGGGTGCAGCGATTGTGGATTGCCGTGGGGGGAGGGGAGCTTGAAAAGCTGACCGCGCTGGGTTCGGTCCGTGTCAGTACGGGACGTCCCGGCCGAACGGAGCATTTTCGTACCCCCGTTGGGGTCTTCATAAATGACGGGCAGATCTATGGTTATCGCGCGCAGGGAACGAAAAACGAATTCGGAGTGCGTGGAAATGGTAACAAAGGCATGCGCGTATGGGACTTTGGCTGGCAAACGACCGAGGACTGGCGCAAAAAGGACACGGTCGCGGTCGTGCGGCTGGAAATGCATGCAACCGATCCCGACCTGTTGGAAGGGCGTCTGGGCCGATCAGATTCCGAAGGCTGCATCCGCATTCCCTCGCGCTTTAATACGTTCCTTGACCATCATGGCCTGATTGATCGCGACCTCGATCATCTGATCCATGATGGACAGAATGCACGCGCCCTCCAGGCGCTGCTTGGCGCAAGCCACGATCCTGCCCCCCTTGCTGGGGACAGGGTGGTTGTGATCGATTCATCACAAACAGATGCGCAACTTTCGGACCCGGAACGGGCACGGAAGATACAAGATGATTTTGCAAAATTCCTTGCACAATCACAAAATCCCAATCCCAATCCCAATCCCAATCCCAATCCCAATTCTGCTCCTGCTCCTGCTCCTGCTCCTGCTCCTGCTCCTGCTCCT
>NZ_BANE01000059.1 GCF_000964405.1 Novacetimonas hansenii JCM 7643
AAGATCGACCGCAGCTTCATCAATGATTTCGAGCATGATACCAATGCGCAGGCCGTGACCATGGCAGTGATCGGCATCGGGTCGCGCCTGGGCATGACCGTCGTGACCGAAGGGGTGGAGACCGAGCAGCAGCGCCGCCTTCTGGAAGAACTGAAATGCGACGTGATGCAGGGCTACCTGTTCGCCAAGCCTCTGGCGCCAAAGGATCTGGAACAGTGGGTGCGCCAGCGCCGCACCATCAAGGACCTGGCGGACCCGACAAAGAAACCAAAGACGGTATCGGAAAAAAACAAACCGAATTAAAAGTCTAAGGCAACATTCCAGCGTATCGCTTTGTTCCGAGGTTTTATATGTCCGCCAGACACGACGACCGACTCAGGGCCCTTACACACGAAGATGCAGATTTCTGGGCTGATGTCGTCGATAATGTCCTGATCGTCGCCGTTACCGACAGAAATGGCATCATAACCTATGTCAACCAGAAGTTCTGCGACGTCAGCCAGTACTCGGCTGCGGAACTTCTGGGGCAGACGCATCGAATCCTGAATTCCGGCACGCATACGCCCGCTTTTTTCCGCGACATGTACCGCACCATCTATTCGGGGCAGACATGGCACGGGAACATCTGCAACCGCACCAAGGATGGCAGCCATTACTGGGTGGCGACCACGATCATCCCGCATCATGGTTCGGATGGGAACATCATCGGTTTCGTTGCCGCGCGGTTCGAAATCACCGAACTGATGAACACCAAGGAACGGCTGAAGATACAGGCCGCAACAGATACGATGACCGGGCTGCTGAACCGTGGCGGGTTCAATGCCAGCCTGATCGCGACACTGGAGCAATGCAAGCAGTGCGATACGGACGAACGCGTGCTGGTGATGTTCGACCTGGATGGGTTCAAGCAGATCAACGACATCCACGGCCATCATGCGGGTGACACCGTGTTGCGCACGATCGGGCGCCGCATTGTCGAACTGGTCGGATCAGAGGAAGCGACAAGCCGATTGGGTGGCGACGAATTCGCGATCATCCTGCACAAAAGCCTGCGTGAACATTCCCTCGAAACCCTTCTGACGCGGCTTCAGGCGCTGCTTGAGGAACCGATCGACCTGGAATCGGCCATCGTGCGCGTCTCCGGCAGTATCGGGGCGACGCCGCTGACGGCAACCGATACGCTGGAAGATGTGCAGAAAAATGCCGACGTGGCGCTTTATGCCGCCAAGCAGGCCGGGGGCAAGCAGGCGCGCATGTTCAGCGCCAGCCTGCACAAGACCGCGCTGGAGCGTGCCAAGATCCTGAAGGAAGCCCGCGCGGGTGTAAAACAGAACCAGTTCGAGGTTTATTACCAGCCCATCCTGAACTGCCACACCGGGCAGATTGAACAGGCCGAGGCCCTGATGCGCTGGCACCATCCGCAACGCGGGTTACTGTCGGCCGGGGCATTTACCGATGTTTTTGCCGATTCCGGGCTGGCGCAGGAAATGGAAACCCATCTGGTGCAGTCATTTCACGATGACATCGCCATGTGGAAAAAGGCGGGCCTGCCGAACCTGCGTCTGGCGGTGAACCTGTCACACCTTGACCTGCTCAGCCTTGATCAGCAGGTCGACCTGCTGAGCGAGATCAAGCACCTGAAGATGGACCCCAACACCTTCATGCTGGAGGTGACGGAACATATGTTGCAGGGGCGACGCGCTGAAAAAAGCCAGATGCGCCTTAAATCCCTGGCCGAAGACGGGTTTGGTCTGGCGCTCGACAATTTTGGCCATGGCAGCGTGCGGCTGTCCACACTGAAGAACCTGCCGCTGAAGTCACTGAAAATCGACCGCAGCCTCGTGCGCTATATCGACACACGCGAACAGGACCGCGATATCCTTGCCTCCCTCATCAAGCTGGGCCACGGATTTGGCCTGTCCGTCACGGTCGAGGGGGTGGAAACGCGCAAGCAGTTCGATATCGCGGCAGAGCTTGGCGTGGATTACATTCAGGGCTTTTTCATCTCGCGCGCGGTTTCTGCCACTGACCTGGTGAAAATCACCCGCGAACATGCGTGGGAGCATGATCTGGGCTGATCCCCCCAGACAACTGACCGATAAAGTAAGCTGTTTTCTGGCTATCAGCTTTTGCACATATGCGACGCCATCTGTCGAAATTTGCAAAAGCAGCTTTACCAAAAGCGTTTGGGGCAGGTTGTCGGGCTGTGCGTTACAATGGACATCATTCGTCACTCATGAAAACATATTTCTGTTTTCTGTCTCGAAATTCTATGATTTCCATAATTCCAGCAATATTGTTGCGTAAAAATTCCTATCTGACAGCCCTGTTAGGCACTGTTTAAAAAATCAGGCTCAATAATATCCTGAAATGATAAAGTTTTTGGTGAAGCTTTTTCTAAAAAGCTTCAGAAGACGCC
>NZ_BANE01000058.1 GCF_000964405.1 Novacetimonas hansenii JCM 7643
TGATGACGCGTGCCTGCACCGGCGGACGCGGCGGCGGCGGCGGCGAGGACTTGGGCGCGCCAAGACCATACATCAGCGCCGTGACAAGAGCGCCCTCGAAAAGCAAAACGACGCCAAATATTATGGCTTTCTGTAATCGATTGTCACTTTGTTCCGCATACGTCATACCCATACCTCATTCAGAACGGCATAGTTAATGGAGTTTATAGAAAGTTTTCTGGTGTTCTGATTTGACCGAATACTACGAGAGTATGACCAGATATCTACGAAACGCCTGGTTGAACCCGACTGTACCAGCCTGACATTCCCCCATCTGGATAACGCCGCCTTCGCAATTACCACGCATTGCTACCGACAGTGCGTCAGAAGGACTGGCAAACAGTCGCGAAGCCGGTAACCGGTTCCTCCCCTGCAAGGAAAGTCGCTTGTCCATCATGCTTTATCCATAAACGTCCATAAACATTATTAACTCTCCGAAATCAACCCTCTTGTGGCCGAAACGGCATGGGAGGACACGCGTCATGCTTCGTGAATCGATTACCGAAAATAACAAACCAGAAACGCCATCCCCACCGATGAAAAACTGATTTTGCCAGCTTGAGCAAAAACCCGGCGCAGTCAAGCTAAGGGACAACAATTAATGGAAAAAACACACAAGAGACGCTTCCCGGAACTCACTTTCGCACATCGTTGATATCCCTGTGTCCGTTACCCGCATATCCCGGCGGCACGATTGCGCCCCCCTTTCACCTGACACTGCGGCACGGCGCACGCGGACATGGCATTATGTTTCTTACGCAGAATGACAGGCACGCGACATTAAGTTAACACATCGAAACAATATCGGGTAGTACGTTTGCACCCATCGCATCACTTTTCGTTATTACACGATTTATTCACGCAATTCCGGCGCATTGTTCATGCAAACCGTGGACCCGATTGATGCATCCTAATGAAAGGTATCATACACCACCTGTTATATTTACGGCCAACAAAATATTACTGCCCACGCCATCAAAGGCCATAATTCCGCCATATCCGGGGCCGATCCCCTTACGTGCGGCAAAATGCGGGCAGAGGGTCCGGGTCCGCCTGCGTGGCGCGGGCCTCGCCCTGCTTCACCAGCTCAAGACAGGCGGTAAAGGTGCTGGTCCATGCGGACCGCGCACGCACGGGCGGCCCCGCGGGCGCTTCGGACGCTCCCCCGCTGGATGGCATCCTGTCTGGTGGCATCCTGTCCGGCAGCATCCGGTCCAATGTCACCGGGCCGTCGGCCAACATCAGGGCATGGCGCACACGCACGCGCGCATCCTCCACATCGAACAGGTCGAGCTGCACCGGTGCATAAGCGGGTTCAGGCGGTGGCACCCCCCAGTTACCGTCAAAAACCGCAAGACATCCCCACAGGAATTCGATCCGGTCGGTTTCCCATTCTGGCGGCTGTTCCAGAAGGTCGCAGGCAGGCCCACCGCCATAAACATGGATCTCCTGCCCCAGTTGCGGACGGGCAGACAGCCAGGCGGCCAGGCGGCCTGCTTCCTCCGCCGCCAGAAGCTGCGCGCGCAGGCGCGACACCTCGTCGGTGGCTTCGCGCTGCCGCGGGTCATCCGCAGGCAGCATCAGGCGTGAACGCAGCAACAGCAGCCCCGACACCATGACCGCCCATTCCGCCTTACGCCCCAGTGGCAGGGAGGATGACGCGCGGATGGCCACCGTCAACTGGTCCACCAGGGCCACAAGGTCAAGGGCGCGGATATCAATCCTGCGCGCCTGCGCCAACGCCAGCAGGTGTGTCAGCCCCCCCTGATACGCCTCCATGCGGATGACGGGTTCCGGGCGGCCATCTTCCTCGAACAGGTCATACTGCGCCATTACGTCATGTCCCGTGGCGACAGGGCGAAGGACAGGTCCGGCCAGCGTGCGCGCAACGCCACCACCAGCGGTTCCGGGGCCTCCGCACGCGGGGTAAAGAAACCATAGACCACCGGCTTGTGCCCATTGGGCAACCGCCGCCCCGCCTTGCGTCCCACCAGGCGCTGCACATTGCGCGGGGCCTCCGCCGTGCCCCAGTGCCGCCGCAACCATGACAGTGCGTCAGGATGCGTCGCACCCAGCCGCAGGATGTCGGGCGGGATGGGCACCAGTGCATGGAAATCCAGCACGCACGCATGGTCCATACGCATCAGGTTCTGCGAATGGCGCACCTCTGCCGCATTGCGGAACTGCCGCGCAAGGATGCGGCATCCTTCCACCGACAGGCCACGACGGGTATGCGCGGACGCGCCATCGCCGATTGCCAGCGCGAACATGTCCTCTTCCACCCGTTCCCCGTCAAAGGGCCACGGGATCAGGCCGCGTCCACGCGCCGCACCGGCGAATCCCTCCACCACGGCCACCGGTCCATGCACCAGCAGGTGCCACCATTGCCAGTATCCATTCCCCGTCGCATCACGCCATGCCGCAAGCGGCCTGCGCCCCCGCCGTCCCCGTGGCGCAGGCGCGGTGGGCAGTGCGGAGTCGGGTGCTGTTTCCTCCCCCTTGACAGGGGGCAGGTCGGCCCATGGGAAACGCAGGTTTCCGGTCATGGCAGGCTTGCCCGGACATAGGCGAGCATCGCGCGCGGGTCACGGTGGCGGGTGTGATGACGCACCTCTTCCACATCAATCCCGCGCGACAGGGCATCGGCGATATATCCCGCCCGCAGGGCATGCGCACTGAGCCGTGCGGCATATCCGGCGTCGAGATCAGCCAGAGCCGCCCGGCGTTGCAGGATACGTGTCACGGCAAACGGCGTCAGCGCCCGCCCACCGGCCCGCCCGCCCTTGGAAATGGGACGGAACAGCGGCCCGGTCTGGCGGTGCGCCACCTTCTGCCACGCGGCGAAGGCATGGGCGGGACACAGCGTCAGGTCATCGGGCCGTTGTGGCATGGTGACCTCCTCCCCCACCGGGGCGGCCGCCACGGCTGCGGGATCGGGGGCGGCGCCGTCGCGGATGCGCATGACCACACCGCCAGGCGTCAGACGCACATCCTCCACCATCAACCCCACCAGTTCCGAACGCCGCAATGCACCAGCAAACCCGAAAATCAGCAGACACCGGTCCCTGCGCCCGCGCGCACTGTCATCACAACGTTCGACCATGGCACGCAACTGCGCCACCGTCAGGATTTCGGGCGGGGACGCAACCTGTGGCGCGGCGGCCTCCAGCGCGGCATGCAGGGCGGCGCGGATGACGGGTTCCCCCACCTTCCATGGCAGGTTGTTGAAACGGTGCATCTTGCCGATCGCGGCAAGGCGGCGACGGATGGTGGCCGGGGCATAGGTATGCAGCGACTCCAGATACGCCGCGACATCCCCTGCCGTGGCGGGGATGGGCCTGATCCCGTGATCGGCGCACCACGCGGCGAAATGCGTCCAGTCAGCGCGATAGGCACGCAGCGTCGCCGTGGCCTGGGGCCGGATGGTGGGCGCGCCCCCCGCCTGCGCCGTCATGTCCTGTGCCATCAGTTATCCGCGTATCCTACAACAGGGCCATGCGATCGACATCCACCATCCCGAAATCCGTGATCTTGAGGTGCGG
Organism: Novacetimonas hansenii JCM 7643; assembly: GCF_000964405.1. Classification (GTDB taxonomy): domain Bacteria; phylum Pseudomonadota; class Alphaproteobacteria; order Acetobacterales; family Acetobacteraceae; genus Novacetimonas; species Novacetimonas hansenii. The sequence goes on from NZ_BANE01000058.1 coordinate 3,582, forward strand.
TATCACGGGCAACGGCAGGAACGCCAGTTGCAGGAACGGTTCATCCAGCACACAGCCCAACCCCCGCGCGGCGGCGCGCAGAACCTCCAGCCGGGCGGCAACCTGTTCAAATGGCGCATCGCTCATCAGGCCCGCGATCGGCAGCGGCAGGTCGGCAAGCACGCGCCCGTCACGCACGACGACAAATCCTCCCCCCGTTGTTTCCAGATGATTGACGGCCACGGCCATGTCCGCACCCTCAAGCCCGACAACACATATATTGTGGCTGTCATGCCCGACCGATGACGCCAGTGCTCCGGCCTTCAGCCCGAATCCCTTCACCAGGCCGCGACCGATATTGTCGTTGTGCCCATGGCGCGCCACCACGCAGACACGCGCGATGTCACGGGCGGGATCGGCCTGTATCACGCCATCGCACACCATCATGTCGGCACGCAGGAATTCAGTAATGATCTGTCCGGGGATCAGGCCGATCACCGGGGCCTGCACGCCATTGCCGGCCTGCGCCATGTCGGCGGCACTGACCGGGGCGGGCAGGCTGACGCTGTGCAGCCCCACTGGCGCGATCACCTCCCGCGTGGCGAACAGCGCGTCATCCACCAGCCGCCCTGCTGCGATCACATCGGCGACACGGCATTCACGCAGGTCATCAAGCAGCACGATATCGGCCCGCCATCCCGGCGCAACCATTCCCCGATCCCGCAACCCGAAAGCCTGCGCCGCGCTGAGCGAAGCACTGCGATACGCGGCGAGAGGTTCGACACCTTCGGCGATCGCAAGACGGATCAGGTAATCCAGATGCCCTTCATGCGCGATTTCCAACGGGTTGCGGTCATCGGTACAGAACGCGAAAAATGGCGAGGTCGCGGGCGTCAGCAGCGGAACAAGCGCGCGCAGGTCCTTGCATACGGACCCTTCACGGATCAGGACCGTCATACCTTTGCGCACTTTTTCCAATGCCTCGGCTGCGGCCGTGGCCTCATGATCGGTGGAAATCCCCGCCGCCAGATACCCGTTGAGCGCCCGCCCACGCAGCAATGGCGCATGGCCGTCGATATGCCGCCCCGCAAATGCCGCAAGCTTCGCCATGCAACCGGGATCACCGTTGAGCACGCCGGGCACGTTCATGAATTCTGCAAGCCCGATGACACAGGGATGGTCACGCCATTCCATCAGATCGTCAGCCGACAGGCACGCGCCCGATGTTTCCAGCGTGGTCGACGGCACGCAGCTTGACAGGTTGACACGCAGGTCCATCACCACGCGCGATGCGGCATCGACGAAATATTCCAATGCCGCACGGCCCAGCACATTGGCCATTTCATGCGGGTCACAGATGGCGGTCGTCACCCCGTGCGGTAGGACGCAGCGATCAAATTCGAACGGCGTGATCAGCGAGGATTCAACATGCAGGTGCGTATCAATGAACCCCGGCACCGCGATGCGGCCCTGCGCGTCGATGACGTGGCGTCCCTCATAATGGTCCAGCGTGCCGACAATGGTGTCGCCACAGATGGCGATATCCCCATCAAGCAGTTCCCCCGTCACAAGATCCAGCAGGCGTGCGCCACGGATGACGATATCGGCGGGTTCGCCGCCACGTCCCTGCGCGATACGGGTGGCAATCGGGCGGGTGGGGATCGGTCGGATGCTCATCGGCCTGTCTTCCGTTCTGATTTCCCTTGTCCTTTTACCCTACTCCGCACCAATGCTGATACCGGGGGGACATATTTTTCACATCCTGTTGTCCCATGGCTTTGGTGATTGACAGCAATCGCCAGTTTACCGATCCTGCATATACCAAGGGGAGTCCCGTCAAAGGGGCTGAGATACCGCTGGCACGCCGCTCTGGCGTGGATGCGGGGACCCTGCCGGGTGCATGATGCATCCGGGGAACCTGATCCGGTTCATACCGGCGGAGGGACTGGTGTGACATCGGAAACAACAGGCCCCCGCCGCATTCCCTGCCCGCGGGACCACCTTCCGGTTTCTCCCCTTCCCCTGTCGGAGAGAAACATAAGGTGTCCTGTCATGACCAAGAGTGTCCCGCCTTCCTCTCCCGACCATGTCACAACCGGCCCGATCCAGGGGTCGGTCAAGGCATGGTCTTCCCCCACCTCCCGCCCGGACATTCGCGTGCCATTTCGTGAAATCGCGCTCGAACCCTCGGCCAATGAACCCCCTGTACGCGTCTATGACACGTCAGGCCCCTATACCGCATCCCCCGCCCACAGTGACGTGCGCCATGGGCTGCCGCGCATCCGCGAGGCATGGATCGCCGCACGCGACACAATCACCGTCACCCCCCGCGCCGTCCGGCCCGAAGATAACGGCTTTGCCGCCGGCGCACAGCTTGTCCCCCCCTGTCCCGCGCCGCATACCGTGCGCGAGGGGAAACGTGGGGCCAGGGTCACGCAGTTCGAATATGCCCGCGCAGGCATCATCACGGACGAGATGATCTATGCCGCGCATCGCGAAAACCTTGGCCGCACGGAAATGGTACCCGGGGCAGAGGCCCGCCGCGCGGACGGGGAGGATTTCGGGGCAGACATCCCCGCCTTCATCACCCCGGAATTCGTGCGATCCGAAATCGCGGCGGGGCGGGCGATCCTGCCGGCCAACATCAACCACCCCGAACTTGAACCGATGCTGATCGGGCGCAATTTCCTCGTCAAGGTCAACGCGAACATCGGCAATTCCGCCGTCACCTCCTCCGTGGCGGAGGAAGTGGAAAAGATGGTCTGGTCCATCCGCTGGGGCGCCGATACGGTGATGGACCTGTCCACCGGGCGCAATATCCACAATATCCGCGACTGGATCATCCGCAATGCCCCGGTGCCCATCGGTACGGTGCCGCTGTACCAGGCGCTGGAAAAGGTTGGCGGCGTGCCAGAGGCCCTGACATGGGAAATCTTCCGCGATACCCTGATCGAACAGGCCGAACAGGGCGTGGATTATTTCACCATCCATGCGGGCGTACGCCTGCGCCATGTGCCGCTGACGGCCAACCGCGTCACGGGCATCGTCTCACGCGGGGGGTCGATCATGGCGGGGTGGTGCCTGCACCACCATCGCGAAAGCTTCCTGTACGAACATTTCCCCGAAATCTGCGACATCATGCGTCGTTATGACGTATCATTCTCGCTTGGTGACGGGTTGCGCCCCGGTTCCATCGCGGATGCCAATGACGCGGCACAGTTCGCAGAACTTGAGACACTGGGCGAACTGACAAAAATCGCATGGGCCAAGGGGTGCCAGGTGATGATCGAGGGGCCGGGCCATGTGCCCATGCACAAGATCAAGGTCAATGTGGAAAAGCAGTTGCGCGAATGTGGTGAGGCCCCGTTCTATACGCTGGGGCCGCTGACGACGGATATCGCACCGGGATATGACCACATCACATCGGGCATCGGGGCCGCGATGATCGGGTGGTTCGGTACCGCGATGCTGTGTTACGTCACGCCCAAGGAACATCTGGGCCTGCCCGACCGCAATGATGTGAAGACGGGCGTCATCACCTACCGCATTGCAGCCCATGCCGCCGACCTTGCCAAGGGACATCCGGCGGCACAGCTACGCGATGATGCCATCAGCCGCGCACGGTTCGATTTCCGCTGGAACGACCAGTTCAAGCTGTCACTCGACCCCGATACGGCCTGCGCCTACCATGACGAGACCATGCCGCGCGAAGCACATAAAAGCGCGCATTTCTGTTCGATGTGCGGACCGAAATTCTGTTCCATGCGCATCAGCCACGACCTGCGTGACGCCGCCGCGCGGGAAGCGGGAATGGCACAGAAGAAGGAAGAATTCCGCGAAGGTGGCAACCGGCTGTATGTCCCCATAGCCGAGGCCGAAACGGCGGCGGAATAAAGAGATGATTGGGAAACAGAAGCTTCAGGGTGCCGCCTTTTTCAATAAAGGCGGCGTTCCGCGCTGCTTTTCCAAAAGGGCTTCACCAGACCCTTTCACTCCTGCCGACATCCCTGATTGCCCGGTGTCCCTGACCGCCCGGTGTCCCAACAAAAATGCGCGCCCCGTTTATGGGCGCGCATTTTCATGAAACCATATCTTGCGTCACCCCATCATGGGGAGACGGTTCAGAGACTGTTTAAAAAGTCAGGCGCGATAACACCCTGAAATTATAAAGATTTTTGGTGAAGATTTTTCTAAAAAGCTTCAGAAGACGCCGCCTTTTTGGAAAAAAGGCGGCCCCCAAAAACTTTTCTTGTTTTTTATCAAGGATTTGTTTTCAAACACTCTCTCAGACGACCTTATGCACCCAGCCATACGGGTCGGGCGCATTGCCGCGCTGGATCGCGATCAGGTTGGTACGCAGCTTTTCCGTCACCGGGCCGATAGTGATGCCATCGCCGATCACGACCTCGCCCTGCTTCCCACGGAACCGCCCGATGGGGGAGATCACCGCCGCCGTGCCACAGGCGAACACCTCCCGCAGGCGACCACTCGCGGCATCGGCATACATCTGGTCAATGGCATAAGGCTCTTCACGCACCGTCAGGCCACTGTCGCGCGCGATGCGCAAAATGGAGTCGCGCGTGATGCCACGCAGGATTGTGCCCGTCAGCGGCGGTGTGGCGACAGATCCGTCATCAAAGACGAAAAACACATTCATCCCGCCCATTTCCTCGATCCAGCGGCGTTCCACCGCATCAAGGAACAGCACCTGCGCACAGCCATGGCCCTTGGCTTCCTTCTGCGCCATCAGGCTTGCGGCGTAATTGCCACCGCATTTCGCCTCGCCCGTGCCGCCGGGGGCCGCGCGGCAATAATCGGACACCCAGACGCTGACGGCCTGTTCGCCGAAATACGCCCCCACGGGGGAGGCAATGACCATGAACAGATATTCGGACGCTGGCTTGACGCCAAGGAAAGCCTCGCTCGCGATCATGAAGGGACGGATATACAGGCTTTCATCGGGGCGGGTGGGCACCCAGTCGCGATCCACCGTCACAAGCTGGCACACCGCCTCGACAAACAGGTCTTCGGGCAGTTGGGCCATGGCCATACGCTCGGCCGATGTGCGGAAACGCCGGGCGTTGGCGTCGGGACGGAACAGGGAAATCCCCCCCTGCGCCGTGCGATAGGCCTTCATCCCCTCAAAGATTTCCTGCGCATAGTGCAGCACGGCCGCCGCCGGGTCGAGCGTGATCGGCGCATAGGCGCGCACCACGGGATCGTGCCAGCCCTGCCCCTCGGTATAACGGATGACGGCCATGTGGTCGGTAAAGATCCGGCCAAATCCGGGATTGGCCAATACCTCCGCCCGACGCTCCGGCGAAACCGGAGAAGGATTCGGTGAAAGCGTGAAACGGTGTGTACTGACGCTGTCCATGACCATTGTTCTCTTTCATCATGCGCGGCCGCCACGGCGACGTGCCGGGCTGTTTTTTGCGCATCCGGACGGGAAACAGACACAACTTCCCCAGAATATCCCGCAGGTCAAGCCCATGGCCCCATTGACGCATCCCGCCCCGCCCGATGGAACGGCCCGATCGGACAGCAGGCCATAAGGCGACGCGCCGCAGAATCCTCCAGAACCGGGCAAAGCCTGCGAAATGCCACCTTGCCGAAGATGTGCATGACAACAGGCCCGCCAGACAGCGCGACCGTCAAACCCTGCACCACGGCCCTAGCGCAGTTCGAAGCCCCGGCGCACCAGTTCCTCGCGCAGGTGATCGCGACCGTGCATGGCCCCGGCATCGCGCACACGCGCGATCACCGTGGCGGACCAGTCCTGCCGGGACAGGCCCTGTTCGGCGCGAAAACGCTGCATGGTGGCGTCATAGGCGGGGATCTGGTCCGTACCTTGCGCATATTTTTCATGATGCAGCACCGCCGCCTGCGGCAGGCGTGGCCTGATTGTGGTGGGCTGCTGACGGTCGGGATGCCCCACGCACATACCGAAAATCGCAACCGTGCGTGGCGGCAGGCCCAGTTCCGATGCGATTTCGGCGGGCTGGTTGCGCACCCCACCGACATAGACGATGCCAAGACCGAAGGATTCGAATGCCGCCGCCGCATTCTGTGCCGCAAAGGAGGTATCGGCCACCGCCATCGTGAAGCTTTCAAGATAATCCAGCGCCACATGCGGTTGCGCGCGCGCATCGGCGGCATGTTCCAGCCGCGACAGGTCGGCCACCCATATCAGGAACAGTGGCGCCTGCGCGATGAAGGCCTGATCGCCCGCCAGCTTTGCCAGGCGCGCGCGGCGTTGCGCATCGGTCACGGCAATGACGCTCCACGCCTGGAAATTGCATGAACTGGATGCAGACTGCGCCGCCGCGACCGCGACCTCCAGCGCGCCGTGCGGCACCGCGGCTGCGGAAAAGGCACGTACGGAACGATGGGCCATCAGGCCACGCACAACGGTGTTTTCCGGCAATCCCACATCCGGCGGAGGCTGGCGGTAACGCGCCTTCCACAGGTCGGACAGCGATGAAGAGGAGGTCGGTGCATCCGTCATGGCGATACCCCTTAACTTGTACCAAGGACAAAGGAAAAGGCTACCAGATCACGATCGCATCGCGTGGCGGTAGCCACGCGATGTCACACCTGCCCCCATTTACGCGCACGCCTTGTCCGGAACGTTCCGTCAGCCGTACGCGCGCACCGTCACCAGCCGCGTGTCGAGATAGGCCTCCAACGCCTCCGTCCCACCTTCGGAGCCATAGCCCGAATCGCCAATTCCCCCGAACGGGATTTCCGGCAGACCCAGGCCGATATGATTGATCGTCAGCATGCCCGCACGTACCTGATCACGCAGGATGGCCGCCGTACGACCCGACCCGGTAAAGGCATAGGACGCCAGCCCGTAATTCAGCCGGTTGGCCTCTGCCACGGCGGCATCAAGCGTGTCGTACGGCGTCATCAGCGCAACCGGGCCAAAGGGTTCGTCATTCATGATGCGCATGCCGGTCGTGACATCCGCCAGCACCGTGGGTTCAAAGAAATAGCCCGTATTGCCCACGCGCTTGCCCCCTGCGGCAATGCGCGCGCCCTGTCCCACCGCATCGGCCACCAGCGTTTCCATCATGTCCACGCGCCGCACATTGGCCAGTGGCCCCATCTGCGTCCCCTCCACAAGGCCATCGCCCACCCGCAGCGCGGACGCCGCGGCGGCGAAGCGCGTGACAAACGTGTCATAGGCAGGGCGTTCCACCAGGAACCGCGTGGGGGCAATGCACACCTGTCCCGCATTGCGGAACTTCGCCCCCGCCAGCAGCGACACCGCGCGGTCCATATCCGCATCGGCACTGATGATCACGGGCGCATGCCCGCCCAGTTCCATCGTCGCGCGCTTCATGTGCGCGCCCGCAAGCGCGGCAAGGTGCTTGCCCACCGGCGTGGAGCCTGTGAACGTCACCTTGCGGATGATGGGATCGGCGATCAGGGTCTGCGAAATCTCCGCCGGGGTGCCATAGACAAGGCCCAGCACACCCGCCGGAACACCCGCATCCGCCAGCGTGCGAATGAACTCCGCAGGTGATGCCGGGGTTTCCTCCGCCGCCTTGACGATGATCGAACATCCCGCCGCCAATGCGGCCCCCACCTTGCGCGCGACCTGGTTTACAGGGAAATTCCATGGGCAGAACGCGGCCACGGGACCGACCGGGCTGCGGATTACCTCCTGCATGATGCCCGGCGCACGGGCGGGAACGATACGGCCATAGGTGCGGCGCCCCTCTTCGGCCATCCAGTCCACGACATCGGCAGCCGCGAGCAGTTCGGTCCGTGCCTCGCCCACGGGCTTGCCCTGTTCCATCGTCATCAGCACCGCGATGTCACCGCTGCGTTCACGCAAAAGGGCCGCCGCGCGGCGCAGGATGCCGGAACGTTCCAGCGGGGACATGCGTCCCCACGTGACAAAGCCGCGCGCCGCCGCATCAAGCGCACGACGCAGGTCGGGCGGTGCGGCATGGGCGACATGGCCGATGACCTGCGCCGTGGCGGGGTTGAGCACGTCAATCGTGCGCCCCCCCGTGCCATCGGTCCATGTCCCGTCGATATAAAGCTGTGTGTTGCGATAGGCTGTCATCGGCGTCCTGCTTTCGTTATCCGATCCATCATGTGCGAACATGTCGCGCCATATTTGCATGAGCGCACCAGCCCAGCACATATCCAGATCACAAAACAGACAGTTCACGCGGATGTCGCTGCACAGGCACACGAAAACCTGCGCCTATCGCGCGTCCGCATGCCCGGCGCCCGCGCACATCCCCGTGCGGGTCGAGCACGCGGGCAATCCGTTCAGGAAATTGCACAAGTTTTCGAGACCCGGTCATCTTATCCTGATTCATCACAGGTTACGGACCGCAATCTGGACAGGGGAGTACCCCTGCCTGCCATGATATCCCGGAGAGCGCGCCGATGTTCAACGCCATCATGATCGACAAGACCCGCACGGGATCACGGGCCAGCATACGCAGCCTTGAGCGCGCAGCGTTACCCGAAGGCGAGATCACGATACGCGTCGATTATTCCTCGCTCAATTACAAGGACGCACTGGCCATCACGGGGCGCGGCCCGGTGGTGCGGCGTTTCCCGATGATCCCCGGCATCGACCTTGCGGGGGAAATCATCGCATCGGATGACCCCATCTACCGCCCCGGCGACCAGGTGATCGCCAACGGGTGGGGATTGGGGGAGGAACACTGGGGTGGCCTGTCACAGATGGCGCGCGTACATGGGAAATGGCTGCTGCCGCGCCCCCGCAACTTTTCCGCACGTCAATGCATGGGTATCGGCACGGCGGGCTATACCGCGATGCTGTGCGTCATGGCGCTGGAAAAAGGGGGCGTCACCCCCGGTGATGGCGAAATCGCCGTGACCGGCGCAGGCGGCGGCGTGGGTGGTATTGCCATCGCCCTTCTGGCGCGGCTGGGATACCGGGTGGTGGCCGTGACCGGGCGCGACGACCTGACGGGCTACCTTCACATGCTGGGCGCGGCAGAAGTGGTGGGGCGTTCGGCCCTGTCCCATACCGCCCGCCCGTTGCAGGCAGCCCGATGGCGCGGGGCCATAGATGTGGCGGGGGGGAAAATGCTGGCGGCGTTGTGCGCCAGCATGCGACCGGGGGGCGTCATCGCCGCATGCGGTCTGACGGCAGGAATGGACCTGCCGCTGACGGTTGCGCCCTTTATCCTGCGCGGCGTTACCCTGCAGGGAATCGACAGCGTCACGTGCCCACGTGACCAGCGCATGGCGGCATGGGCCAGGCTGGAGCGTGACCTTGATCCCGCACTGGTCGATTCGATATGCGCAGACATCCCCCTGAAACAGGCGATCGCGACGTCACCGCGGCTTCTGGCGGGCAATGTGCGTGGGCGCATCGTCGTCAACACCCACGATGCCTAAGCCACAATGCCCGCACCATAATGCTGGCACGCAACAGATGGGGCCATCACGCCACTGGGCGCGCGAACACTCCGCCACAAAAGCAACCGCAATGGCCAACCTGCCGCCCGGAGAACCCGCCCGGACAGCAGCCGACAGGAAACGTCAGTGGCAGGGGAAGCCGAGCAGGTGACGTCCATCATGGACGAATTCATGGACATAATGCCCCGACACCAGCGAGGTCGCACCCTGTTCCGCGCCCACGAAATACAGCAGCAGCGAAGCAATCACGAGGCCGAAGACCGCCCACGGCAGCAGGTCACGAACCGGAATCGCGACAGGCGCGGAAGACAGGCCACCCGCAGGCAGGACAGAAGATGTGTGGTTCATGGCAAAATGCACTCCCTGATCAGTCGTGATCCCCGACTAACCGATTTCGGACCCCTCGGCAAACGCTTCCGCCCCCTTGCCGGTGGGCATCGGGCATGCGCACGCGGGGAAAACGCCGACGATGAAAAACAGTGACGCCGTTTTTATGAACGCTCCGTTTACGAACGGCCGGGGACACAGGGCCACGACACAGGGGCGTCCGTCGCCTTTATGATCCTGCCCCGACAAGATGTCCCAACACAACGCTTCGACAGAAATCCCCGACCTCAAGAGATCCTGGCACCAAGATCTCAATGAGGACGCCGAAAGCCTGTTTGAAAACAAATCATTGATAAAAACAGGAACAGTTTTTTGGTGTTGCCGTTTTTCAAAAAATGCAATGTATTCTGAAGCTTTTTGGAAAAAGCTTCACCAAAAAATTTTATAATTTCAGGATATTATGAAATCTGACTTTTCAAAAAATAGGGCAACGCCTGAAATGTTCCCGTTTTCTCTTGATGGGATATTTTAAATGCAGTCTCTATTTAAAGAGACCGTTGGCATGCAAAGATCATAAAAAATTTTAATAAATATTCTCAAAAAAAACATGTAAAAAATTACATTTTTAAGAGAATGTTTGAAAAGTCAGGCTGAATAACATACTAAAGTTATAAAGGTTTTTGGTGAAGCTTTTTCCAAAAAGCTTCAG
>NZ_BANE01000057.1 GCF_000964405.1 Novacetimonas hansenii JCM 7643
CGTGGCCACCGCGACCGCCCCAGCCGCCGTTCTGGTTGCCGTTATTCTGGCCGCCACTATTCTGGTTCTCACCATTACCGTGACCACCACGACCGCCCCAGCCGCCGTTCTGGTTGTCGCCATCCTGACCGCCACCATTCTGGTTTTCACTACCATGATGATGACCATGGCGCCCGTCCTCGGCATGGGCAACCATCGGTAAAGAGGCACCAAGAGCCAATGCGAATAAAATCGAGCGTTTCATAATGTCTCCTATAATCTGACCATCAAGAGATTGTCCCGCATGCTTTCAAATGTAAGCCCCAACAATGTTACAAATAGAATCAAGGAGAAGAAGAAGGATATGTCCTTCATATGGTGAACCACAATAATAATACAAAATGTAACATGTATTATATATGGATAAATCTCCCAGGATTTATAATATATTTATAAAATACATAAAATATATTTGATATTTATTGGTGTTAAATTATTATTAAAAGTAAATTTGGCATGGAAACAGAAAAAGAGCCATTAGCGAACAATTTTTTCATGATTCAAAATATTCCCTATGAAATTGGAAATTTGCACAATTTATAATTAATGTTTCGAACGTATAATTATTCCTGTTATTTTATCATAAACAGGGATTATGAATGTGAACGATTTTTGATGGTTTTGTTTATCTGCCTGCATTCCGTATCTTGTCATCATCCACCACCTGCCTATGCTGGCAGGACATGCATGATCATGCGAATACAACCTGCAAGGGAGTTTCAGACAGTTGGCAACACCTCAACCTATTGATACCAAACTGACCCAAGCGGCTGTATTTCTTGTTGTCCGCCTGAATGATGACATATCTGTCAACAATCAGGTGCGAGATCTGCTTGGGGATATTTCCTCCTTGGTACGTGGTGTCGGTTTCCGGGTGCCTGACAGCAGGTTAAGCTGCATCACAGGTGTTGGGTCTGATGCCTGGGATCGCCTTTTCGGCCTACCCCGCCCAAGGGAACTGCACCCGTTTCAGGAAATCCGTGGCGTGCATCATGCGCCCGCCACCGTCGGGGACCTGCTATTCCATATCCGTGCAACACGCATGGACCTTTGCTTTGAACTTGCGACAGCAATCGTCAGTAGGCTGGATGGTGCCGCAGGTGTTGTGGATGAAGTGCATGGTTTCAAATATTTCGATGAGCGTGACCTGCTTGGCTTTGTCGATGGAACGGAAAATCCTTCGGGGCAGGCAGCGCTTGAATCCACGCTGATTGGTGATGAGGACCCTGAATTCGCTGGTGGTAGTTATGTGATTGTCCAGAAATACCTGCATGATCTGAAAAAATGGGATGCCATTCCCACAGAGGTTCAGGAACATATCATCGGTCGTCGAAAGGTGTCGGATATCGAACTGCCCGATGCCGCCAAACCCAGCTATGCCCACAATGTCCTCACCAATATCGAGGAAAACGGGCAGCAGCTTCAGATCGTGCGTGACAACATGCCTTTTGGCGAAGTTGGCAAGGGAGAGTTTGGCACTTACTTCATCGGTTATGCGTGTTCGCCCGCACGGACAGAACAGATGCTGCAAAACATGTTCATCGGAAAACCACCGGGTAATTATGACAGGTTGCTTGATGTCAGTACGGCGGTGACAGGAAGCCTGTTCTTCATCCCGACAGGCGATTTCCTCGACAATGCGCCAAATATCCCGGCAGACAATATATCTGCCGCCTCTCCTGCCACTCCTCCCCTTACGGAGCCAAGGCCCGGCTCTCTTGGTATCGGATCATTAAAATAAGGAATTCCTGACATGAATAATCTTCATCGGCACCTTGCCCCCATCTCCAGCAGCGCATGGGCACAGATTGAGGAAGAGGCAGCCCGCACTATCCGGCGGCATCTGGCAGGACGTCGCATTGTTGATACGTCAGAGCCGAAAGGCGAGGCTTTCTCTGGCGTCGGGACGGGACGCACGCGTCAGATCACCTCCCCTGGCGAAGGTATAGAAGTCACGCAGCGTGAAGTCCTGCCACTGGTAGAATTGCGCGTCCCCTTTACCCTGTCACGCACTGAAATTGATGCCGTGGAGCGCGGCTCTCTTGATTCCGACTGGCAGCCGGTCAAGGACGCCGCACGCAAAATCGCGTTCGCTGAAGACCGCGCCATTTTCGATGGATATGCCGCCGCCGCAATGCAGGGAATCCGTCAAAGCACGTCCAATACCCATCTCAAGCTACCGGTATCCGCAAAGGATTATCCCCGTGTTATTGCCGATGCCCTTGGTGCATTACGTCTGGCTGGGGTAAATGGGCCTTATTCGATTGTCCTTGGCACAAAAGCCTATGAAGTCATCAGTAGCGGCGACGACGAGGGCTATCCTGTCCGCAAGCATATTGAAAGCCTGATTGATGGGAAGTTGATATGGGCCCCAGCTATCGAGGGTGCTTTTGTGGTCTCTACACGTGGCGGTGATCTGGCCCTTGATATCGGACAGGATTTTTCAATCGGTTATCTGGCGCATACGGCGCAGACAGTTGACCTCTACCTGCAGGAAAGCTTTGTGTTCCGTGCACTTACCAGTGAGGCAACTGTCGTCCTTGACCCCACCACCAATGAGACAGACCTGGCAAAAGAACCTGCCTGATTTCTGCGGCAGCATGATATTACGTCTGTCAGGCACAGGTTCGTAAACCTGACAGACAGGCCAGAACCATGGATAAAGGACATAAAGATGGACAATCCACTTCAAGATTCCCCGCAAAAGGAAGCCCGGATCCTCGCCAAGGCAAAGGAACTGTGGATTGCTGATGGCAAGCCCGGATGTGGGCCCGAAGCCTATAGGGAAAACGCCTCTGAACTGATCGGGATGGAAAATAACCCTGATGCAGGACAGATTCCGGTGGCCTCTTCCGTCCCGCTTGATGCCAATGGACAGCCGATAGAGCCAGCATGGATAGAAGAAAACCTGGGTAATCCCGGGGGAAGCATGAATGAACTTGATGATAAACAGGAAGTCCCATTTGCGACGCGCAAAGAAGAGAAAGACGCCCTGAACAATTAATATTATTTCCCAAATGTGAGGGCATCGGGGAATTCCAGAAATTATAGAGCAATAAAAATTCTGACGCCGCCCTTTTAAAAGGCGGCGTTTTTAGATTCATACAGTTCTAATTATAGAAGTGAGTGTTTGAAATTTTAACTCCGGCATTATGTCTGGTTTATTTTTAAAAATTCAAACTCCATGAATTTCAAAAGATACGTGAATATATCCATATATTATTGCAATATTATCAGGAATTATTTTTATTTTGCAAACGCACGTTTCAGCGCGGAAAAATATGAATTTTTGAATATTTTACTCAATGGTGCTTCCGGAATAAAAACGTCAAACACATGATAGGCACCAGGAATGACACAAACTTCCGTTGGGACACCTACTGCCATAAGGCGTTTTGCATATTCAAGATCTTCGTCAAGGAACAGGTCCAGAGATCCAACACCAATATACGCTGGTGGCAGGCCATGCAGATCTGCCGCACGGAATGCCGCAGCATATTCCGAAACACCGGCACTACCTGGTGCCTGACCCAGATAGGCATTCCAGGCATAATGGTTGGCAGAACGAGTCCAGATATATTTACCCAGTTCAGGGGATGACATGACAGTCGTACCCGTCCGGTCATCAAGCATCGGATAAATCAACAACTGAAAACACACAGGCACCTCAGCACGATCCCGTGCCATCAGGGCAAGGCATGCCGTCAGTCCCCCACCCGCGCTGTCTCCCCCGATCGCGATGCGAGCCCGATCAACCGACAGTTTGTCGGCATTTGCATGCGTCCATTTTAATACAGCATAACAGTCTTCTATGGCAGCAGGATACGGTGCTTCAGGGGCAAGGCGATAGTCCACGGAAACAATGACAATACCCAGTTCATTTACAAGGTTCCGGCATCGCGCATCATCCACTCGGGCGTGCCGCTGACGATACCGCCACTGTGAATATAAACCAGCACAGGGATATTTTCGTCCCTTTCCCGTGGGGTATAGATAACCACGGGAACCTGTGGTGCCCCCACAGGTCCAGGCACAGTGCGCGTTTCAACATCTACATCCGTATATGAAGGCACCTCAACCGTACGGATGGCGGCAATGAATGCCTCTCTTGTCTGCAAAAGGGTCTGGTCACACAGCCCGTCAAACGACGGCAGAACTTTCAGGGCAGCACGGAATTCAGGGGCGACGGGATTGTGGGGCATGGGGATTTTCCTCCGTTATCTATCGCTACGATAAAACGCACTTCCCACACCGACATCATCACAAGCCACTGATTGAACAGAAGTTGTTTATGTATTTTTCCGCCATGCCAGCGACATACAGAAATAGCGGCTTCCACATTTCAGAAGCCGCTATTCATCAATTTCCCCGTATGGAAATGGGGTATACTACATGACGCAGTGCCCTACTTCAGGACTTTTGCGTGGATGCGGCATAAATCTGGTTGATAGCCGTTGAAAGAGCCGCATCGAACTGTGCGTCTGTCATGGTATAGCGCAATTCCTCAAGCAACGCGCGGGAGAAGCTTGCAATCATGCCATGGTTTTCCGCCAAACGCTGACAGGCTTCATCGCGTGAGTATCCACCGGACAGGGCCACAACACGCTGCACACGGGGATGTTTCACCAGATCAAGGTAAAGGTCGGGTTTTTCCGGAATTGAAACCTTGATCATGACCTGATAATCGCCCGGCAGGGCATCAAGACCACGATGTAGTTCATTATGCAACAGTGTTTCGGCCCCAGCCTTATCCGGGCTCTTGATCAGGACTTCGGGCTCCAGAATGGGAACAAGCCCTCGTTCCGCGATTTGCTGCGCCAAGGCAAACTGTTGTTTCACAATCGCCTCCACCCCGCGGCGTTCGGCAAGGTGAATGACAGAACGGGCTTTGGTGCCGTATATGCCCTTCTTTGTTGCTTGCTCAAGGAGTGCGTCAAGATCCGGGATCGGCTTCATCAACTGCACGCCGCCGGCTTCGGCTTCCAGCCCCTTGTCCACCTTCAGAAATGGCACGACACCGCGGTCCTTCCACAAGAAGGCCGGAACCGGTGTATCCTTTACCAACCCATTCATTGTCTGTTCAAAGAGAATGGCAGCAAGGATTTTTTTTCCCGTGAAAGACGGAGCCGTCACGACCCTGACCCGCATTTCATGCATGAGGGCAAACATTTGGGCGTCAGTGCTATAGGCGCTGTCGGCAATGCCATAATGGCGTAACGCACCCGGCGTGGAGCCGCCGCTCTGGTCCAGGGCCGCGATGAAACCCGCATTTTCAGACATGTTTTTACGCATCTGGGCGATTGACATAGCTATCTGTACCTCCTGTTTTCAATATTCATATACCATCGGGATGATATTTTGAATGTCATATATAATTGTCTTCCTGTCCGCATCTTTCAGTCCCAGAGATGCGATTACAACTTGGCCTCTTTCCCATATCCCCAAAATACCCTGTCCAGCATAAACCACAGACGGGACCGCCTTTCCGGGTCGGTCCTGTCTTTCAAATCAGTCCATAGCGTTCCAATAAATCGCCAATTTCTGTTCCTGTGACCAGATGGCGTACCACACCCGATGCCGGGACTTTTCTGCCATCGCGCAATTCCGCTGCCGCCTGAAGCAGCATGCGCACATCATAAATGCTACTAAAAACTTCCGGTACGGCGCGATCAATATCGAGGAGCGTATAAACCGCCTCCATCGCGGTACGAACAGAATATTCCGTGGTAAATACAGTATCACGTGGTGTTTCTGCAAACTGTCCCAAAAAGGCAAGGTTGACACTGCCTTGCGGCACCACCTGCGGTCGATCCCCACTGGAACGCGGCATAAACTGCGCCGTAATGAATGGCATCATGCATGGACGTGTCAGGGCGCCTGTTGCCGCCATGTCATCAATCTCTTCATCCGGCACGCCCATGTGAAACAGCCATTCGCGGGTAATCTCCTCCCCCGTGCATTCCTGCATCGGCTTCTTTACGTAATTCCCAGGTACATCGCTGAACAGGCCATAAAGCCACGCAACCATCTGCCCTTCTGGCTGGCCTTTGAAATGTGGCTGGCGGCTGACGACCCAGCTCATAAGCCATGCGGAATCTGCGATGGTAACTGGCCCCCCTGTCACGGTGCGACCGGAAAAAGGGTCACGACCCGTGATTTTGTACACAAGGGCAGGAATACGCGCATCCAGCGTCGTAACGGTTGCGGACTCCCACCGGGATTTCATGGTATCTCCACAAAATACGTCTGGCCGACCAAATGCCGGATCCTGTTGCGCGATATTACGCCATAGCTGCCATGTCCCGCCTTGTGCAATGGTCACATCCACCGGTGCAGGCGTATGATGATCACCCCAGCGGGAATTTTCCACCATCGACCCATTGGTAACGAAAACAAGGTCTCCACCACCAAGATCGGTGCCCCCTGCCTGCCCTTTCTCCAGCCATTCGATACGGGTTGCGGCCTTCGCTTCCCCCGATATCTCAACCTGCACATTGGTTACACACACATCGTGTCGGAATACAACACCCTGTCCAGCAAGCCACGTAGCAAGCGGTCGACTGAGGGACTCCTGCTGATTGAAACGGGTAAATTTCAGCGTATGCAGATCCTTGAGGCCAAGGATCTGATGGACAAAACGCCCAAGATAACGCTTCATTTCTATTGCGCTATGCCATGTTTCGAATGCGAACATGGAACGCCAGAATAACCAGAAGTTCGATTGCATGAACTCTTCTGACAGAACATCTTCAATTGTTCTATCCGCCAGCTTTTCTTCATCCGTCAGGATCAGTGAGATAATTTCCCGTCGCGCCCCACCTGTCAGTTTCAGGCTGCCCCGATCAGGCAGGGGCCGGCCACGCCCACACATGGCCCGTATTGGGCTACTGCTTGGGTCCGTCCGATTCAAACGATGGAATTCATCCAATACGGACGCCCCGGCAACCTCCAGAGAAGGAATGGACCGGTACAGATCCCACAGGCACTGAAACTGTTCCTCCATTTCCCGACCGCCGCGAATAAGCCAACCGGTCTGTGCATTGCCTGCACCATCAAGCGCACCGCCATCAGCATCTGAAGATTCCAATATGGTGATACGTGACGGGGGCATCTGCGCATCACGAACCAGAAAGGCTGCTGCTGCCATCCCCCCAAGGCCACTACCCACAATCCATGCGGAACGTGTCTCGATCCCGGCAGGTTTTTCCGGCCTTACAAAGGCTTCATAATTGCTGTGGGCGTATCTCATGGGATATTATGCCTCTGTTGGGGCCATTGCATGGCCCATCCATTTCAAACCCTTTATAGCCATAGCGTGCTTCTTTAGCTTCGCCTGTCGTTGATATAAATCAATTGCGCAGGGTCAAACGATGCATATCATATGTTTTAATAATACAGGGATCACAAAAATTCCCTGTGCAATTTACTTTATTTATAATAATATTTTATATGTGAATATTTATAAAATCATTAATTACTATTCTTTTTATGAGACATTGACATCTTATCCAGACATGTTGGGCAAAAGCATCCCGATGGCGCATCTATGGGTACAGGCAGGACAGGCAGACGTTCCATGCACCAGCATGCTCCATTTGGTTGACAGGAAAATTCGGCCCCACAGGTTTCACATTTTGCCATGATAATTCTCTTCGCCTGACTGATCCGCATATGTGTTATATGACACTATAGAAATATCAGATAACGGATACCCACTTGCCATAGTACCTAACCGAAAATAAGTTTAGCGATTTGAACCGGTTATGATTCATGGGGTTGCGAGAACCTGATGAGATCAAGATGACCTGGACTGAAATCACCCGAGCGCAGTATCAAAGGGACGACCTAAACTATGCAAGCGACCTGCGCGATGCGCAGTGGGCACTGATTGCGCCGCTGATGTCCAGGAAGAAACGACCGGGCAGACCACGACTTACGGATTTTGCGCCGGGTCATGGAGGAGGCGATCCTCTATATCGTCGCGGCCGTAGTGCATCCTGCCGACATACAGGCTTGCGACGGCGTTCCGCTCCTAGCGGCCTAAATCAGGTCTTTGTTGCCCTGGTTTCGCCATCTGATCAGTGACAGGGGATAGAAATTGCGTGGTGCGCTGGTTGAACCCGGTCGATGGATGATCGAGGGCGTCAAACGCAGCGATCAGGCCGAAGGCTTCGCCGTCCTGCCCAAACGCTGGATCGTGGCGCGAACTTTACATGGCTCATGACGTTGTCGTCGCCTCACGAAGGATGTCGAGGCAACAATATCGTTATCCCACGTCTGGTTGATGGTCGTTCATTCATATAAATTATGAAATTTTAAAATCGTATTTATGCCAATAATAATACGATACATCCCATCATTCATGGAATGATAATTTTCAAATATTACTGAAAACACTCTGTAAATTATACATTACATTATCTGTATCTGGGACTTAAACCCTATAAATTCAACATTTTTCAGGTTTCTTTGTGCATTGGGATGAAAATATATCTGAAAATCTGGCGCCAGTACGACACCACGCATGACATGGATCTGGTAATTCGTCTCGAATATCGTTGCATGTCCCTGCACGCCGGTTGCATGATTGGGGGCAGTCCTTGCCGGCATCATGGAGAGATCAAGTATATCCGTATCCGAAACTCCCGGAGCAATCTTCACATATGTCATGACCATGCCAAAAGCATCGTACGGTCTGCTTTTAATAAAACCGCGATCTACAAATGCTACATATGTTTCGTAATTGCGCAAGGATGTACGAGGATCATTATAGATCACTCCCCCCATGACCGTCAGTCCACCTTCAGAGTTGGAATAGGGATGATGGAGAATTTTTTGATCTACTTCCAGCCATGTACTCCATGTCTGTTGGTGATTACGGGCTGTCCTTCCCGACAGGGCATAAGGTTGTCCATTTACGTCATAGTAATTATCGGGGTTGGGGGCTGAAATAAGCTGTCCACCAATCTTGTAATGTCCAGGCAATTCATGTTTGCTTCCCAATACAGGCTCCCACCCAAGTTCAATGGGGGCCAACTGACCAACAATATTCGATGAATTAAAATGAAATCCGGTCCTATGTTGGCTGTTGGCATATATTCCGCGTTCAGCGAAATAAACACCTGCCTGTATGTAGGTATAACGTGATGGACGTCCGCGGACACGAAATCCCCATTCCCCAGCGGGATAGGAGGTGATGTACTGGTTATCAATCGCAGCCTTTGGCCGTCCACAAAAACTGTTATTCTGGAAATTGCAAAAAAGGGAACTGGCGCTGAACTCGCTCATTTCCGTTAAACGTCCTCCAGCAATACTAACGCGCCCCCCAAGCAGGTTTTCTTCTCCATAAGCCGTAACCAGGTGGACGACGACATTACCTCCGCCCCCATATATTTCCGACGAATGCGCCAGCCAGTCTCCCATCATGCGATTGGCCGTTGTGCCATACCTGCTGGTAAAAAGCGTATGCGTGGCAAAGCCCTTTAGACCCAGTATCTTATCCCAGTTAATATGCAGGGCAGTATTGACCTGACCTGCATTACTTGATCCCTGCCGGTAATTCGGATGACCGGCTGTAGGGGGGGAAAGAGCATCTGTATATTCATTGGTATTGTCCATGGTCAGGGCAACCCCCCGCGACCGTAGCCATGACGTCATGCCAAACGGGTTGGTAAACAGGGCTTCTGGCCGTGAAAAGGGGGGGACTACAGGCTTGCTGGAGGGATTGGCCATCAGCGGTGTCGCGACACGCAATCTGGCATCACTGTTTGAATTGTCCTGAAAAGTCTGCGCCAGCGCCTGTACTGATGATATAGTGACGAGGGCACCGAATATCAGGGTCGTTTTGACAAAAGACCATCCATGACAACATGTGTTTTTACGCATTGCAAAAAATGCAATCATCCATCTGGCCCCGATATAATTTTACTTGGTCACTATCAGAATACACAATGAGAAAAATAAGTTCCTGGTCACAGACCCGCTCTGACAGGTCATAATTCTAGAAACATTTTCTTTCTGATATTTGTTATTTCTTCAGAAAACCCTGAAAAAATCTGACTCACACAAAATCTGCTGAGTCCGTTACCAAAAATTCCCGATAGGATGTCGCCTGTATAAACAGGCGACATCTAGGGAATATTATTACTCTCATTAATAATCTATTTTAAGCAGCCGCTGTTTCTCGCGTTGAGAATCATACGGTCGCAAAGCCGTTACAATCAGATAACGGCCGTCAGCAATGCCTGCCCTGCAAAATGAGCCGCAAGGTTGCGCACAACCAGATTACCCATTTCCAGGCGCGTCTCCACCGTAGCGCTTGCGCGATGGGGCTGCAGCACGGTGCGATTGGAATGCATCAGGGCAGTTGGCACATTGGGTTCATGTTCGAACACATCAAGGGCTGCGCCCCCCAATGTTCCTTCTTCCAACGCCTGCACCAATGCCTGCTCGTCCACGACTGAACCACGGGCGACATTCACAACGACCCCATGCGTTCCTACCGCGTCAAGAATATCGCGATTCACCAGATGCCGCGACCCAGGCCCACCGGATGCAGCAATCACAAGGATCTCACTCTCCAGCGCCAATGCCTTCAGGTCAGGAACAAAATGATATTCATCCAGCCCGAAATCCTTCAGGTCGGTGTAGGATATGGGCATTGAGAAAGCTTGGGCGCGCCGGGCAATCGCTCGACCGACCTGCCCCATTCCGATAATGCCCAGCTTTTTTCCTGTGACCTTATGACCAAGGGCCGGTGCGGGTGAATGACCCCACGCACCATCACGCACATACCGATCACTTTCTGGCAATCCACGCAGCAGGGACAGAATCAGACCCAGCGCCATGTCTGCCACATCATCGGTCAGGACACCTGGCGTCGTCGTGACATGAATATGCCGCCGCCGGGCTTCCTTCAGGTCCACGGCATCGGTGCCAATACCATTTATGGCAATGATTTCAAGTGCGGGCAGGCTGTTCATGACCGGCGCGGGCACACCTGTCGCCCCGCCCGTTGCAATCGCGCGTATGTTGGGGGCAATCGCCTCCAATTGCTCCACAGAGGTAAAGCGATGAACGGTATAAGCCGCATCAAGCTGCTTTTCAACTTCAGGCATCATCGGTTCAATTAACAGGATTTCAGGCTTCATGATGTATTGTCTCCTGTTTCAGGCAAGAATGGTATGTACGGACCCAATGGCAGGGAAGCTTGCGCTGACCCTTGCACCATGATCCACAAAGATAGTCCCGGTGGTGGAACCAGTTGTAACGATACTTCCTGCATCAATACCCAGATTGCGGCGCGAGGCGTGGTTGGCAAGCCATACCAGAAGACGAAGCGGGTCACCGGCGGAGTTTCCCCCCACATGCTCGGCAACAGTCTCGTCATTGATGCTAAGGCGCACATGCTCCACGACAGGGTTATATTTTCGCCACTCGGCGACCCCTGGCCCAACGATCAGTGCGCCATGACTCTGCTGGTCGGCAGTGTGCAGAAATTTATGCTGTGATCCCGGTGTTTCGAAACGTGTGTCCAGAATCTCGATAACAGGATGGATAGTACCGATCCTGTCCATGACCTCATCACGTGTCCAATCCCGCTCACGCGGGGGCAGAGCCTGGGCAAAGCGATAGGCTATTTCCGCCTCAACGCCCAGATGGCGACACAGTCCATGCGGGACTGTCGCACCATCATTGAAGAGAGTTGATGCATGGATGGGGGCACAGAACGGTTCAGATGATGGCGTCTGCGCCCCGACCTTCCACCCCACAATCGGCCCAAGATGCTGCGCAACCTCGTCCTGGATACGATAGGCATCTTCAATCGACAAAGGCACAAGATTATCATCCACATGTGCCGGTGGTGGTGTTTTGCCATTTCGCACCGATAACAGCAGATGTACCACGTCGGTCGAGACAACATCAGTCATTGTTACATTTCCGTCTAATCATAAAATTTACAGAATATCGTTCTGCTCAAGCAGGTCGCGGTTGCGGCATTCCGGAATAAAGAACGTGGTTGCAATTGTGGTCATCGAAAGAAGGACGACATATCCAGCGATCGGCAGCCATGCCATCTGTCCGGGATGAACCGCATCGGGATGGAATGCCGCGACCCAGCGAATGATGAATGACCCCACCAAAGGCGTCACGCCACCGGCTATTACGGCCGATACTTCGCGTGACATGGATACCGCCATGTAGCGATGACGTGCGCCGAACATTTCCGGCAGCATCGCCGCCTGTGTCCCAAACATGCCCCATGTCGTTATCCCCAGTCCCATCGACAGCGCAAGCACGGCCAGCAGCGGGCGACCCGTGCTGAAAGCATACCATACGGGAAACGCCGTGACGCCCTGCAGGATCGCAAAACTGCGATAGACTTTTATGCGTCCGAACCGATCGCTCAGCAACCCGGCGATGGGCACGGTAAATCCGCCCACCACGGCAGCCGTTATCAGGGCCGACGTGCCCCACAGGCCCGGCAGGCCCATCGTATTGACGATATAGCTGATCGCCAGCACCTGATAGATGGATGAGCCGCCATTTTCCGCCATCCTGACGCCAATCCCCGCAATGATGGTCCGCCATGAGGTACGGATGACCACAGCCAGGGCTTCATGCTCTTCTTGCGTCTTACGCTGGATTTTCTCGAACGTCGGCGATTCCTTCAGCTTGAGACGCATGTAGAGGGCAACCACCAGGATCACGGCGCTGACCAGGAACGGAACACGCCAGACCCATGAATGCGTAATGTCCGTCACGCCAAACAACAGGCCGCAATAGACAATGGCGGCAATGATGGTGCCGATCTGGATGCCAAGGAACGGCAGCGAGGCATAGAATCCACGATGTCCTGCCGGGGCATATTCCGTCATCATCACGGCCGCGCCTGCCTGCTCTGCCCCGGCGCCAAGTCCCTGCAGCACCCGCGCTGTGACCAGCAGGACAGGGGCCCATACCCCTATTGTCTGGTACGTGGGGATCAGACCGATGCCCGTGCTTGCAAGACCCATCAGCGTCACCGTGATGAGCAGGACTTTCTTGCGCCCGATAGTATCACCCAACGTGCCAAAAATAATGCCACCGACAGGCCTTACTGCAAACCCGACGAAATAGGTTGCAAAGCTGGCGATGAGGCTCGTCACAGGGGAAACCGACGGAAAGAAGAGCGGTCCGAACACCAGTGCGGATGCAAGGCTGTAGAGCGCGAAATCGTAATATTCGAGCGCACTGCCCAGCGAGCACGTCCATGCCGCACGTCGAAGTTCGCTTACGCTCAGGGCCATTCGTGTTGCGCCCGCGCCCCGTATTATCCGACCGTCCGCACCGACGGCCCCGAATGCTGCCTGTGTCATGGAATGTCCACTTCGATCTGACGGCCCGTCAGGGCCGATTCACGAATGGCCAGCGCTATGGCAAGCGCGGCTAGTCCATCTTCACCAGTGGCGGCAGGCTGTCTCCTGCCCCGCACCGCACCGCTGAAGGTGGCAAGTGCATAGTGATAGAGATTGTGGTGATGGATGGGTATTTCACGCTCCCCATCGGCATTACGGATAAACAGCCGACCCGCAGGCCGTTGGCTCATGCAATCGCGACCGACAAGGACACCATCGCTGCCATAAAATTCCACGCCGCCTTCTGAAAATGGCACGGTATAGGATCCATGGATCTGCACCAGCACGTCACCGGGAAAACGCATAATGACCATGATGCCATCTTCCACCCCGTCATGAGCCAAACGACCGCTTTGCGTCATGGCCATGACGTGGGTCGGGTTGCTGCCGATCAAGAAGCGGAGCGTGTCAATATCATGGATCGTGCTGTCAAGGATCAGCCCGCCACCACCCGCATCATTGATCCGCCATCCATGCAGGGCCTGGGCCAGGAAATTGGCGTGGAACACACGTACGGCGTTAAGCCGCCCGATGGCACCTTCCGCCAGAAGCCGACGCAGTTCCTGGTGCATGGCGTTGCAGCGCAGGTGATGATTGATCCCCAGCACCACCCCTGCCGTACGACACGCGGCAATCATGTCATGCGCGTCGGTGACACGAAGGGCGAGCGGCTTCTCGCAGAGCACGTGTTTACCTGCCGCCGCAGCAGCCATGGTCTGCGCATGGTGAAACTGATTGGCAGTGCTGATATAAACGGCATTCACCCTGTCATCGGCAAGGATTGCGCCAATATCTGTCACATGTGCAGGAATGGCGTTTTCATTTGCGAACTTCGCCCCACGTTCTTCACTGGAACTCAGGACGGTTACAATGCTGCTGTCATTCTGTACACGAATGGCATCCACAATCCATTGCCTGGCGACGTTACTTGCGCCGATCAGGGCCCAGCCGATATGTTCATTCATTGAATAGCCACGGGCATCACGTGCCCTCCCCGTCTCTGGCACGGCTTCGTGCAGGTCTGTATTATTTTTATATTCAGTTTGGGAATGTTACGTATGTAACGATGGTTTTTATTAACCTGTTGGTGGAAGTTCTGATTTTGGCAATCATGAACTTTAACGCCACCCTGACAGGCAGGTTTTCCAACGATAAAAACAATATCGTGAAAAAGGATCAGGTTTCTGGCCCTACACCCGATCCTTCGTCGCCCTGCCTGTCTTTTTGCGCAAGTGGGAATACTTGTCTCAGCTCGGCAGGGTCATCAGCGCCTCCGTCGTGGTTATGATGGTACCACCATGCGCCAGAAGCCCCACCAAAAGGGGCGTCTGTCCCGCATTCCACGCCATGCTGAGCAGGCCAGAGGGAACATCGGCGTCGGTGTATGGATATGCCATTTCCATGGCATCGGACGCCATGCGCCTATAATCCCCCACCGTATGGGTTACAGCGCAGGCACCATTGCGACCACCAGAGGAATAGAGCACGAATAACGGATCGTCGCGGTACATGGCTTCTGGCGGGAAATCAGGTTCATACCAGTCCACCATGGCATCATAATAATGGTCACGACCGGCCGTCATCGTAATTTCCGCACCGTTGATGGCAGTAACCAGAACCAGATGCACCCGCGTCCGCGTCCCCGTCCCCGCAATTTCCAGCGCACCATCCAACGTAGCCTTCAGCGGAACGGGACCGGACGCGCCACCAATACCATCCCCCGTCAGGACGGCAACCGCGCCACATTCCATCAGACGTTCCGCCATTGAATGTGCATCAAGTTCCGTGTCCAGCACGACATGCACCGCACCAATACGGGCACAGGCCAGCAGCGCCACGATGCTTTCAACCATCAGGGGCAGGTGAATTGCGACCCTGTCACCACGCTGCACGCCCTGATCCTTCAGTGCATTCGCAAGGCGGCAGACACGTTCGTGCAGTTCGCGATAACATACCGCCTCCGCGCCTGCATTGGTGCGGATAATCACGGCCGCCCGGTCTGGACAATCACCCAGGTGGCGGTCAACACACAGGGCGGACACATTCAATGCCCTGCGACCATGATCAGGCTGCGGGCGGAAACGATGCTTTCCGGCCGTAGGGGGCTGTTGCGGGAGGGCAGCCCCCGTACGGGGAACTGACCGAAGGGCGGAATTTTCATAATTCATGCTGATCATGGTCCTGTTCCTTAATCCATCGGGTTGCGCCCGCATCCACCGCCCAGGAAACCGCGACGAATAGACCGGCGGGAAAGATTGCGTACGAAGTGCATCACAACAGGCAAAAGCAGGGATGCAGTATGGCATGCAGCCTGCCGGACATGGCGCAAACGATGTTTCATGTCCGGCAGGCCGTGCCAGAAAGCACAATCCGCACGTTATGTTTTGCGGAACATGTTTATTTTATAATTGTTTTTGTTCCGTCATGGCGCTTCATGTTTTCTGCTCTTGTTTTTTTTGTTACCCAGACTTTGGCAAATCCTGATTGTGGACGAAAGATGTTTTGCCGTTTAAAGGGGCGAATGCCGCGCCGCGAATTGCAAAGATTGCGAAGATGAAAAAAGCCGCCACCAAAACCTTTACCGGATCACGTATCCGTCATCAGCGACACCGCGTCGGAATGACACAAAGCGCACTGGCGCAGCGACTGGGTATTTCCGCCAGTTACCTGAACCAGATTGAACATGATACACGACCGCTTCCCATTACATTGCTTGGCGCGCTGTGCACTCTCTTCTCCGTTGGTGCGGATTATTTCAGCGATACCGAAGAAACCCGCGGTATGCAGGCCGTGCGGGAAATTCTGGCTGATCCCGTATTCGACATGGATGCCATACGGCTTGACAGTATTCACGCCGCCATGCGTGTGGCCCCAGACCTGTGTGCGCAGTTCGTGCGGCTTTATCGCGCCTATCTCCTGCGGCAAGAACATGCCGAAGCGGCACTGATCGGGGGAGGATCTGCATCATCACGCGCAATGCAGCATGACGGCCCCGATCGGGTTGAACCTTATGAAGCCGTGAATGACTGGGTTCAGGCGCAACGTAACTATTTTGACGAGATTGATCGCTGTGCGGAACAGCAATTCGAGATGATGCGCCTTGATGAAGGCAGTCCTGGTGAGCAGCTTGCCCGCTACCTGCTTGACCGCCATGGCATCCGCACCGAAATCGACCTCAACCTGAGCCAGAAGGGCCTGATGTGGCACATCGACCGTCGCCAGCGCATCCTGTTCCTGTCACGCCTTGCCCCTTCGGAAAGTAGCACGTTCTGGATGGCACAGGCATTGGGCCAGATTGAACATCAAAGCCTGTTCGCACGCGTAGTCCGCCGTTCACGCCTGAAGGAAAGTGAGGCGCGGGGATTGGCACGCGTGTACCTTACCAACTATTTCGCGGGCGCATTGCTTCTGCCTTATGAGCGGTTTCGTGTTACGGCACATGAAGTGCGCCATGACCTGGAACTGCTGCAACGCCATTTCGGTGTCAGTTTCGAGCAGGCCTGCCACCGGCTGAGCACCATGCAACGCCCAGGGCATGAGGGGATCCCCTTTTATTTCCTGAAGACGGATATCGCGGGAAACATTCTCAAAAGTTTCAGCGCGAACCGCTTTACACAGTCCCGCTTTGGCGGTCCGTGTCCGTTATGGAACATTTTCCGCGCCTTCAGCACCCCCCAGCAGGTGCAGGTCCAGCTATCCCAGACGACCGACGGCGCGGTCTATCTCAATATCGCGCGGACGGTCGGGCGCAACAGCATCTCTTATCTTGACCGGCCACGCCTGACGGCTGTGGTCCTTGGCTGCTCCATCACCGATGCGCCCCAGATCGTCTATTCTGCGGGGCTGGACCTGAAAGATCCGCGCATGATCATTCCCATTGGTCCTGGCTGTCGCGCATGCACCCGCGAACACTGCCACCATCGTGCCCTGCCGATGATGGGTCATCGTGTTGATGTCGATAACGAAGGACGTGGCATCGCACCATATCGCACTGCATTATAGGCAACCTGTGATGGAGCATGATGGAAACCTGCCTGCATGGCTGCGTTCATGACACGCGGCGCGTGTGTCATACACCTGATGGTGTAAATATACCATCAGTATGCTGCATTTTGTCAAATGCGGGCGATGTCATGGACATGTATCCTTTCGACGACAACAAAACCTTCCCCAGCATGACCGAATCACTGGTCATTCATGCCGCACATGACCTGAGGCTGGAGCCGGTTCCCCTGCCCCAACCCGCACCCGATGAGGTCTGGGTGGACATGGCATGGGGTGGCATATGCGGTTCTGACCTGCATTATCTTGCCCATGGCGGCGTGGGGGCATCGGTATTACACGGCCCCATGGTTCTGGGACATGAGGTCAGCGGCATTATTGCGCGTATAGGAAGCGAGGTCAGGGGATTTGCGCCAGGCGATGCGGTGGCGATTCATCCCGCCCGTCCCTGTGGCACCTGTCCCGAATGCATGGCGAGGCGACGCAACCTGTGCCGCAACACACGTTTTCTGGGGAGTGCAGCGCGTGATCCCCACACCGATGGCGGCTTTCGTCGCACGATGGTGCTGGCGGCAACGCAACTGCGTCACCTGCCACCAGGACTGGATACATGCCGTGCCTGCCTTGCGGAACCCCTGTCCGTCGCGTTACATGCGGTTGCACGCGCGGGTGACGTCCGGGGACGCACCGTAATGGTACAGGGGGCTGGACCGATTGGGCTGCTGCTGGTGGCCGCCCTTGCCCATCATGGGGCCGGACATATTGTCGTCACCGATCTGGTGGATTTTCCCCTGCAACGCGCGCGACTGCTTGGGGCCGATGCATGTTACAATACCAGCAATGTCGAGGTTAGAGACGAATTCGACATCCTGTTCGAAGCTACTGGCGTGCCGGCAGCCCTGTCACATGCGATTACCCACACACGGCGCGGCGGCATACTGGTGCAGGTTGGTATGTTCCCGCCGGGTGATATTGCAGCGCCGATGGCCCTGATTATCAACAGGGAAATAGATGTCCGTGGCACCTTTCGATTTGATGTGGAATTCGATGCTGCCCTTGCCCTGCTGTCCGAAAAACCGGAAATTGCCGATATCCTCGTGACGCAGAAATTCCCGTTAAGTGATTTTTCCTCAGCTTTTGCCCTTGCCCCGGATCGCAGGCAGGCTGCAAAAATATTACTTTCACTGCAAGACGAGTAAATCTCCTGCTTTGATTACGATCAGGCGCAGAGAATTCAAAGAATATCCAACCAGGAAAATATTGAAGAATCTTAAAGTATCTGTTGTGGTCAAGCTCATTTTGGCGTTCAAAGCCGCTTGACCCCAACGGATACGCTTGGAGACTGTTTGAAAAGATAAGTCCGATAAAATCTTGAGATAATAAAAGTTTTTGGTGAATATTTTTCAAAAATCTTCGAAAGCCCCCCCTTTTTAGATCAAAAGGCAACTCCAGAAATATTTTTCTATTTTTTATCAAAGGTTTGTTTTCAAACATCCCCTTATGTCCGATGGGTTTGAAATCTCTTTGAATGCCACAATCCATGAATTCATAAAAATACGATATTTCGTGGATATTTACAAAATATCCACAATTTTATACTAAGTATTTACCTCATACTGATGACGTAAGACCACCGTCGACCATCAGAATATGTCCATTTACGAAACTTGATGCCTCTGAGGAGAGAAACACTGCCGCCCCGACAAGTTCATCCACCCGTCCCCACCGCCCCGCAGGGGTACGCTGACATAACCATTTCGTAAAATCCTTATCAGCAACAAGATTTTCATTCATTTCCGTCTGAAAATACCCAGGCGCCAGCCCATTGACCTGCAACCCGTGCCGCGCCCAATCTGTGGCCATTCCCTTGGTCAGGTTCTTTACCGCCCCCTTGGTTGCCGTATACGGCGCGATCCCAGGACGTGCGAGTTCACTTTGGACTGAGCAGATATTGACGATCTTACCCTGCTTGCGCGGCAACATATGTTGCGCCAC
This sequence comes from Novacetimonas hansenii JCM 7643, assembly GCF_000964405.1. Taxonomy (GTDB): domain Bacteria; phylum Pseudomonadota; class Alphaproteobacteria; order Acetobacterales; family Acetobacteraceae; genus Novacetimonas; species Novacetimonas hansenii. Next base: position 19,434 of record NZ_BANE01000057.1, read on the forward strand.
GGCCTGCCCTACGAAAAAGACCGCATTGAGATTGGTCGCAATCAGCGCATCCCAATCCTTACGGCTGAACTGTTCCAGCGGTGCGCGACGCTGGATTCCAGCATTATTGATCAGGATATCAATGGGACCATGATCACGTTCGATCGCCTCAACCCCGGCGATGACGGCATCTTGGTCCGTCACATCGAACCGGGCTGTAACAGCCTCAATCCCGTCCCCATCCAACACCATGCGCGCTGCCTCCAACGGTTCACGCGTGCGACCATTCAACACGATTTTCGCACCGTATTGCCCAAGCCCCCGGGCCAGTGCCAGCCCGATACCACGCGAAGCGCCGGTAACAAGCGCCCGTTTGCCCGCAAGTGAGAAAAGCGTATTATCCCGCATGGTAATTCCTGCTTTCATTATTAAGGTCTCACTACCCTAACAGGATTATCGGTCCTGTGCTGCACACGTCTATGCGCGTGGCACCGGATTTTGTCCTGCATGGCAGCTATCCTGGGGAAAGTTTTTTCGATCCGCTTTCATTCAAATAGATCTTTTTCAAAAGATCTACCATACCGTGTACTGTCCCCTCCCCCACAGGCATTCCCTTATCTTGTGATGCACACGCTTGACACCAGCATACAATGCCCTGTCGCAACCCGGCACAGGTACTATGGTCTTCTTGCCACCGCAGACCTGAACGGATACCCCTCTCTCGATTTTCAAACCGATCCGGGGAATGCATTCATTGCTATTGGAAAAGCTGCCGTGACAGACCGCCACCATTCCCCTTCCCTGGTTGGCACGGATGACATGACCATCCTGCGTGAATCCCCTCTGCTGGGGTAGGAATTGTGCAGTTTCCCATCATGATGATCTGACGCGATATAGAGACCTGGCATCTGGCACCAGTTCTGCCCGACTGGAGCCCAACAGCGGGGATCATTCATGCCGTATTCCCCACATGCCACGGGCGATTGCCTGCCGTGCAAACTCTGCTCGCTTTCCTTACGCATAAGTGCACTGCCCAGCGGAACCGGGCAAACAAAACTTTTGCCAAGTAGTTTATGGTTGGAGGCTAAAAGGTCGTTTGGAAATACCGCTGTCAAAAACATAAAATTTTTTGATGAATATCTTTATTTTATATTGATTTTTAACAACCACGATTTTTTAATGCCTGTAAAAATCATTCCAAAAACTGGTATAGAATTTACATGTCATTCTTCAATAAGGAATGGAATAATTTATGGAAACACATCATTTCCGGATTTAGCCTGTTCTGATGCAAGCAAGGATATATGATCGGGGGGCTTTGCACGTTGCCTGCAAATCCTGTTCATATGCTATCCTCAAGAGGTCTCAACCATGCCCAAAGTTCTTGTGCTTTATTATTCATCCTATGGTCACATTGAAACAATGGCCAATGCAGTGGCAGACGGTGTCCGCTCTGCAGGGTTGGAAGCCAATGTAAAGCGGGTTCCTGAACTTGTTCCGCCAGAGGTAGCCAGTGCGCATCATTTCAAGGTTGAACAGGATGCCCCCATCGCGACGATTGATGAACTGGCGGATTACGACGCGATCATCCTCGGTGCGCCCACCCGCTTTGGTCGCCTGCCAGCACAGATGGCCAATTTTTGGGACCAGACCGGTGGCCTGTGGTTGCGTGGGGCCCTGATCGGCAAGGTAGGTGCGGTATTCACCTCCACCGCGTCCCAGCATGGTGGGCAGGAAACCACTCTTTATTCGCTGATGTCGAACCTGATCCACCATGGCATGGTTATTACTGGCCTTCCCTACAGTTTCCAAGGCCAGCTCAAGCTTGATGAAGTGACCGGCGGTTCTCCTTATGGCGCCACAACGATTGCCGCAGGCGACGGCTCCCGGCAGCCAAGTGCGAATGAACGTGACGGTGCAACATTCCTTGGCCAGCATGTCGCTGAAATCACAAAAAAGCTTGCATAAAGGACAGGACGCCCTCTTGCCCAGATAATGGGCCAGAGGGTTGGCGCCTTTCCTGCACAAGAGTTTTCATGTAGCCATGCTACTGGCTCAAACACATTGACTACATACAAGGTCATAAGGGCACGGATCAGTGCGGGAATAATGTTCCTGATCGACCTGAAAACAGACCGTTGCAAGCCGTGGATTCCAGAAAAATCCATGCCTTACGCGTGATTGCAATCATGTATGATTGCACACCACCGCTTGCTTCGGTTTCTGCACGCCCCCCACCAAACTGTTGGTATTATCCAGCAGGAAATCGCCAGTTCAGATGCAAACCTGGTTGGGTGAATGATAATGACGCAGAAAACTCCCGAGTGAAGTTTCAAAAGAACCGCCTATCTTTGATAGAGCGACTTTGAGAAAACTTTATTTTTCTTACTGTCGGGCGATATCATACCCATATTTATTATATTTTAGAAAATGATTCGTAGTTTCACAGCCATCCATGAAACGGTCTTGTGATATTATGGTTATATATCACCCATCATTACCTGATGACATATACCAGAAATTTCTTCCATTTTTATTTATAATATACATATTTATTTTAAATTTCACAACGTATAAATAAAATATACAAAATAATTTTCATTTTTCCAGATCGGGGAATGAATATACTGTCCCTGCATGGACTGTGGCAGCCGCCAATGCGATGACAGGAAAAAATAGACTACAGGTTATTGATTTCCTGTGACCCCCGTCAGGGAATAGACTAATTGGTCTTTATGATACCGACCAAGACCAAAAGGTTAACGTCTCCTATATTATTCTGAATTCAAAATAGTTCCTTCCATAGATAAAAAAATAATAACAATCTTGGAACCGTGCGAAAACCGCAGGTCTGTCTGTTAAAAATGGAATGAAATACGTGGTTTTTTGGCGGAATACAGTTCACGCGGTAACAATACTCATAAACTCGTGACCATTTTCACGACTTCGTTTTTTCACGTTCAGTAAAGGTGGGATTAGCCTCCGCATCACCAATACTGGAGGAACATCCATCATGTCCGCTTTCACAGTCCCCCAAACCGCCGGTGGATGGGCGACGCTTGGGCTTGCGATCATTATCACCTTACTGGGCCTGCCACTTGTTTATATGGGTGCGGAACTCGCGTTCCTTGGTGGGTCTTGGTACTACATCATTGTTGGCCTTGCCGTAACGGTGGCAGGCATTCTCATGGCCATGGGCCGGGTTGCTGGGGGTATGCTTTACCTCGCGGCGGTCGCGTTCACGTGGCTGTGGGCATTGTGGGAAGTCGGTTTTGACGGCTGGGGCCTGTTGCCGCGTGTATTCGGCCCCACCCTGCTGGCTATTGGCGTATTGCTAAGCCTGCCGGTCCTGCGTCGTATACAAAACGCGCGTACCCTTACCGTGCGGGAGATTGCATGATGTCTACCCCCCCGATGCTGCGTTCCTTTCTGCTGGGCGCCACAATCATCGCAGGCATGTCCTGTACGGTCGCCCTGGCGCAGGTTCCCCCTGCCGAGCAGCCCCCCGGCAAGGACAACGCCACGGTCCCGCCCACGGAACCAGCCCCCTTGGCTGATGCATTTTCCGCACCATCCCCCAACGCGCCGCAGGGGCCGGGTGTCAATGCCGCAAACATTCCAGACGGACCACCTGCCGAGCCCAGCGAAGCCACCCCGATGGTGGAACAGGTCACGGCAAATCCGGCGCATGATGACTGGCCCGGCTATGGCCGTGATGACAGGGCGACCCGTTTTTCCCCGCTCAACCAGATCACGCCACAAAATATCGGCCATCTGAAGCGTGCCTTCATCTATCACACCGGCAGCAAGCCTGGTCCGGGGCAGGTGAACAAATGGGCCGCCGAGACCACCCCCATCAAGGTGGGAGACGGGCTGTACATGTGTTCCGCACTGAATGACATGATGCGCATCGACCCGGCCACAGGCAAGGAAATCTGGCACTTCCATGCCAACGAGAAATATGAAAGCATTCCCTATACGGCGGCATGCAAGGCAGTTGTGTACTACACGTCCTCGACCGTGCCCGAAGGCGAGCATTGCCATCACCGTATCCTTGAAGCCACGCTGGATGAACGCCTGATCGAGGTAGATAGCGAGGATGGCAAAGTGTGTGAAGGGTTTGGCTGGCACGGCATGGTCAACCTGATGAAAGGCATGGGTGAGTCGGTGCCCGGTTTCGTGGCTGAAACTGCGCCGCCGCCCATCGTCAACGGTGCGATCATCACCAATCAGGAAATCCTTGACGGTCAGCGCCGCTGGGCCCCCTCTGGGGTGATCCGTGGATATGATGCCGAAACCGGGCGCTTCCTGTGGGCATGGGATGTCAATCGCCCGCATGAACATGGTGAACCAAAGGAAGGCGAACATTACAGTCGTGGCACCCCCAATTCGTGGGCAGCCATGATCGGCGACAATGCACTGGGGCTGGTTTATGTGCCCACCGGAAATTCGGCGGCCGATTATTACAGCGCCATGCGCAGCCCGGAGGAAAACAAGGTTTCCTCCGCCGTTGTCGCGATCGATGTCAAAACGGGCGAGCCACGCTGGGTGTTCCAGACTGTGCATAAGGACGTATGGGACTACGACATCGGGTCGCAGCCCACACTGATGGATTTCACCAGACCTGACGGCTCCACGGTTCCGGCATTGATTATGCCCACCAAGCGCGGACAGACCTTTGTACTCGACCGCCGTACAGGTGATCCGGTGCTGCCGGTGGAAGAACGCCCTGCGCCCTCTCCTGGCATGGTCCCGGATGATACGCGTGCCCCCACACAGCCCTGGTCGGTGGGGATGCCACGCCTTGGCTTCGCCCCTCTCAAGGAAACCGATATGTGGGGTATGTCCCCCATTGATCAGCTTTACTGCCGCCTGAAATACCGTCGTGCCCATTATGTGGGCGAATTCACGCCCCCAAGCATCGATAAGCCGTGGCTGGAATATCCAGGCTATAATGGGGGATCCGACTGGGGCAGTGTGGCATATGACGAAAAGAGCGGAATCCTGATCGCCAACTGGAACAATACACCGATGTATGACCAGTTAGTCAGCCGCAAGAAGGCCGATAAGTTGGGCCTGATGCCGGTGGACGACCCCAACTATAAACCCGGTGGCGGTGGGGCAGAGGGCGCAGGCGCCATGGCCGAAACCCCGTATGGTATCGTGGTTTCACCCTTCTGGGATGAATATACCGGCATGATGTGTAATCGCCCGCCCTATGGCATGATTACAGCCATCGACATGCACACCCAAAAAGTACTGTGGCAGCGCCCGTTGGGCAGTGCGCGTGCCAACGGACCATTTGGCCTGCCGACGCACCTGCCGCTGAATATCGGGACGCCCAACAATGGTGGACCGGTCATCACAGCCGGTGGCCTGATCTTTGTGGCGGCAACAACCGACAACATGATCCATGCCTTTGATATCCATACAGGTAAGGAAGTATGGAATGACGTCTTGCCCGGTGGTGGGCAGGCCACACCCATGACGTATGAATATAAAGGCAAGCAGTATGTTGCCATCATGGCGGGTGGGCACCACTTCATGATGACACCGGTGACGGATGACCTCGTGGTCTATGCACTGGATAATACGAACTGATCGTCTGGTCTCTTGCAGACACAGCGAAACGGGACCGCGCAATGCGGTCCCGTTTTTTTACGACAGGAATATATAATTTATAAAAGATATATATTATAAGAATGTTTTTGAAATCTACACTCTGTCGGACAGGCTCGTGCGCTCACAGATCAAGAGTCAACGAAGGGGTGCGACTACGTGAACAGCATAGGGCAATGTGACCACCCTGCTCTTCTTGTGTCAGCACCACGTCACGATGATCGCCCACCCCGGCCAGAAGCGGGACGATACATGCACCACACATGCCCTGCTCACATGCCAGATCGATTTCTATCCCCGCAGCCAGCAGGGCGGATGCGATACTCTGTCCTGCCTGGACCCGGATGGTTTGCCCGGATCGGGCCAACACAACCTCAAATGGCTGGTCCATAAGGCTATGGGAGGACTCTGCGGGACGGAAATATTCAGTATGGATCTGCTCTGCGCGCCAGCCCGCAGCAACAGCATGAGAAGAAACGGCATTCATGAACCCATCTGGCCCACACAGCATGATTGCCGTATCGGGTGAAGGTATGTTCAGGCAATCGGGATATCCCTCCCGCAGGCTTCGTCTGAAATGGACATGTTCCTGATACGAACTGTTGCGGAGCATATCTGCAAACGGGGCCTGTTCCGGTTCCCGTGTGTAATAGTGCAATTCCCATTCTGCATTGTTACGCTGAAGGCGCAGCAGCATCGGCAATAGCGGCGTAATGCCGATCCCACCCGCCACAAGCGAATATCGTCGTGCCTCAGGCAACGTGAACGCATTGCGCGGGCTGGATATCTGCAATTCCATGCCGGGGCTGACTTGGGTGCATAATGATGCTGACCCACCACGTGATGTGGCATTGTCATGCTTGATACACACTTCATAAGCAGAAGTATCATCCGCTGAACCACACAGCGAATATTGCCGGATCAGGCCAGACGGCGTCATGATATCCACATGCGCCCCAGGCTCAAACCCTGGCAGGTTTTCATCATCCGCGCGCGCCACCAGACGCAGGCGCACGCACCTGGCCCCTTCTGACGTGACACTTTCAACAAGGACAGGAAACAGGGAAGACATCGCCACAGCTACCTTCACGCCGTGAAAAACTGGCTTAGCCCCATCGTGCGCAGGGCACGGCGATAGGCAATAGAACTGCGGTCCGCCATCACATGGGCCTCCAGCGTGACATCAAGCGGCAGGTTCTCGGGCCTCTGCGCCTCCACCAGGGCACGATCTTCTTCGAAAACCCTCAGGTTAAAATCGTAGACATCCTGCAGCGGCAATTCCTTGTCGAAATTACGACACATCGGTGCAAACATCCGCGTCTTGCGCGCAGATACAGGGGATGCCGCATTCATGATTACAAGGCGCCCATTATCGGGGAAATGGATTTCCAATGTTGCCGTAAATGGTACATGGACCCGGAAATGCCGTAACCATTCAAAACCCGGTCGTCCCCTGTCGGTCACGCCAATGGGGTAATTCCCCACGTTGCTACGGTATTCCGCCTCAAACCCGTCAGGGGTCAGCCTTGTCCTGTATGGGGGCACGACCGGATTTTCCGGGTCGGCAAACGTATCGGTATGGACAAAGGCAAAATGGGCCACGTCAATAAACCCCTCGACCTGCCGTCCGGCAAAACCGGCGATATCGATCCAGGGACAGTTGATCTGCTGATAGGAAGGATCGTCCCAGTGTGGCATGGGCGGGATTTCTGGCATTTCGCCTTCCGGCCGCAGGCATGTCCAGATCAGACCATAACGTTCGACCACAGGATAGGTACGCAGGTTCAGCTTCGACGGAATGGCACTGTCGGGGTGCGCCGGCACCCTTACACACCGCCCCTGCGCACCAAAACGGAAACCATGATACGCGCACGCCACCGTCTGGCCATCCCCTTTCCCCATGCTGAGTGGAACGCCCCGATGGGGACACAGGTCATCGGCAATCACAATATCACCTTCCCCCGCACGATAGATAACCAGTGGGGCATCCAGCAATGTCATGGACAGCGGCTGCGCCCCCAGATCCCGCACAAGGGCCACCGGATACCAGCATCTGGCAAGGATATTCCAGTCATCCACATCGAACGTCATGTTCCGTGGCAGGATATTGGCAGGGCTGTTGGGCGGGCATGGGCGGGTGGTCGTGGTCACGGCGGGTCCTCCTGAAGGGTCGCCGGACTGTGTCCAGCGGATCTGGAGAAAGATCATTTCACAACCAATGTAATCTCGGATATATCATAATTGATCATTTCCCATTCTCAAAATAAGCACACATGCAACCGTTCTCCCGCTTCCTTGTCTATTTCCTGGCGGTTGCGCGCCATAAATCCATACGTAAGGCGGCAGAGGAACTCCGCATCGCCGGCTCCGCCATCAACCGGCATATCCTGTTGGGGGAAAAACAGCTCCAGACGCCACTTTTTGAACGCCTGCCCAGCGGCATGCGCCTGACGGCGGCAGGAGAGCTGCTGTACGGATGCGCCAGACGATGGGGAAAGGATCTTGACGACCTCAACCGCCAGATAGATGACCTGAAGGGCATACGGCGTGGACAGGTTGACCTGCTGGCGCCAGAGGCGCTGTCACGCACCTTCCTGCCCGAACTGGTTAACCGCATGAAACACAGCCATCCAGGCGTGATTCTGGACATGAACATCCGCGACAACAGACAGATCTGTCCGACCCTGCTGTCTGGCGAAGGGGATCTCGCCCTTGTGCTGGACCCTGAAGAAACACGCGACCTTGTCATAATCCGACGCATGTCCTTTCCCCTTGGCTTTGCCTGTCGGCCCGATCACGCACTGGCACGACATGGCGCCGTCACACTGGCGCAATGCGCAACCTATCCCATGATTGCGCCGGAACAGCCGCTGGCACTGGCCGCCATGTTCACATGTCTTATGGAGGCAGGCCGGATCGTTCCAGCTGTGGCCGCCCGGGCAAACAATGTGCAGATGATCATTTCCCTTGTCACCACAGGTATCGGGATCTGTTTTCTGAGTTCCCTTGACGTGATGTCCGAAGTGGCACGCGGGGATCTGGCCTTTGTACCGCTTGTCGGCACCGACATGCCGCACCTGACGCTGGCCCTGGTACATGACCGCACCCGGCAGCTCTCACGTCTTACACATCTGGTCGGCACTCTCATGGGGGATATCATGGCCCGGCATGCGATCTGAACCCGCCCACAAAAAGACGACTGGTCTAATTTTTTGTGGACAGGGCATATATCCTCTTTTATATAAGCTGACATGAAGATCGCAGAGAAACATCGCGCTGCCCGGCAGCACATATTGCAGGCAGCAAAACCACTGATCGGCCAGCGTGGTTTCTCGGCCGTCGGCCTGGCGCAGATCCTTGATGTCGCGGACATTCCCAAAGGGTCATTTTATCATTACTTTGAATCAAAGGAAGCCTTTGGCGAAGAACTCCTGCGGACCTATGTGGAAGAATACCTGATCAGGATAGACGATATCCTCAGGAACCGCGACGGCAATGCCGCACAGCGGATTACCCGATACTGTCAGTTCTGGCGTGATACCCATATCGACGGACAGGTCGGGAACAAATGCCTGATTGTAAAACTGGCGGCAGAAGTGTCTGACCTGTCCGAACGTATGCGTGCCATCCTTGAAATTGGTACTGCCACCGTTATCGAGCGGATCAGCACGGTCATCGCCATCGGGCAGGAAGAAGGCTCCATCGGCAGCACGCAACCTGCCGGAATGCTGGCGTCATCGTTGTACCAGCTTTGGCTGGGATCAACGCTGATGGTCAAGATCACACACAGTTCCCCGCCTTTTGACCATGCGTGGCAGGCCAGCAGGCGACTTCTGGAAATCTGATCCTGGTGCATGGGGCAAAAGGTCCTGTAACAGGATTTTAATAGATGACCGGTCTACTAAATACGACCGGTCTAATAGGTGCATGATGCAGAATTTCGAATTCTATAACCCAACACGTGTCCTGTTCGGCAAAGGCATGATTGGCCGTCTAGATGATCAGTTGTCACCCCAGGCCCGTGTCCTCGTCCTGTATGGCGGTTCAAGCGCCGAGCGCAGCGGGACGCTTGCCGAGGTACGCGCCGCCCTCGGTAGCCGGACCTTTCGGGAATTCGGTGGCATCGAGGCCAATCCCACCTATGAAACCCTGATGAAGGCCGTAACCATGGTGCGTGAAGAAGGGCTCGACTTCCTGCTTGCCGTGGGTGGGGGCTCTGTCATGGATGGGACCAAGTTCGTCGCTGCCGCTGTCCCATATGAAGGTGAGGCATGGGACATCCTGACCAGCAAAGGCACAGCCGCGACCAAGGCCCTGCCACTGGGCACGGTGGTCACCCTGCCTGCCACGGGGTCTGAAATGAACTGCATGAGCGTGATTTCACGGCAGTCCACTGGGGATAAGCTCCTGTTTTCCAATCCCCTGGTCTATCCACGCTTTTCCGTGCTTGACCCGACACGCACCATGAGCCTGCCGATGAAGCAGGTTATCAACGGTGTTGTGGACTCCTTCGTCCATGTGATGGAACAGTACATGACCTATCCTGTGGACGGAATGGCGCAGGATCGCTTTTCCGAAGGGCTGCTCTCCAGCCTTGTGGAAATCGGGCCACGTATCATGGCGGCACCCGATGATTATGACCTGCGCTCCAACCTCATGTGGGTGGCGACATTGGCGCTTAATGGCCTGATCGGCGCAGGGGTGCCACATGACTGGAGCACGCATATGATCGGCCACGAAATCACGGCAAAATACCACATTGACCACGCCCGGACGCTGGCCATGGTATTTCCTGCCCTGCTGAAGGTGCGTCGCGAGGAAAAGCGTGCCAAACTGCTTCAGTATGCAGTACGGGTATGGAACCTGACCGATGGAACGGAAGATGAGCGGATCAATGCGGTTATCCGCAAGACGGAGGAATTCTTTGAAAACCTTGGTGTGCCGACCCGCCTGTCCGCCTATGACATCGGTGCGCAAGGCATTACCGACCTGGTGCAGCAGTTGGAGGACCACGGCATGACCCATCTGGGTGAAAACGGCGATATTACCCTTGACGTCAGCCGTCAGATACTCGAAGCCGCCGCCTGACCTGTTGGCAGGGACCATCGGGATACAGTCCGGCATCACATGCCGGACGCAACGAATTGACAGATACGAGGACTGAAAATGGCTTACGCAACAACCAATCCCTATACCAACGAGGTCGTCGCGACCTTCCCCGACGCCACAGATGCCGAAGTGCAGGCCGCCCTGTCGGAAGCACATGCCGCATTTGAATCCTGGCGCAACACCTCATTTGCCGAACGCGCAAAGGTCATGAACGCTGCCGCCGCCATCCTGCGTCGCGACATTGACAAATATGCCCGCCTTGGCACGCTGGAGATGGGCAAGCTGTTTGAAGAGGCCAAGAAGGAAGTCATCCTTTCGGCGGAAATCTTTGAATATTATGCAAAATATGCCGAAGAACTGCTGAAGCCCGAGATACTGCCCGTTGCCGATCCCGCCGAAGGCAAGGCCGTCCTGGTCCATGAACCGCTGGGCATTGTGCTGGCGATCGAGCCTTGGAACTTTCCCTTCTATCAGGTCGTGCGTATCATTGCGCCGCAGCTTTCGGCCGGGAATGCCGTCCTGCTCAAGCATGCGTCCAACCTGCCGCAGTGTGCGGCGGCATTCGACACGCTGATGGTCGAAGCCGGCCTGCCCAAGGGCCTGTTCCGCAACCTGTACGCGGCACGTCCCCATACCGCCATGATCCTGAACGATCCACGCGTATGCGGTGTTGCCCTGACGGGGTCAGAAGGTGCAGGCACCGTCATCGCAGGGATTGCGGGCAAGGCACTGAAGAAGGCGACCATGGAACTCGGCGGGGCAGACGCCTTTGTGGTGCTTGACGATGCCGACGTGGAAAAGGCAGCCCACTGGGCCGTTATCGGTCGTCACTGGAACGCTGGACAGGTCTGCGTTTCAGCCAAACGCCTGATCGTGGCCGACGCAATTTATGACCAGTTCCTTGCACTTTACAAGGAAGGCGTTGCAGCCCTGAAGGCAGGCGACCCGATGGATCCTGCCACCACGCTTGCGCCCCTGTCCTCTCAGGCCGCAGCAGATGACCTGCGCGATCAGGTGACGCGGGCGATGGATCACGGTGCAAAGGTCGAAGTCATCGGGGCACCGGTGCCTGAAAAGGGCGCATTTTTCCAACCGCTGCTCATGTCGAACCTTGATGAAAAGAATGCCGCCCGTCATTGGGAATTCTTTGGTCCCGTCACCCAGATTTACCGGGCAAAGGACGATGCCGATGCCATCCGCATCGCCAATGACTCTCCTTACGGGCTGGGCGGATCGGTCTTTACCCGTGACGAAGCCCGTGGAACACGGGTGGCCCACGCCATCCGTACCGGCATGGTGTTCATCAATCATCCCCTCGTGCCCAAGGCAGACCTGCCATTTGGCGGTATCGCCCGCTCTGGTTATGGACGTGAACTCGTCGGATTGGGCATCAAGGAGTTTGTCAACCACAAGCTGATCAACATTGTGGACATTGACGCCCCCTTCTGATGCGCATGGCCGGTCATTGCGTCGGCATTGCAAAAAATCGGACCTCCCGCGGTGATTGCCGCGGGAGTTTTTTTTGGGGGGCACCAAATATTGTCTTTTGAAAACGCCCCACCTTGCAAAGGTTTGGAAAAACCTTACCCAAGATTGCTGCGTCATTCACAGCCATGACAGAAAGGTTGAATGCGCGCTTATGCCGGGGTGTGCACCAGTTTTTTGTTAATAAATTCCTCGATACCCAGTGAGGACAATTCACGACCATAACCGGAATTCTTGACCCCGCCGAACGGAAGACCCGGAGCCGTCCACGTCGAACGGTTGATAAAAACCATTCCCGTTTCAATCTGGGCGGCCACATGCCTGCCGCGTTCTATATCCGTCGTAATGACAGAACCACCAAGCCCATAGGGGGAGTCATTGGCAAGATCAATAGCGGCCTGTTCATCAGGTACGCGAAAAATCATGGCTACCGGTGCAAAAAATTCCTGATGAAAGGCCGGATTATCCTTGTTGATGTTTTCCAGGATTGTGGGCTGTATGAAATAGCCCGAACGCGCGATACGCTTGCCACCAGTAACAATGCGGGCTCCGTGCGCGACTGCGCTTTCAATCTGCCCCAGCACAAGTTTCAACGCACTTTCACTGCAAAGCGGCCCGAGTGTCGTCTTTTCATCCATGGGATCACCAGCCACCAGCTTTTCAAGCTCTGCCTTGAAACGGGCAGTAAAGGTGTCCGCAACCTTTTCATGAACGATGAAACGCTTGGCCGCGACACAGCACTGCCCCGTATTGTTCATCCGGCCCCATACCGCCCATTTGATCGCGATATCAAGGTCTGCATCATCCAATACGATGAAAGCATCGCTTCCACCAAGTTCCATCGTGTTCTTTTTCAATGCGCTACCTGCTTCGGCGGCAACGGCCTTGCCTGCACGCTCGCTTCCGGTCAGGGCAACGCCACGCACATGCGGGTCCGCCACAACCGTTGCCGATTGCTCATTGGTGATAAAGACATTGGTATAGGCCCCGGCGGGTGCACCAGCATCGGCCAGCAGGTCTTCAAACATGACAGCACATTGCGGCACGCCAGGCGCATGTTTCACGATCAGCACATTCCCCGCCATCAGGTTTGGCCCGACAACGCGCGCAAGCTGATAATAAGGGAAATTCCACGGTTCAATACAAAAGATGATGCCAATCGGCTGATTCAGGATCGTCGCCTCGCCATCATCAACCTGCAAGTTGACGGGAGCCAGGAATTTTTCAGCATTATCGGCATAATAATCAAGGATATCCGCGCTAAGATCCACTTCCGCCTGGGCTTCACGGAACAGCTTGCCCATTTCCACGGTAATGGGGGTCGCGAACGCATCGCGATTATGCCGCATGAGTTCCGCAGCCCGGTGCAGAACGGCGCTGCGCTCTGCATAGCTCTTCTTGCGCCAGATATTAGTATATGTTGCATCAGCATTTGTGATAATATTTGCAAGCTGCGCATCCGAATGTAAATCGAATGTCTTGAGAATTTCTTCCGTATACGGATTTATTGTCTGGTAAAGCATGGTTATACCGTGACCTCCGGATATATTTTATCGGCCATATAGCAGGCCATCCTGACAACCAAGCGCAGATCACGTCAGGTGTATAAGCCGCTTTTGCCGGATGGCAGACTATTTGCCGCGCTTGTCTATATACTAATGTATATAGACACTCTCACCAGACAAAGTCTTTCGTGCTCAATATCGCGTGAAAAGTCCTTTTGACGCAGGGTGTTATGCGCTGTTGGTAAACCTTTTCACACTATATGATATAGGCTTCGGCCCTTGTCCGTCTGCCGGGACTACCTGCGGCCCATGGCGGATCATGAGATGCTGGACTGTCATCTTGATCATACAGGCACACAGGATCATGGCGCCCGGCAGGGCACGAAGGCAGTATCAGCCAACAACCACGATCGGGGGGATAGACGTGGCCGATACGCAACATATCCCCTCCATCACAATGATTAATAGGCACACGCGCATTATCATAGGTTATGGGCATGCAGTTTATTTACAAATCATATCGACATTTTTATACTTCTATGAAATCTAACATATTTTCATCTACTTTGCTGACATGCGAACCTGATCTACCTCCCCTCCCCGTGTTTGCACGAACTCCATCGTCTGGTTACACCCACGTTTTTGTTGCGACAAAGTTATGATGGGCCGACCATTCCACCTGCCAAGGACGTATCGCATGACCAACCAGAAACGTGCCCTGTTCGCCGCCATGTCCGGCTATGCGCTTGATGGTTTCGATCTGCTGATGCTGGGGTTCATTCTCACGCCGCTTGCAACGGCGCTGCACCTGACGACCGCGCAAAGCGGATCTCTTGTAACATGGACGCTGATTGGCGGGGCGCTGGGGGGATCGGTCTTTGGGATCGCCGGGGATTATTTCGGTCGTGCCCGGGTTCTGAGCATTTCCATACTGGTCTTTTCCTTCTTCACCTTCCTGTGTGCGTTCTCGGTGGGGTTCAAGGATCTTTTCATCTATCGTTTCTGCGCTGGGATCGGGCTGGGATGTGAATTCGGTGTGGGCATGACGCTCGCGACCGAGGCCTATCCACGTGAAAAACGCGCACGGATCGCGTCCTATGTGGGGATGAGTTGGCAATTCGGGGTTTTATTTGCTGCCCTGCTTACCCCTTTCCTGCTGCCTTATGTAGGATGGCGCGGCATGTTCATCATTGGGGGCCTGCCTGCGGTGGCGTCGTTCATGATCCGGCGCACAGTCCCTGAATCCCAGGCCTTTGCCGAAGTCAAGGAAACGGGCATACCGCATTTTCCGCTGAAGGCGCTGTTCCATACGATGGAAAGCACCAAACGCAGCCTGGCCATACTGATCCTGAGTACAGTACAGAATTTCGGATATTACGGCATTATCATCTGGGTGCCGTCCTATCTGATGAAAGTCTATCACTTCACACTGAATGTATCAGGGATCTGGACGGCCGTTTCAGTATGCGGCATGATCCTTGGTGTCTGGGCCTTTGGCGAAATTGCCGACCGGATCGGGCGTAAACCAACCTTCCTGATCTATCAGGTCGGGGCCATTGTTACCGTCCTGCTTTATACAATGCTGCGTACCCCAACCGAACTTCTGGTGGGGGGATTTGTATCCGGCATTTTCATTAACGGCATGATGGGGGGATATGGTGCCCTGATTACCGACCTGTTTCCAACCTATGCCCGCAGTACTGCACAAAACGTGATCTGGAGCGTGGGTCGGGCGCTGGGTGGTTTTGGGCCGATGTTTTTTGGGGCATTACTGGTTTACATGTCGTTTGATACTGCGCTTAAGGTACTATCTGGCATCTATATCATCGACCTCATCACCACCATCTTCCTTATCCCCCGTAACAGCGACGCACAGAATGCTGATCCCGACTGACATTCGGTCGGGGGTATATTCATTCCTTTGCGCTGGTGTGCGTGGCCTCATACTCGCGGTCGATTATGGCCATCAGCCTGTCCGCGAACAGACCTGCCGCCACCGGTAATGGTGAAGATGCATGGACAAACAATCCAAGTTCACTGCGTATCGGCATATCCCCCTGCATCAGCGGCACATGCGCCAGAAGACCCTGACGAAGTTCAGGCTCGATACCAATCCGCGTCATGAATGCAACGCCCAGACCACGTAACACAAGTTGTTTCATCAGGTCGATCGAACCGGATTCATATTGTCCCCAATCCTCCATTCCTGCCTTGAACAAAAGAGAATGAACCTGTTTGCGGTTGGCAAAATTTTCTTTGGGAAGGATGATTGGGTGTTCTGAAAACTCACTTATATCTACGATTTTTTTCTGGACCATGGGACTTTGTGGCAGGATGACGGCCCCAAGCGGAAATTGCGCGACATGCATTGCATGTATCTCCGGCTGGCGGGGCACTTCAAACGCCAGTCCCAGATGCACATCCCCATTGACGATGGCTTCCGCAATGGCATGAGTATCAATGATCCTTACCCCCACGGTAATTTTCGGATAATCCTGTGCCATCTGCGTGATCGTATCCGACAACAGGCAGGCACAGGTTCCCGCAACAGTGGCGATTTCCACATGCCCCGCACGCAACCCACGTAATTCATCAAGTCGCGACGCAACCTGTTCCGCATCACGCAGAACCGTACGGATATGTGCAGCCAGCAATTGTCCTGCCTCCGTCAGGCGCAATCCTGATGAGAGGCGCAGGAAAACAGGAGCGCCAATTTCCTCCTCAAGACGTAAAATCTGTCGGTTTACCGCAGATGACGCGATATTCAATCGCCGTGCAGCCTCGCGTATCGTGCCGGCCCGGCAGACCGCATCGAAATAATGCAAGGAAGCCGCATGTATCCTAAGGCGATTCCGTTTCATGGCGTTTTCCATTCCACATCCGGCAAAGGGAAACCCTACCTGATACTGCGTATTGGAGGTGATGCCATTACAGCATCATGATGCTCTATATTATGATCTATCGCGCACATCCTCACCAGAGATAATATCCCTTTTCCGTAATGATTTTCATGTCGGCAAGTAATGACGCGCAGGTTCCCGATATCCAGAACGGGCATCATGAACAAAATGGGAAAGCAGATCCGCCATGGCGCATACCATACAGCACCTTTCCCATGATCTGTATCCTGAACCGGGTCAGGAACATGCAACAGGCGTCCCCGTCCCCCCCTTTCACCCGACAGTCGCAGAAGAGGACGCCACGGTCCTGTCCAACATGGCGGTCAATGCACAGTACTGGCATCTGGTGATACAGGCATCCCCCCTTGCTGCGGCCGCATCCCCGGGTCAGTTCTATCAGTTGCAGTGCCCACCTGCCCATGGGGCAATACCCTACCTGCGCCGCCCGATGAGCCTGTACGGCACGGACACGGCGACGGGACAGATCCAGTTTCTGTATAAAGTGACAGGCAGCGGCACACGGGGCCTGAGCACGCTGGTCCCATCCGATACCATCAGGATTCTGGGACCGCTGGGAAAAGGATACGATCTTGCCGGACACCTGCGCCATATCGTCGTAATCGGGCGCGGCGTCGGGCTTGCCACACTCGCACCGCTGGCCGAGGCTGCGCACATGGCTGGCATTGGCGTCACCGCCATTCTGTCGGCCCGCAGTCCTGAACTTATTGTATCGGCAGACCGATTTAACATGAAAGGCATGTCCGTCATCCCGGTTACGGATACGCAGGGCAACAGCGATCCGGCCTGGATCGAACAGGCATTACGCGGGCTGATCTCGGCGGATCGGTGCGATGCGCTTTTCACCTGTGGGTCTTCACGCCTCCTGCGCATGCTACGGGCACTTGCGGTTGAATTCGACCTTCCGGGACAGGTCGCGCTGGAACAGCAGATGGCATGTGGGTTGGGAATGTGTTTTTGCTGCGTCCGCGATTTTGCGTCGGCCCATGGGACTGTGACAAGGCGTGTCTGCCTTGACGGTCCGGTCTTTGACATCAGGGAGACACTGGCATGACGGACATGTCGGTCATGATCGGCAACCTGCGCCTTGACAGCCCCGTGATGCCGGCTTCGGGCACATTTGGCGACGGGCTGGGCCAGGTCATGGATATCCGCAGGTTGGGGGCCATCGTCACCAAAACCATCACCCGTGAAAGACGTGCCGGCAATCCCCTGCCCCGTGTCGCTGAAACCACGGGGGGCATGCTGAACGCCATCGGGATTCCTTCATGTGGCGTCGAGGATTTCATCAACCGGACGCTGCCACATTACACCCAATGGGGTACGCCACTGATCGTTTCCATATCTGCCCCCGACGCGGCGGGGTTTGCAACACTGGCCCGCGCCGTCAGTATTGCAGGCGTCGATGCAATAGAGGCCAATATCTCCTGCCCCAATATCGAGGCTGACGGCAAGGCTTTCGCCATGGAGGCCAACGCCACCACAAAGGTGGTTGCGGCGTTGCGTGCAGCCACAGACCTGCCCCTGTGGGTAAAACTGACCCCGAACTGCCATGACATGAGCGTGATTGCCCGCGCGGCGGAGGCGGCGGGCGCCGATGCGGTGGTCGTTGCGAACACCATCCTTGGCATGTCCATCGACACCCGCACATTCCGCCCGCGTCTGGGCAATGTTATGGGCGGCCTGTCGGGCGCGGCGATAAAGCCGATCATACTGCGCCAGACATATCAATGTGCCCGCAGCGTGGCCATTCCGGTCATTGGATGCGGTGGCATTACAACCGCAGACGATGCGGTGGAATACATGCTGGCTGGCGCTGTGGCCGTACAGGTGGGCACGGCCTCTTTTATTAACAGTCTGGCCATGACCGATATCCTTGATGGGCTGGACCGGTTCTGCCACGCCCGCAGCATCACACGGGTGGCAGCATTGACAGGTGCCCTGCGCGACGCGACCAGCCCCCGCTGCTGCGATATGGACGCATAATGCAATGCATGACCACCCGATAATAAAGACACTCCCATCGCACATGACCAGCCTTACGCCGTCCATCCTGCTCCCCGACAGCCTGAAACTTGCGCAGAACATGTTCGAAGAACTGCGCCTGCAGGGGACTGATGGCATCGGCATCACCCGACTGGCCTATACAGAACAGGAAAATGCGGCACTTGGGATCATTGCGCGCCATGCACGTCAGATGGGACTGGACACTGCTTCTGACGCGGCAGGAAACCTTGTCATCTCCCTTCGGGGGAAAGATACGTCCCTGCCTGCCCTTGCCTGCGGTTCGCACATGGATTCCGTGCCACAGGGCGGCAATTACGATGGCGCGGCCGGTGTCATCGCGGGCATTATCGCGCTTGCATCCCTCCATGCACGGGGCGCGCGGCCACATCGCAACCTTAGGGTCTATGCTCTGCGGGGAGAGGAAAGCGCGGCCTTTGGCAAACCTTACCTCGGGTCGTCAGCTCTGCTCGGACGACTGGGATCGGCAGACCTGGCATTGCGCCAGCATGGTAGCGGCCGCCCGTTGGGGGAGTGCATGCGCGCCTGCGGGATTAATACAACCGCAATCGCGGATGGGAGATGCCTGCTTGATCCGCACACACTGGCTGGTTGGATTGAACTGCACATCGAACAGGGCCCCGTTCTGGACACATGTGACATCCCGTTAGGCGTGGTCAGCGCCATCCGGGGCAATTTCCGCTATCCCTCCATTACCTGCATGGGTGAAAGCGGGCATTCAGGCTCTACCCCCCCTGCCCTGCGACACGATCCCGTTCTGGCGGCAGCGGACTTGCTCTCGACCATGGAAAAACACTGGCAGGCACATCTGCGCAATGGGGAAGACCTGGTCATGACAAGTGGCTGTATCGGCACCGATGCACGAACACACGCCATCGCCAAGATCGCGGATACAGTGTCATTTTCCTTTGAAGCCCGCAGCACATCATCTGGGATGCTGGAACGCTTCCAGTCGGAATTCCTTGCCCAGTGCGCCCGAATTTCTGCGCAGCGTGGCGTCCGGTTCCAAATGGGACACAAGGACACGACGCCCCCGGTGCAGATGGACCCGCAATGGGAAGCACGGCTTTGCACAATCATGAAGGCACAGGGCGTTGGCTTCATGCAATTACCCAGTGGGGCGGGGCACGATGCGGCAGTTTTTGCAGCTATGGGAGTTCCTTCAGCCATGATTTTCGTGCGCAATCAGAATGGTTCCCACAATCCGCGAGAAGCCATGCGGATGGATGATTTCATTTCGGGTTGCGAAACACTGACCCGCATGCTCATAAACTTCATGTAACGATAAAATTTATTCGATATGAAGCTGTTTTTACACACGGATGGATAAGACATATCATGGATCTGGATATCAGCGGACGTCGGGCACTGATCATGGGGTCCAGCCAGGGACTGGGGCTTGCCTCCGCACAGGCGCTGGCATGCGAAGGCGTTGATGTCATTCTGACGGGCCGGTCCACAGCACGTCTTGAACAGGCGCGACAGTCCGTGCAGACGACGAGGACGCAGGTAGATATCCATACCGTGGACTTTTCCGACCCCACGCAGGTCGAAACATTGCTGGGCCTTATACCGACATTGGGTATCGATATCGTCATTACCAATTGTGGTGGTCCACCAGCCGGTGACATTTCCGCCGTGGATGCACAAGCCTGGCGCGCGCAGTTCGAAACGATGGTCAATGTTCCCATCCAGATTGCACAGGCGGCCCTGACGCATATGCGCCAGCAGACATGGGGCAGGATCATCAATATCGCCTCTTCGAGTGTTGTCCAGCTCATTCCCCAGCTCGGGCTATCGAGTGCATTGCGCATGTCGGTCATTGGGTGGGCCAAGGCCCTGTCCATGGAGGTCGCGGCAGACGGGATCACCGTTAATTCCGTTATTCCCGGACGCATCCATACCCGTCGCGTGGACCAGATTGACCGCGTTACAGCCATCAGCCGTGGATGCACACCACAGGATGTGGCCGCAGCATCGCAACAGGCCATTCCCATGCAACGCTATGGCCGTGCAGATGAATTTGCGGATGCCGTGGCCTTCCTCGCCAGCAGAAGGGCATCCTACATCACCGGTAGCACGCTTCGTGTCGATGGTGGCCTGATCCAGACCATGTAGTTTTGGAAAGCTAATGATTATAAAATATTCTTGGAAAAATTTCCAAAAACTACCCCATTCATAACTATAAAAGGGAATGATAATAGGTCATTTTAAATTATAGGGCACCTTCCATTTGCGCGTTGTCGGCAACGATATTGCGCGTAAAATCGTCGTGCCTGATTATATATGAACAGGCAAAAGCAGACATTCCCACATCTTCTCACTTTCCATTATGGAGAGCCCGCATGGTATAGAATAACCTCCCGACTGTTCCCGCCTCACTTGATACCCGGCAGCAGCTTGCATCCATTTTTCGCATCCTGAACCATTTCCGCTTTACGGACC
Organism: Novacetimonas hansenii JCM 7643; assembly: GCF_000964405.1. Classification (GTDB taxonomy): domain Bacteria; phylum Pseudomonadota; class Alphaproteobacteria; order Acetobacterales; family Acetobacteraceae; genus Novacetimonas; species Novacetimonas hansenii. The sequence continues at coordinate 40,519 of NZ_BANE01000057.1, forward strand.
TGATTCATACCCACTCCTCCGCACGGATCGAGGAAACGGCGGATACGCTACTCATCAACCGTTATGACCTGCTGTTTCATGAGGTCACGGCCACCAACCTGGTCGAGATTGATGAAGAGGGGCAGCGCAAACACGGCAATGACCATCTGCGGGTGAATTTCGCTGGCTGCAATATTCACAGCGCCATTCACAAGGCGCGCCCGGACGTAAAGTTCGTGATCCATACCCATACCCGTGCCGGCGCTGCCGTTTCCGCGCAGGCCAAAGGCCTGTTGCCCATCAGTCAGCAGGCAATGATGTTCCATGATGCCGTGGGTTATCATGATTTCGAAGGATTTGTGCTGTCACGTGAAGAGCGCACGACGCTGGCGCGTGACCTTGGGATGAACAAGGCGCTGATCCTGCGCAATCATGGCCTGATCGTCGTGGGACGTACTGTGGCGGAAGCTGTAAACCGGATCTATAATCTGGAACGCGCCTGCGAAATCCAGATTGCAGCACAGTCGGGGAATACGCCACTGGTGGTGCCCGCACATTCCATACAGGCTCATCTGGGCGCACAAGCGGATGCACAGATCCAGCTTGATATAGAACAGATGGCATGGGAAGCCTGCCTGCGTCTGATTGAAAATGAGGGTACGGACTATCGCCTCTGACATACGATGCGGCCATGATCGTATATTGACATCACCTATCGGGCTGTATCCGATGGGTGATGTCAACATGATCCGGCAGGTGTTTTTTGCGGAAGACGAGAACAAGAAACTTTTATTGTTTTTCTTGACAGGTTATTTTCAAAATATTCCTGAGCATCAATACATATGGCAAAAGGTTGTATTTAAGTGAACCTGAGGCAGCTGGAAATCCTGAGGGCGATTGTGCGCTACAATACCACCGTGGCCGCGGGCCGGGTGCTGGGGCTGTCACAACCCGCGATTAGCAACGCCCTCAAGACCATGGAAGAACAGGTTGGTTTTTCCCTGTTCCAACGTAGTAATAATCGTATCTTCCCCACCGAGGAAACGAAAATCCTCCTCAACGAGGCTGAAACGATCTTCGAAATCCATAAACGCATTGAGATGCGCATTGAGGATTTGAAGAACAACCGCATCGGGCAATTGCGCCTGGTCGCGACCCCTCCCCTAGGCTATGGTGTCGTTGCAAAGGCAATCCAGCAGATCCAGAAAAAGAAGCCCAACCTCAAGGCTTTTTTTGACGTGCATCGTTACGAGGATGTCATAGAATATATCCTGAGCCACCGGTCAGAAATCGGCTTTGTCATGGGATTTGCCGAACATCCCGGCATTGTATCACAAGTCGTCTATAAGGGGCATATGGTGTGCGTCATGCCGCCCGAGCACCCACTCATGAAACTTTCGGTTGTCACACCCCAGGATCTTGTCAGGCATCGCTTTATCGCGCTGGAACACGGAACGAAACTGGGCGATGCATTGCGACATGCCTTCAGACAGTCAAAACAGGACCTGCATTTCGCGGTGGAAGTGCGCTATGGGCTGACTGCATGCGCGCTTGCCAATGCAGGGGTTGGCGTGGCTGTAGTTGATCCCCTGACGGCGGATTCATCACAATATTCACTGGCACAACGACCATTCGTTCCTGAAATTTCGGTCATGGCATCCGTCGTGTGGGCAGAAAACCGTTCCTTGACGCGCGTAAGCCGACAGTTCATCAGGGAAGTGGAAAATATTGTTCATGACCGCTGAGCATGTTGCGGTTCTTCCGGCGCACGCGCCTGACGCAATCCCATACGCCCCATGGCCATTGCCAATGCCTCGATCGTAGGTTCCATCACCGGAATGCCCAACGCAGATTCAAGGATGGGACAGAAATGCGCCATACCCGCACATCCAAGGATGACGGTGTTTGTCCCTTTGTCCATCAACTGCCGACCTGCCTGGATCATGCGCGCCGCGACAGCAAGGGTTGCCGCACTTTCCGCACTGGCGTCAATCGACTGGCTACCAACATAACGTTGCGTCAGCCCCATCATGCGTATGATCCGTGCCTGCCTTATGCATGACAGGGGCGATAACGCAATGATGCCGAATTTATCACCATGCGTCAGGGCATGCAAAATCGCGCTTTCACCGCATCCCAGAATGATACGACCTGTCCCGGCATGCTCTTCACGACTGCCCAGCAGGCCAGGATCGCTGAAGCACGAAATGATGTAGGCATCGGCGGGTTCAGTGCGGATTTTTTCCTGAACAAGCACTGCCGCCCTGTCCGCATCGGCCTGCGTTGCAATACCCAATGGTCCTTCGGGCAGGCAAATGACATCAATGTCGTGCGCAACAATGCCACGCATCCCAGCAATCCCCGCCTCGATTACATCTGTCACCTTTGCTGAGGAATTGGGATTGAGAATCAGGATACGCCCACGTCCATTCATGTTTTATCTCCTGAAGGAAACCGTCATCCGTCGGACGGCGTGCCGAAATATTTTATTGATCACAGGTCTATGCAACCGACCTTTAATGAAAAAACACCGGCTTTCCTGTGGCCTGTCCAAGAACCTGATCCTCACGCATGACAATACGGCCCCGAATAACGGTCGCATGCGGCCACCCGTGGCAGGAATAGCCATGAAACGGCGTCCAACCACATGGGGATGTAATCCAGCTTTCCTCGATTGTGCGTTTCTTCTTCATATCGACAATCGTGAAATCAGCATCATAATCCAGGGCAATCCGCCCCTTGTTGATTGCGCCATAAACCCGTGCAGGCCCATGCGCCATAAGCTGCACCATACGCGCAAGCGACAGTCGCCCGGCATTCACATGATCAAGCATGATGGGTAGCAGTGTCTGCACCCCGGTCAGACCGGCCGCAGTCGACGGCCACGGGCGTTCCTTTGCCGCACGCGCATGGGGGGCATGATCCGACCCGATACAATCGACATGACCTTCGTTGATCGCCCGCCACAGGGCGTCATAATGCTCGCGCCCCCGGATGGGCGGATTCATAACCGCATATCCTCCGTGCGTATCATAAACTTCCGGCCCAATCTGCGTCAGGTGATTCACCAGGACTTCTGCCGTACAGATGTCACGATAAGACTGAATATATTCAATTTCCTGCATGGTGGAAACATGCAGGATGTGGGTCGGGCGTCCTGTCCTGCGCGCCAGAGCCAGCAGCCGGCGCGTGCCAAGGAATGCACATTCCACATCCCGCCATTCACTGTGCATGCGATGGGGCTGTCCTTCGGTGAACAGTTTGCGCCTTTCCAGCAGCCGGTCATTATCCTCTGAATGATAACATACACGCCGGGTGCCGCTGCGCATCAGGGCCTCAAGGCCTGCATCATCGTCCACCATCATGTTGCCCGCCATGAATACCTTGATGGCACAGACGTTGGGTTGCAGTTCCAGGTGGGACAAGGCAGGGATATTATCGTGTACGCCCCACACATACATCCCGATATCACACCATGCCTGATCCGCCACAAAATCACGTTTGCGATCCAGTACCGCACGCGAGGTCACAGGTTCCAATGTGTTGGGCATATCGAACACCGTGGTGATCCCCCCAAGGATCGCCCCGCGTGTGCCATCATGGATCGTCTCGACCGCCGGGTTTCCCGGATCACGCAGATGTACATGAGGATCAATAAGCCCCGGCAGGATGACAAGATTGGAACAATCCATGACCGTACGCCCCATGGAGGGGGAAATATTTCCTATGGCTGCAATACGGCCATCGCGGCATCCGATATCACATTGGTGAAGTCCATCGATCTGAACGTGACCGTTTTTCAGTATAAGATCATATTCAGTCATGGAAACTCCCACTTTTTATTTTAAAGTCAGGCTCTATCTTCGTTTCGATTTATCAATTTTACGAAGATAAAAACAGTTCCGGTCTACTGTTCCCTGTCCAATGGTGGCTGACAGCCAGGGCACCAGAGAACCCGGTCATAAGGCTGCACCAAGCGGTGCGATTTTTATTCCGCCTTGGGCAGTTCGATGCCAATCTGGTCCACGATACGCCTGTACCACTGTGGACGGCGATGCAGGTCAAAGTTGAACATTTTGGTGCGTCCCTGCAGGCACATGTCCAGATCACAATCCGCAACCAGCACTTCATCTTCCAATGTGCTGGCCTGTGCCACTATGACCCCGTTCGGGTCAACGATACAACTCCCACCGATCAACGCCGCCCCGTCTTCGACACCGGCTTTTGCCACAGCGACAGCCCAGCACGCATTCATGTAGGCATTACCCTGTACGGCAAGCAAGGCATGAAACGTGCGCAGTTCCGGGCTTTCACTATTGCCACCATTAGGGTCATAGGCAGCGGAGTTATAACCTACACACAACAATTCCATTCCCTGCAACGCAAGGCAACGCCATGCTTCCGGCCAACGACGATCGTTACAGATCAGCATGCCTATACGGGCATCTTCCCAAGCCTGTGGTCCCTGAAAGACGGGAAATCCCGTGTCACCATATTCAAAATAGCGTTTTTCAAGCTGCTGAAAACGTGAATTTGGCCTGGGTTCAACCGAACCGGGCAGATGGATTTTTCTGTATTTCCCGATGATCTCCCCTGTTGGCGCGACAAGGATGGACGTATTGAAACGCTGCCCCTCTGGCGTCTGTTCGGCATAGCCCACGTAAAAGCCAACCCCCAGTTCACGGGCACGCTTAAAAAGACGTTCTGTTGTATCCGAGGGGATATGTGCTTCAAAATATTCCGCCAATACACTACCATCAAGCAGCATCCGCGGGAAAAATGTCGTAAATGCAAGTTCAGGAAATACGACAAGTGTCGCTCCCTGCTGTGCGGCCTTCTCCAGCAACCCGATCATGCGGCCCAGAATGGACTGACGGCTATCGGTGCTCTGGTTTCCGCCCATCTGCGCGGCCGCGACACGTATAACACGGCTCATGCCGTTCTCCTGTCTTCAAAAAACAATGTAATTCCAACATTGTGTCGAAACAAACCAGAGTTCATCGGGTAGCAGAGAATCCAGAATGCCGCCAATCAGGAAAAGATCCATCGTATTCATGCATCTTATTGCTACCCTTTCTTTTATGAATACGTTCCCTTTCCCCCTATGACCGGAAAGCGCCGTATCCATTCATACTATATGCCGATTGATATTCCCTGCCCCATCGGCTGGCACAATAGGGCATAGGCGTGACATACAATCAGCAATGGATCCCCATCTGTACCGCAACCGTAAATCCGGCCCCCATGAAGTAAGTTGGGGTGCCAGTCGCCCCAACAACGGCTGTATTACCGACATTTTCATGGCTTTTGGCCGATGCCATGACACCACCGATCCCAGACAGGTAATGATTATCACCCAGATTAATGAAGTTTACCTGCAGTGTCGGCTTCTGCAGTCGTCCATAAGACGGAAAACGATAGCCAATGGACATGTCGGCATGTACCTGCGAGGGCATCTGCTGATCATTCATGAAGGTCGAATATTGTGTTCCGATATATTTAAGCGCGAAATTCCCGAAGAAGTGGGAGTCATCGTAGGAAATACCCACGGAACCCTGAAACCGTGGGGAGGCCACAGCTTCCTTGCCCTTGGTCGGCAGGTAGTTATCCCCAACCTTGAAGTTATCGCCCAATCTCGTATACAGATATTCAAACGAGACATATGGGCTGAAGTGATAGAATGGGCGTGTACCAAATTCCACATCGACACCACGCGATGTCTGTCCGCCAACATTGATGAAGGTCGAAACCGGTGACGACCCGATATAAGTCTGTGATGCGATCTGCCGATTGGTAAAGTTATAGTTGAAGAACACGACAGATGCCGTAAATGTCTTGTCCCGATACCGGTAGCCAAGTTCCTCCTCGATGGAATATTCATCCTTCGTCTTGCCACCGCCAAGCTGCGTTGCCGCACCCGTGTTGGGGTTGTAGATGTCAAAGAAGCTCATGCTCAACGGTGGCCGGAACCCGGTTGTGCCGTTTACATAAATCTGGTGATGGGAATTGATCTGATAATGAATGGAAACACGCGGAAGTGGCTGAAAACTGTTGCCACTGACGACATACTGCGTGTTCGGCATCTTGTCCGTCCCACGCCGATCAACCATCATTGCCTTCAGGCCAGCCGAAATTTTCAACTTGTCATTAAGAAGGGAAACAGTATCAGCAAGGTAAAGGCCATTGGTCTGTTCCACCACATTATAATCCATTGCACGCAATGGTTTACCATTGGACATACGGATGGCATATTCGTTGCCCCATGTCGCCGCAGCCAACCCATTTGAACCAACAGCTGTAAAATCAGACCAATAACTGAAATCACCATATTCATACCAGTTACCAAAGATCAGTTCATTGATCCCGGTCTTGTAAGTCCATTTGGTATTGAATCCGACGCGCCACGGCGTATCTGTGCTGCGCTCGCCCACCACTGCCGATCCATCGACAGTATTGGGAAGGGCGCTCATGCCCGTGACCTTTTCAGATCCGTAATAGGCATATCCAGATGGCAATGTCTGACCCGCAATCGTGCCACCCCACCCATGCCACAGATAGGGTTCCGCATTGAAATGCCACTGCTTGTTCAGCTTTAACGATATAGGGAGGCCAACATTGATATCGTCCCATGGATTATGGTTTAACTGCCAGTAGTTTTTATTATATGATGCCGAGGCCCCCTTTACAAAAGTCGGGTTATAATAATTAGATGTCCCCTTGGCATTCCATTGCGCCAATGTCGGTTCGTAATATTGAGACAGTTCCTGATCCGCCCACGAGAACACGGCGGCAACACGATTACCATCGCCCCATTCCTTCGTAAACTTAAGATCAATATGCTTGCGGTTATCAGTTCCTGGTCCCGTCCAGTGCTGATCGTGGAAGTTCGAAAACGATACCCATCCCTTGATGCCAGTATTGCCAATATACCCGGTATTCAGGCGGATAAACTGCTTACGAGACATCCATGTGCCAAACATGGCCTCGGCATACCCCCCATCTTGTCGGTGGGATCTATGGACTTATATGCCACCTCTCCGCCCAGGTCAGAAAAGACAGGGGTATCAATGGCAGAGGACCCCTGCGATACATGGGCTTCTGCCAGATTCTCGGTGTCCAGCAACTGTGATGCAAAAACCTGCCCGGAATTGATGTCATTTTGTGGTGTGCCATCAACTGTAAAGGCAATTTCCTGCTGGTTCAGGCCACGCATTGTCAGCAGAGAATGATTTGTGACGCCAAACGGGTCTGATGCCCCGAAATTCACGCCTGGCGCATTCTGGATCATCTGCATGACGCTCTGTGCGCCTGCCTGCTTTTCAATATAAGAACGCGAGACCGTGCTGATTGCCCGCGGGTCCGTATGATAGGACATCTGCCCACTGGCCAATGCGGGTTGCCGGTTGCGGCTGACATTAATGGTTTCGGGCGTTTTCTGCGCTGTGATCCCTGTCGGCTGCTTTGCCGCGGCGGCTCGGGCCGTAGATGAGTGTTGTGTATCGCCCCCCCTCACGCGTGTAAGCTGCCCGGCAGCCTGCGCTTCGCTGATATGCGGGAGCAAGATAAAAGACACAAGCGCTGTATAAAGAAAATACGTATTCTTGGTCATTATTTCTTACCTCGCCACCAGAATGAAAGAAGGCCAATGAATGGTTTCAAAGCCTCATATTGTTCCTTTACGATAACGATGTGCTGAACAGATTTCCAACAAATCATGAAGTCAAAACGACTACTCGCGACGAGAGAAAAGAAGCATAAAATGACATGATAAACAGTCATTTACTGCCAATATCCAACAGATACATATAAACGATCTTTATGATCCATATGTTTTTATGATAGCTGAAGGATGCCTGTTCGCACCTCTTGTAAAATGGATGCACAGCAGCGACAAAACATATGTCGTATGTACAAAAAAATCATATTACACATATATTTATTGAACTTATTTGTTTTATTTAAAATATTGTGTTAAAAATTAAAATATATAAATATTTATAAGTTATTTACGATATGAACTATAAATGAATTTTATTTATGAAAACATACAGAACATGAATGTTTTTAATTATAATAAACATCGAATTTTATTGTAAATATTCTTTTATCTTATGCTGTATTCTTGTTGCTGCCATCATTCCCATATGACATTTCGTACTGATCTGGAAATATAAGCATACTCTTCCCATCAGGCTATACCTTCCCCGCCCTCGAACGGTCGGGGATAAATCCCGCTCACAGACACTGGCAACGCAACTGTTCATATCAGGACGCAACAATGGTCTTTGGATGCTTTATATTCCCCCTTGTCTCTTATTGTATGCCGCTGGGACGACAAAAGAACTTTGATCAAAGAGGGATATGGATAGGGGCCAGAAAATCTTTCAAAAAAATGCCACCCTTTAAAGAGTGGCATTTATAAAACTTCCATTGTCATTGATGAAAATGAAAATCACCCTACATCGTGCTTTTCCTGACCGCCCATCCAGCAAGCGCCGTCATGGCTGTATCCAAATCCTTAAGCGTCACATCAAGAGTAATATCCCTGCCGCGCAGTCCGGTGAACCGCAGATGTGCAGTTTTTCCATGCGCAAATTCAGCCAACATCGCATCGGAAAGCATGGGGTGGTTCGCAATACACTCCGTCCCCATGCAGGTCATCCATGACAGCGGGATCGCCGCACCCCCATCCACTGCAATTGTCGCAGGTTTGCTCAGTGCCAGCCCCTGCGGCAATTCCACCATCAACGTATACGGACCGAGCGTAGGGGCCCCCATCACACGTTCTCGGGTGAATGTCACTGCCCCCATCACAATCGGCTGTTTCCGTGCATTCTGCACAACCAGTCGCTGCTGTATCGTACATAATGCCGGACCATTGGTACCCCCATGTGGATACATGCAACGGGCAAGCCATGGGCCAGATGTCTGTGACAGGGTTTCCATGGCGGGTGCGGTCGGCGCGGGTTTCGCGCCTACTGCCGTCGGGGATGCAGACGGCGTTGCTGCCACGCTACTGGCCCCGGCACCTTTCGCAGAACCCGAACGCGCCCGATCAGCATGCGCCACACCCCAGCCAAGAAGACCCATGGCAAGGACAACGACCAGTGAGGTCGTTTTTTTCATAATTATCCCCTAATCCTCTCCAACCTATCCTGCCTGTGGGTCACAAGGTGCCCATGGACCGGGAAAGATCAGAATTTCACCCGGATATTCCCCGTCAGCCCGCTATCCACCGAACGACGACCATACTGACCGATATAGGACAGACCGATATCGAGAACCCGGCTCAGCTTCGCACGCAGGCCAAGCTTGACGACTGCGGTATCCTGGGCCAACGGCACACCGGCAACCTCGAATGTGTCACCGCCGGACATGAAGGCTTCACGCGCAGTCGGCATGGTCAGGCCGAACGCATGACGATATCCCAGCATTGCATTGGGCATCAACACAACACCACCGGCATTGAAGCTGGAAGAGAAACGCGCCCCGAAAGTGGAATAAGTCACCCCGGTATCAAGCGCACGTCCCGCAAGCGCAGCGGCACCGCCATGTTCGGAAAAACGGTCCGTATGCAGGTTAACATAGGCGATATCGGCAAAAGGTTCGATCCCAACCGGCCCCGCGTCAAGGTGATAGCCAATATCCCCAAACGCCTGCGCTGTGCCGCCGTTATAACGGCTGCTCAACCGATCGGAAAAGCCGGTAAAGCGCGCATTACGGGTCATGGACAGCATATCCCACGTATAGGTCGCCCCCATCCGCAGCGCCAGACGTCCCCAATGCGTCCCGGCATATCCACCAAGGCTGACATTGCTGCTGTGCCCATAGGACGAGACCCCGGAACTGTCGAAAGTGGAATGTCCATATCCAACCAGCCCACCGACATGCCAGCCCAACACCGGCGCATCCGCCCCCAGCACGAACCCACCAACAGAATGCCCCATGCCTGACGCATTCCCGTCGCCCGCATTATGCCCGAACGATCCATAGGCCTGCATCCACAATGCTGCATGTTCAGACCTGCAGGCCCCGTCGGTCCGCTGTCCATTCGCAGATGCCGTTTTCATGCCGCTGGCTGCACCGCGCTCGCAATCCGCGCCACGCAGACGCTCTATTGCCGCATCGCGAATGTAATAGCTGTCCTGAATCAGCGCGGTACGGGCAGATGCATGCAGTTCGCCCGACAGGCCGTTTAGGGCATGACGTGCAGTGCTGGCATCCGTCTGGACCAACGCATTGAACAACGATCCGCTGCTAATGCTATCCATTGCGCCACCAACGGCACGTTCGTTGCGTGTATCCCCCACCGACGCGAAACTGACTGTATTGCGCCCCAGAAGCAGATAGACGTCATCCGCGCTATAGGTCAGGATCGGGTTCAGAAAAGCAAGGTTCGACGTCACGGATGCGAATTTCCCCGACACGCCATCCGTGGCACTGAGGATCGTATACCGGACATTCGTGTTCCAGCTTCCATCTGCCGTGATACTGCGGACAGTACCACCTTCCAGTGTGGCCTTACCCTGCACTGAAACCAGGTCATGGCCACCATCTTCGGACAGGTTGACCACGTAATTTGAACCTGCGGCCATCGTCAGGTTCCCTTGGACGGTCAGGGTTCCCATCGGATCACCATCATTCCCGGGCGAGAGCGTCCCTCCCGAAGAAATGGTCGTGGTGCCGACCGTACCAGTGCCCGCCAGGGTGGTGCCTGCATCCGCGACAACTGGACTGACGATGCTGCCATCGACTTCAAGTGTGCCGTCAGCGATTTCGGTGCCGCCACTATAGGTACTGTCCCCTGAAAGGATCAGTGTGCCTGCCCCGACCTTGACCAGATCGCCCGGCGATGTGCCATCCGAAAGCGTACCAGATAGCGTACCCTGGCCACTGGCCACATTGACGGTGGGATCACCGTTCAGGACCAGCGCATTTGACAGCACCAGCCCATCCGCACCGAAATTGAGGGTCGTGCCCTGTGCCATGTTCAGCGCACCCGTGCTGAGGGCTGATGCGCTGGCAACCGTCAGTGCCCCCCCAGCAAGCGTCGTGCCCCCGGTGTAGCTGTTCACACCCGACAACGTCATGTTGCCCGTGCTGTCAATAACCAGCGCACCAGTGCCCGAAACCATATTCGTCAACGCACCGTCCGCTGATTGACGGAGTTCCAGGGTGCCATTATCGACAATTTCGCCTGTGCCGAAACTTCCCGTCGTACCCGTCAGCGTACCGCCGGTAATCGTGGTTCCGCCGGTATAGCTATTGTTGCCCGTCAGCGTTTCATGCCCATCAAGCAGCGTCACGCCCCCCGTCCCGGCAATGGTGCCC
>NZ_BANE01000056.1 GCF_000964405.1 Novacetimonas hansenii JCM 7643
TAAAAAGCTTCGAAAGACGCTGCCTTTTTGAAAAAAGGCAGCACTCAGAAACTTTTCTTGTTTTTTATCAACGACTTGTTTCCAAGCAGTCTCTTACCCCTATTATTCCCCATACACAGCCCGCACGACCGCATCTGGATAGGCCCCGGCCATTCCCGCCAGGGCCGTATTGCTCAGCATCACAATGGAAATGCCACGCGCACGGTCCACCGTCCATTGGTGCCCGTAAACCCCGCCCCAGGTAAAGCTGCCTGGCGAAAGCGGCGTACGCGCCATGGCAGGATCGGTTACGATCGCCCCGCCAAAGCCAAAACGCCGCCCGCGGTCAAGCGGCCCCATCGGCAGGTTCCCCACGGCATTCGCCCCGAAACGTTGGGCGGATTGGCGCGACAGGATGGGGTCGCCACCACGGCGCACGGCCTCCAGGAACATCATGAATTCTTCCGCCGTTCCCACCATGCCCGCCCCACCCGATGGATAGGATGCGGGGTCGCGAATACGATCAGGCACGAAATGGATTTCCGACACCCCACAACCAGGTAACAGCCGCGACAGGCGATAATCAGCGGGCATGCGCACCGGCATGGGGCGGGCATCTGCGTAACAGGTCGCCAGCATCAGATCCGGCGGTGCATGAAACCCCGTACGCGTCCATCCGCCCAGCCGGTCACCAATATGACGCCGCACCAGATCCGGCAGGGACGCATTTCCCACCTGTTCCAGCACGCCACCCATGACATCCAGCCCCAGCGAGTAAGCCCAGCCTTCCCCCGGGGGAAAGACAAGTCGCACCTGCGCCAGGCGTCGCAGGTTTTCATGCAGCGACAGGCCAGGTTCCGCCAACCCGTCGGAAACACCGGCACGGGCATAGGGATTGTCATCACGCGGAAACTGAAACCCGTAGGACAGGCCACTGCTATGGCTGAGGAGCAGGTGCAACGGGATCTCCGCCTCCCCCCCATCCGGCAGGCGCGGGCGGAAGAACGGCAGGTAGCGCGACACCGGCGCCCCAAGGTCCAGCACCCCGCGTTCCGCCAGTGCAAGCGCCAGTGCCGTCACGACCGGCTTGGTCAGCGAGGCCAGCCGGAAACAGGTATCCAGATGCATCGGAATGGCGGATTCGCGATCGCGCATTCCTGCCGCATGACGCAGCACGATGCGACCATCCACCGCGACCACCACGACCGCCCCAACCACACGCCCACTGGCGATCGCATCATCCATGACACGCACCACACGTGCGTGCATGGCATCACTCTGCATCTGTGTCATCACGGCGGCCTTTCGCGTCTTTCGGGCACTTCCCTGACATAGGCCATATTCCCCCTGTCACGCAAAGGGCGGGCATGAACTGGTCCCACCGCACAAAGCGGCGTAACCTGTCGTGCATGAACAAACGCCTGTTTCCCACGTTGTTTACCCTCCTCATGGCGGGCAGCAGCCTCCTGTCCACACCCGGATGGACAGCCCCCCCGGCACGGCAGGCCCCTGCCACGCCCATACAGCCCACGACCGAGGCCCCGGTACGCACGACGCTGCCCAATGGCATGCGCATCATTATCGTGCCTGATCGCCTGGCCCCGGTCGTCACGACGGAAATGAACTACCTTGTCGGTTCCGCCGCTGCGCCGCGCGGGTTTCCCGGCACGGCACACGCGCTGGAACATATGATGTTCCGTGGCAGCAAGGGACTGGACAAGGACCAGCTTGCGGCCATCGGCGCGCGGATGGGGGGCAATTACAACGCCGACACCACCGAAAGCACGACGCAGTTTTTCTATACCGCCCCGGCCGAAGACCTCGACATCGCACTGCGGATCGAGGCACTGCGCATGAACGGCCTGACCCTGTCGGACGCGGACTGGAAACATGAACGTGGCGCCATTGAACAGGAAGTCTCACGCGATCTGTCCAGCCCCGGATATCAGTACCTTTCCCGCCTGCAATCCATCCTGTTCGCGCATACACCCTATGAACATGACGCACTGGGGACACGCCCTTCATTCGATCGTACGGATGCGGCGATGCTACGCCGGTTCTATCGTGACTGGTATGCGCCCAACAACGCCATCCTGATCATTACCGGCAATGTCGATGCGGATCAGGCCCTGGCCCACGCACGCGACATCTTCTCCCCTTTGCCCGCGCGTTCCCTGCCCCCCCGCCCAACGATCGAACCGGGCGCGGTGCAGCCGCAACTGCTGCACTTCCCCACCGATTATCCCATCGGGCTGATCGCGATCGCCAGCCGCATGCCCGGACAGCGCGCCCGCGATTACGCCACGGCACAGATCCTGTCCGACGTGCTGTCCAGCCAACGCGGCGCACTTTATGACCTGGTGCCAGAGGGCAAGGCACTGCTGACCGGGTTCGATTACGCGCCCAAGGCGGATGCCGGAATTGGAATCGCACTGGCGGCCTTCCCTGCGGGGCAGGACCCGTCCACCTTGTTGCAGACACTGCGTGACACGCTGGCCTTGTTACAGGCACATGGCGTGCCGTCCGATTTGGTGGATGCCGCGCGGCGCAAGGAACTGGCACAGCTTGGCTATGCCGCCAACAGCATTTCAGGGCTTGCGGAAAGCTGGTCCGAGGCCGTGGCGGTCATGGGCCTTGATTCCCCCGACGCGTTGGCAAGTGCCTATGCCTCGGTCACACCAGAGGACGTGAACCGTCTGGCCCGGCAGGTACTGGACCCTGCACAGGCCGTGACGGCCATCCTGACACCGCGCAGTTCCGGCCATCCGGTGGCGGGCAAGGGGTTTGGTGGCTCTGAATCCTTTGCTGCCCCGCCTGACCATCCGGTGGTCCTGCCGCAATGGGCTCAAAAGGAGCTGATGACGCTGTCGCCCCCCACCCCGATTCCCGCCCCCTTCAGTTATGTGCTGCCCAATGGGCTGCACCTGATCGTGCGACCCGCCCATGTCAGCCATACCGTCAGCCTGTATGGCATGGTGCGCCAGAACTCCGACATGCAGGAACCCGCGGGGCAGGAGGGGATTGCCGATATTACCGATGAACTGTTCCATTACGGCACCACGACCCATGACCGCGTCAGCTTCCAAAAGGCGCTTGACGATATTGCCGCAACCGAAAGTGCCGGGTCGGATTTCAGCCTGAACGTGCTGGCACAGGATTTCGACAAGGGCCTGCGCCTGTTGGCCGACAATGAACTGCATCCTGCCTTCCCCGAAAAATCGTTTGCGGTGGTACGCATGAATACGGCCTCCTCTTTGGCGGGGATGCTGCAATCACCGGATTACCTGCTGGGACGCGCGGTGAAAGCCGCAATTTCCCCCCCGCATGACCCGTCATTGCGCCAGGCGGACCCGGCACGGGTCATGAAGCTGACGCTCAAGGATTGCCGGGCTTTTTATAATGCGGCCTATCGCCCGGACCTGACGACCATCATCATCACCGGCGACATCACCCCGCAAAAAGCGTTGCAGGCGGTGCGCGCGACATTTGGCGCATGGCATGCAACAGGCCCCACGCCCACGGTGGACCTGCCACCACGCCCGGACAGCCATGCCTCCGTCGCCCGCGTGCCGGACGAATCCAGCCTGCAGGACAGCGTGACCCTTGCCGAAAGCCTTGGACTGACGGCGCGTGATCCAGATCATTTCGCCCTTACATTGGGGAATGAGGCGCTTGGCGATGGTTTCTCCTCGCGGCTCTATCGTGATCTGCGGGTGCGCACGGGATACGTTTATACCGTGCGCAGCCATCTTGCATGGAACCGGCAACGCGCGGCCTATACCATCACTTTCGGTGCAGACCCGTCGAAGGTCGCCCCCGCCCGCGATGCCGCAATCCATGATGTGGCCGACATGCAGGCCCATCCGCTGGGTGAAGATGAGCTGACGATGGCCAAGGCCAGCCTGCTGCATGGCCTGTCGCTGCAACAGGCCAGCCTGGATTCGATTGCCGCAACCTATCTGCACCTCAGCAATCTTGGCCTGCCACTTGATAACGGGAATATGGCTGCCAGTGCTTATTACAACATGACGGCGCAGGATGTGCAGAAGGCCTTTGCCCGCTGGCTGCGGCCCGCCGACATGGCCGAGATCATCAAGGGGCCGTAAGGGACTGATAACGCCAAAAGTTTTTGGGTGCCGCCTTTTTTCAAAAAGGCGGCATCGTTGAAGCTTTTTGAAAAAGCTTCACCAGAAACTTCTTTATGATCCAGGTCTGTCGAACGTGACGGACAATAAAAAAGGGCGGTACCAGAAGGTACCGCCCTTTTCGCATTCCCTACCCCGAAGGGCAGGGAACGGACCGATATCAGTTCTCGGCGTTACGACGACGGATCGCAGCACCCAGAATATCGCCCAGCGACGCGCCGCTGTCGGACGAGCCGTATTCGTTGATCGCCTGCTTGTCTTCCTCGACCTCACGGCCGCGGATCGTCAACGCCAGCTTGCGGGCCGCACGGTCAACAGACACGATCTTCGCATCGACGCGTTCGCCAACCGCGAAACGCTCCGGACGCTGATCCGCCTTGTCACGGGCCAGTTCGGCGCGACGGATGAAGCCGGTCAGCACGTCGTCAACCTTGACTTCGATGCCGTTGGACTGAACCGCCGTGACGATGCAGGTCACGATCGCGCCCTTCTGCACCTTGCTCAGGGTGTCGGCCGCCGGATCTTCATGCAACTGCTTGATACCAAGCGAGATGCGTTCCTTTTCCACATCCACGTCCAGGACCTTGGCCTTGACGACCTGACCCTTTTCGTAATGCGTCATGGCGACTTCGCCCGTCTCGTCCCAGGACAGGTCGGACATGTGAACCATGCCGTCGATGTCCGCGGACAGGCCGATGAACAGGCCGAATTCCGTGATGTTGCGGATTTCGCCCTCGACCACGGAACCGACCTTGTGCTCCTCGGCGAACTGCTCCCACGGATTGCGCTGGACCTGCTTCAGGCCAAGCGAAATGCGACGCTTCGCGCTGTCCACATCAAGGACCATGACGTCGACTTCCTGCGAAGTGGCGACGATCTTGCCCGGATGGACGTTCTTCTTCGTCCAGGACATTTCGGACACATGCACCAGACCTTCGACGCCCGGCTCAAGCTCAACGAACGCACCGTAATCGGTGATGTTCGTGACGCGACCGGTATAGCGGGCACCCGGCGGATACTTGATCGCCACGTTCTCCCACGGATCGGCCTCAAGCTGCTTCATGCCCAGCGAGATACGCTGCGTGTCGGGGTTGAAGCGGATGACCTGCACGCGGACCGGCTGACCGATCTGCAGGGCCTCGGACGGGTGGTTGATACGCTTCCACGCGATGTCCGTGACATGCAGCAGGCCGTCAACGCCGCCGAGGTCAACGAACGCACCGTAGTCGGTGATGTTCTTGACCACACCGTCGAGGATCATGCCTTCCTTCAGGCCCTGAATCAGCTCGCTGCGCTGTTCGGCGCGCGTCTCTTCGAGGACGGCGCGGCGCGACACGACGATGTTGCCACGCGCACGGTCCATCTTCAGGATCTGGAACGGCTGCGGCACACCCATCAGCGGGGTGACGTCACGCACGGGGCGAATGTCCACCTGGCTGCCGGGCAGGAACGCCATCGCACCGCCAAGATCGACCGTAAAGCCACCCTTGACGCGGCCATAGATCGTGCCGTTGACGCGCTGGTTGCTTTCGAACGCCTTTTCAAGGTTCGTCCACGCTTCCTCGCGCCGCGCCTTTTCACGCGACAGCACGATGGAACCGTCACGGTCCTCGTAACGCTCGACAAACAGTTCGATGACATCGCCCGGCTTCACGTCGGGGGTCACGCCCGGCGGGCCGAATTCCTTAAGGGCGACGCGCCCTTCGCTCTTGAGCCCGACATCAACGATCGCGAATTCATCCGTCAGGCGGACGACGCGACCGGTAACGACGGAACCGTCAAATGCGCTGTCGCGGCCCAGGGTCTCTTCGAGAAGGGCTGCGAAGTCCTCGCCACCCGCGTATTCGGCGGTAGGCTGTGTTGTGGCTGAAGCCATGAGTTACTTGTAAATCCCGTATCCGGTCGGCCCCAGCGGGAAGGACCGGAAAATCCTGCGCCCCGCCTCATGATCCTGTATGACCCTGATCGGAACGTCTTGCCCGGCTGCGATCCATGACACGGTCATGGCATGCCTGACGGCCAACACGAAAACACGCCCCACACCGCCACGGATGACGGCACGGCAACATTTCCAAGCACAGACACCCTATGACCCGTCCGTGTCAATAAAAACGTAAGGGGCGCGCAGAAATATCGCCCACAAATGCGTGTCAGCGCGTCATGCGCGCCACGATGCGCAGCGCCTCGGCCAGGACTTCGTCCGCGCTCATGCTGTCGGTTTCGATATGGACCGCGTCAGGGGCCGCACGCAATGGCGCCGCCGCGCGCGAGGAATCGGCCGCGTCACGGTCCTCAAGCTCCCGCGCGACGCGGGCGATCTGTTCCTCCCGATCGGGGGCATTGGGGTCGGTGGCCATCTGTTCCCACCGTCGCCGGGCACGCGCGTCCAGCGATGCGGTCACAAACAGTTTTACCCGCGCATCGGGAAAGATCACGGTTCCGATGTCACGCCCGTCCAGCACCGCGCCATGGCGGGCCGCGAAATCACGCTGTATCCCCACAAGGATGCGCCGCACCGCAGGTTGCGCCGCGACAAGGCTTGCCGCGCGATCCACCGGCGGGACACGCAGGTCGGTACGCGACAGATCCGCCAGCGTGACGCGGCGGGCCTGATCATCGGCAGGGGCGGTGGGGTCAAGTCCGGCATCGAGCATGCGCCGCCCCGTCGCACGGTACAGCAGCCCGGTATCGAGGTATGGCAGGTCGAGCGCGCGCGCCAGCCGCAACGCCAGCGTGCCCTTGCCCGCCGCCGCGGGACCATCAACGGCGATGACCAGCGGCGCGGTCATGCCATCATTCCCACGTCATGCCCACGCCCGCCCCGGGGCGACAGGAACGGGGAACAGGACGGCGGACGGCCACAAACAGGGGGCGTCACACCCCGAAGCGGTAACATCTGGGCTGTTTTCATACCCTTCCAATTCCGAATTCCTGCGTCGGGTGTCAATCCGATATTGACACAAAAACGTCCCCTCCCCCATTGCATGGGGCGCATCGTTTGACATACGCCAAACAAACTGGCATGGGGCTGCGCCCTTTTGCCACATCGCGACGGTGGCTTTAATTCCTTTGCACAGAACAGGATCGACAGGTTCAAGATGGCCCAGCCCAACCTCGGCACCAAGCGCGTCTGTGTCTCCTGCAGCGCCCGCTTTTATGACCTGAACAAAAACCCGGCAGTCTGCCCGAAATGCGGCGCAGAACAGCCCGTTGAACTGCCGCGCGTGCGGCGCCCCGTGGAGCCGGCCACGCCCGATTCCGCAAAGAAGTCGGCCCCCGATGACCTCGATTCCGATACGGATCTGGACACCGACGCCGATGCCGACGCGGATGACGTGATGGAAGACGAAGTCGGCCTTGACGACGATGACGACGATATCAGCAGCGCCGACATCGACCTGAAGACCGACAAGGAAGACCACGACAACTGATCCCCGCCCTGACGGCGGCTGTGGCGGTGGCGCCACCGGCACGCCATGCCAGTGGCCACCCCCATGGCGGCGATGTGCGCGGCATGACGGCCGCGCATCGCCGCGTTTACGGTGCGTGAAGCGGGTTGCGGCGTTCGATTTCGACCCCCACGGCCCGCGCATCGTCAAAGATATCCAGCTTTTCCACGCGAATCCGTGCGACGCGAATCCGTGCATCCCGTAACATCCCTGCCGCGATCCGCTCGGCCAGCGTTTCCACAAGCTGTACATGGCCCTGTCGCACAAGATCGCGCACAAGCAGCACCACGTCTTCGTAAGAGACCGTGCGGTGCAGTTCATCCGCCCCCACATCCAGTCCCGGGACATCCGCCACGCCAAAGGCGACATTGACGCAGATACGCTGTGTCACACCCTGCTCATGCGCAAAAACACCGATATTGGCATCAAGCAGCAGGTCACGCACGAAAACACAGCGCAACGGCGGCTGGTCCGGCCATGGTGGAAAAACCGACATATCTGTCAGGCTCCTGTTTCAGGGGGACGCCGTGCGCCCGATGGTGCGGCGGGCGACCACTGAAGATGCTGCCCCCCATCAAGGGCGAGCATCTGCCCCGTGACGGATGGCATGCACAGCAAAGAAAGCGCGGCGTGAGCGACTTCATCCACTCCCGCCCCGTATCCCAGCGGCAGGGACGCGCATTGCCGGGCGAACTGTGCGGCACTCTGCCGTGGCGTGGGCAGGACAGGTCCCGGCCCGATGGCGTTGACCCGGATTCCATGCGGCGCCAGCGCCAGCGCCATGCTTTGCGTCAGGGACCATAATGCCGCCTTGGAGACGGTATAGCTGACAAAATGCGGTGTAAGCGACCAGACCCGTTCATCGAGCATGTTCAGCACCATCCCCTGCCGCCCCGCGGGCATCTGCCGCGCAAAAGCCTGCATCAGGACGAAAGGCGCGCGCAGGTTGGGCTCCATGTGGATATCCCATGCTTCGCGCGTTGCGCTATCCCACTCATCCCGTTCAAAGACGCTGGCGTTATTGACCAGAACCCCCAGCGGGCCAAGGGCATCACCGGCCCGTGGCAGCAGCGAACGGACCTCGTCCTCGCACGACAGGTCAGCACGCAGGATGCATCCCCTTCGGCCAAGCGCGATGATATCGGACAGCGTACGCCGCGCCGCGTCCGCGCTGTGGTTATAATGGATGGCCACGTCAAAGCCGTTTCGCGCCAGTTCCAGTGCGATGGCGCGCCCAAGGCGTGCGGCCCCGCCGGTCACCAGCGCGACGCGCGCGATACCGGGCGGAACGGGCCAGCGCATCACGGGTGCGGTCATGCCGGACGCCGCGCCATCAGGGCGGCGGCAAGCGTGCCGTCATCCAGCACATCAAGCGCACCACCAACAGGCACGCCCTGCCCCACCCGGCTGATGGGAATATTGAAACGCAGCAGGCTGTCATGCAGCCAGTGCATGGTCGTCGCGCCATCGACCGTGGTGCCCAGCGCAAGGATCACCTCGCGCACGCCCCCGGCCTCCAGCCGTGCATAAAGCGGTGCGACATTCAGGTCATCCGGCCCGACGCCATCAAGCGCCGACAGGGTTCCCCCCAACACCTGATAGACGCCGCGATGGACACAGGCGCGTTCCAGCGCCCAAAGATCGCCCACATTTTCCACCACACAGACCAGCCCATGGTCACGTGCCGGGTCCGCGCAGATCGAACACGGATCACAGGTATCAAGGTTGCCGCATGACGAACAGGTCCGCACCGCACGTGCCGCCTGTTCCATCGCGTGCGCCAGCGGCAGCATGCGGGTCTGTGGCTGGCGCAGCATGGCAAGGGCGGCACGACGGGCCGAACGGGGACCAAAGCCCGGCAATCGTCCCAGCAGGGTAATCAGCCGCTCGATCTCGGCACCGCCCATCATACAGGTTCCCGGTGCGGGATCAGAACGGGAACTTCATGCCACCGGGCAGGTTCAGGCCGCCGGTGACCTTCTTCATCTCCTCGCTCGCCGTAGCGTCGAGCTTCGCACGCGCATCACTGCATGCCGCAAGGATCAGGTCCTGCAGCATGTCCATCTCCTCCGGGTCGGCCAGCTTGGGGTCGATGCGGATCGCCTTCATGTCCCCCTTGCCGTTCAGGGTGATCTGCACCATCCCCGCGCCGGAGCTTCCCTCGATCACCATGGCTTCAAGCTTGGCCTGCATTTCTTCCATACGGGCCTGCATCTGCGTGGCCTGCTTCATCAGGCCGGCAAGGTTCTTCATATTGTGTCTTCTCCTTTGGGCGTCAGTCGTCGGTCGGCAGATCGTCTTCATCCACCAGTTCGGCATCCAGTGGCGCGAATTCCAGATCCGGGGCCAACATGGCTGGGATGATCTCTTCGGGCGGAAGGCCGTAATCGTCAAGCGCGTGGTCCGTCACCTGTCCCAGACGGGCGGATGGAAATGCCGCCATGACCGCTTTTACCAGCGGATGGGATGCGGCATCCGCACGATGGAGCTGAATGATCTCCGCCCCCTGCTCCGCCAGGGTGGCTTCGCCCTCGTCTTCACATGTGCGGATTTTCCACGACGGATCGCCCGTTTCGGCACGCAGCAGGGTTTCCAGCCGTCGCGCAAGCCCGGCCATCGCCGCGGCCTCCACCCGGATACGGATTTCGGGGGCCGCAAACGCCACCAGATGTGTTGAATGGCGCAGATGCCCATGCAGCATCGCATCGCGCCCTGACACAAAGGCCACGACCTCGCGCCATGTACGCAACTGCGGCGCTGCCGGGATGGCTGGCACCGGCGTCGCGGGGGCGGCAGTCATGGGATCGGCGGGATCGGCGGCAACAGCATCAACGCGCACACCGCCATTGGCCACCATGCGCAGGCTCGCACCACCTGTCGGTCCACCCTGTAACGGCCCACCTGAGGTTGCGCCCCCTGTTATGCCGCCCGTTACGTCCTGTGCGACAGCAGGCCGTGGGGCAGCCGCCTGCGCGCCACCCGCCGATGGCTGCGGCAAAGACGCGGGGGCCGTAACCTGCGCCGTCGCGCCCCCCGTCGCACCATCAAGCACCTGCCGCACCAGATCGCCTGGCGGCGGCAGGTCCGCCACATAACACATGCGGATCAGCACCATTTCGGCCGCCTGCCTGCGATCGGGGGCGTGTTCGACCTCGCCCTGCCCCTTGAGCAGCATCTGCCATGTGCGTCCCAGCACGGGAACGGACACGCGCTCTGCGATGGCAAGGCAGCGTTCGCGCTCCATCTGCGGCATATCGGCACTATCACGCAGGTTCGGCACCGCCTTGAGCCGGGAAACCGAATGGATCAGGTCCAGCACATCGGCCAGCATCACCCCAAGATCCGCCCCACGGGCAAACACCTCGTCCGTGATCGTCAGGGCCTGGTCCGGCCGACCCGCCAGCACGGCGTCAAGCAGGTCAAACACCATACCCCGGTCCGCCTGCCCCAGCATGCCGCTGACCAATGTGGCGTCGATCGGCGCGGCATCGCCCTGCCCCTCACCATCCAGCGTCCCCTGCGCAATGGCCTGATCCAGCAGTGACAGCCCATCGCGCACCGACCCATCCGCCGCACGGGCGATCAACGCCAGCGCATCGGGCGCGAAGGCCACGCCTTCCGCCGCCGCGACCCGCCCGAAATGCGCGGCCAGCATATCCTGTGGCACACGGCGCAGGTCGAATGTCTGACAGCGCGACAGCACCGTCACCGGCACCTTGCGCAATTCAGTGGTGGCAAAGATGAACGTGACCTGGGACGGCGGTTCCTCAAGCGTCTTGAGCAACGCATTGAACGCGTTGCGCGACAGCATGTGGACCTCATCGATGATGAAGACCTTCATTCGGCCCTGAATCGGGCGGAAACGTGTGGAGTCGATGATCTCGCGCACATCATCCACACCCGTGCGCGAGGCGGCGTCCATTTCCATGACGTCGGGATGGCGGTCGGCCAGGATCGCGACACAGTTGGGACACACGCCGCACGGATCGGCGGTCGGGCCGCCCTGCCCGTCCGGGCCGGTGCAGTTCAGGGCGCGCGCGATGATCCGCGCCGTCGTCGTCTTGCCCACCCCCCGCACACCGGTCAGCATGAAGGCATGCGCGACCCGGCCCAGTGCAAAGGCATTGCGCAGGATACGCACCGTGGTGTCCTGCCCGATCAGGTCATCAAATGTGGTGGGACGATATTTACGGGCCAGCACGCGATAGGGTGCGGCCTTCTCCATCAGGGCGGACGGATTCGACACAACGGGGGAAGGCGCGTCGCCAAACAGGCCCGGGCCATCATCCGCAGGCGGGGACGGCAGGGCTTCCTCCCCGGAACGATCCTGATCCGAAGAAGCGTTCATTGATGCATCCGGCCTTGGTGAATGGTGCGCGCTGCATCCTGCGACACAGGACGGCAGGAACATATATTCAGGGGTGGAAGACCGGACACATAACCCGAGTGAAACTCACTGCGGCTGCTTCCTTCCGGATCTGACCGGGTTGG
Organism: Novacetimonas hansenii JCM 7643; assembly: GCF_000964405.1. Lineage (GTDB taxonomy): Bacteria > Pseudomonadota > Alphaproteobacteria > Acetobacterales > Acetobacteraceae > Novacetimonas > Novacetimonas hansenii. The sequence goes on from NZ_BANE01000056.1 coordinate 12,065, forward strand.
CAAGGCACCCGTCTACGGCCGATCTTCCACGGGCTTCATAACACATACACCCCGGTGCGGCACAAGGGGCTTTGTTCGAAAAAATCCCCCAGATGCCATTCCCTCTGTCATCATCCGTTGCCGTTATTCCCCGACGGCCGCGCTGGTGCTGTGACGACGGTCGGCCCCACCGTAATAACGGTCAGCCCCCGGCGCGCCCAGGCTTGGCCCACCGACAAGTATCCCCTCCGCCACGCCCCAGTGGGGATAGACCTTGAAGCTGTAGCCTTCATGCTGAAGCTTTGCGATGACACCGGGCGTCAGCGCACCAGCTTCCATCTGCACCGGTTCGGGCTGCCATTGTTCATGCAACCGTGGCAGGTCAACAGCGTGCTGGATGTCCAGCCCGTAATCAATCACACCCAGCACGACCGACAGGACAATGGTGGGAATGCGCGATCCACCCGGGCTGCCGATCACCATCACCGGTTTTCCATCACGCGAAATGACGGTTGGCGTCATGGAAGAAAGCGGCGTCTTGCCCGGCGCGATCTCGTTCGCCTTGCTACCGATGATCCCGAACATGTTGGGCGAACCCGGACGGGTGGAAAAATCATCCATCTCGTCATTCATGAACACGCCCGTACGCCCCGCGACCATGCCCGCCCCGAACCATCCATTCAGCGTATAGGTCACTGCAACCGCATTGCCATCACGGTCCATTACGGAATAATGGGTCGTCTCCTGCCCCTCGGTCGCGGCAATGCCGGGCCTTACGCTGGCCGATGGCACCGCACGGGCGTTGGGGATGGCGGCACGGATCTGGCGCGCGTAATTCACATCAAGCAGATGATCGACCGGGTTGGACACGAACGCCGGATCCCCCAGGTCCTGCCGGTCAGCATAGGCATGGCGCATGGCCTCGACCTCACGCTGCACGGCAGGCACGGTATAAAGCCCGAGGCGATGCATGTCATAGCCCGACAGGATGTTCAGCATTTCACACAATGCAACGCCACCGCCGCTGGGCGGGGGGGCGGTGTCGATATGATAGCCACGGTAATCGCACGTCAGTGTCGGCAGGATACGCGGCCTGTATCCTGACAGGTCAGCACGCGTCAGCAATCCGCCGCCGCGACGGCTGGCACGCACGATCTCACGCGCGGTGCGGCCTTCGTAAAACCCATCGGTACCCTTGCGCGAAATCCGTTCAAGAACACGGGCAAGTTCGGGCTGCACCAGGCGATCCCCCACCCGAAGGCCACTGCCGTCACTGTGCAGGAACGACCGCCGCGCCACGGGATCACGGCGGAAATCATCATTGCCATGCGAAATCAGTTCGACATCACCGGGCACAAGGACGAACCCGTCACGCGCCAGCGCGATGGCGGGCGCCATCACCTGCTTGCGCGGCAGGTGGCCCCAGCGCTGCCGCGCAAGTTCCAGCCCGGCGACGGTGCCGGGAATCGCCACGGCCTTCCACCCCTTGGTCGAAAGGCCGGCAATGACGTTGCCGTGCGGGTCCTGGAACATTGTAGCAGTCGCGGCACCGGGCGCATGCTCACGGAAATCAAGGAAAATCGCGGGACCATTCGCCGGGCGAAGGGTCATGAACCCGCCACCACCAAGGTTGCCCGCCGCCGGATAGACAACGGCAAGGGCATACCCCACGGCCACGGCGGCATCGACGGCGTTCCCGCCCTCGTGCAGGATACGCGCGCCAACCTGCGACGCCAGGGTCTGGGCGGAGACGACCATCCCCTCGTGCCCGCCCACGGGCGGGGGCGATGCCACCGGCACGGACGCGCCACCAAATGCAAGCGGGTCATCCTGCACCACGGGGGCGGAAGCGGTGGCGGCACAGGCCACCCCGTCCGACAGCAGCAACATACCCGCAAGCAGCAGGCCACCCGCCCGGCGTGAAGGGGAAAGACGCAGACCTGCGACCATTTTCATATTCCTGACAGACAGTGACATGCCGTGATCCCGCTTAACCGGCAGTCTTGTAAGGCGGCTTGTTCAGACCGGCGGGTGAATAGGTAAAGACCTCGCAACCGTCTTCGGTCACACCCATCATATGTTCGAACTGGGCCGACAGCGAACGGTCGCGCGTCACGGCGGTCCAGCCATCGCCCAGGATCTTTACATCCGGGCGACCGATATTAAGCATCGGCTCAATCGTGAAGAACATGCCAGGGCGCAGGACGACCCCATGCCCCGGACGGCCATAATGCAGCACATTCGGTGCGGCATGGAACGTCCGGCCGATGCCATGGCCACAGAAATCGCGCACCACGGAAAAACGCCGCTCTTCCGCATAGGTCTGGATCACATGACCCACATCCCCAAGCGTAGCCCCCGGACGCACCGCCTTGATGGCCAGCATCAGCGATTCATAGGTGGCATCAATCAGGTTCTGCGCCTTTATCGACGGCGTGCCGACCGTGTACATACGGCTGGTATCGCCAAACCAGCCATCAAGGATGACAGTCACGTCGATATTGAGGATATCGCCGTCCTTCAGCGCCTTGTCACCGGGAATGCCATGGCAGACGACGTGGTTGATGGAAATGCAGCTTGCCTTTTCATACCCGCGATAACCGATCGTGGCGGACACCCCACCCTGCGCGACCATGAAGGCATGGATGCGGTCATCAAGTTCGCCAGTCGTCACCCCCGCCTGCACATACGGCGTAATCATGTCGAGCGTCCGCGCCGCAAGCTGCCCCGCCGCGCGCATGCCAACAAAATCCTCGGGGGAGTGCAGGACGATCGCGCCCTCGTTCATGTCGCCATCCATGCCGATATCCCTTCGTCGCTAATCATCGCGTGATCACACCCGTGCCGCATGGACCATCGGGGCATGATCCCGACGCCATGATATGGTGGGTGCGATGCCATCCCATGAACGGCGACAGGTTCTATACCCCCATCGACGCGCCGTGTCAGCGGCAGAGGACGAGCTAGCTGCGCGTCTTGGCGTGGGCGGTGGCGACATGGTGCGCCTGCCCCATCCCGACAAGATGCACATGCGCACGCGCGGCGGGATGGGCATGCGATGTATGCGAGACCACATGCACGGCGGCAGGATGCGCCCCACGCCGCAGCCGGGCATACGAAAGCGGAATCGACGCATCGGCGACCTGCTCGGGGCCATCGGCGCGATAACGTGAACTGGCCAGCACCACACCACCATGCCCGAACGCCGCACGACGCCGTGCAGCGACCGTGTTGCGGGCCAGGACAAGCGGACGCTGGACGGGGGCGATTCCCTCCGCACGGAAACTGTCGTCGAGCAGGTCCGCCATCACGGCATTGCGCGTCTCGTTCGACGGGGCCCCCAGGACCACCCCGATCAGGCGCACATTGTCACGCACGGCGGAGGTAACGAGGTTATGCCCGGCAACGGCGGTATATCCGGTCTTGAGACCATCCGCACCCGGATAGGATTTGAGCATTGGATCATGATTGGGCACATAGCGGCCGCGGAAATAGAATGCAGGAACCGCGAAATAATGATAATATTCGCCGAAATCCAGTGCGATATGGCGCGCAAGCGTCGCAAGGTCGCGCGCGGAGGTCATCTGTTCCTCGTTCGGCAGGCCCGATGCATTGCGGAAGGATGTATCGTTCATCGACAGGCGCGCGGCCTGCTGCGTCATGATCTGCGCGAAGGTGCTTTCGCTTCCGGCGCCAAGGAATTCACCCAATGCACAGGCCGCGTCATTGGCCGATTTCGTCACAAGGGCAAGGATCGCCTCTTCCACCGTAAGATAGCTGCCGGGACGCAGGCCAAGCTTCGACGGTTCCATGGAGGCAGCATGCGCACTGACGGGCACCACCTGGTCGAGCGTGATGCGCCCCGCCCTGAGCGCCTTGAACGTCAGGTAAAGGGTCATCAGCTTCGTCAGGCTGGCGGGAAAGCGGCGCAGGTCAGCATTGGACTGCGACAGGACGGTGCCGGTACGGGCATCCATGACGATGGAGCTGATCTGCCCCACATATTGGGCGCGGGCCTGTCCCGCCCCGCCAAACAGCCCCGCGACCAGTCCACCCGCCACCAGCAGTGAAACCTTCACCCTGGTGCCGCGTGCAGTGAAAAGGCGTGTCATACGGCGGGGAAAAGGGGACATGCGGCGATCATCATCCAGTGCGGAACCGGGCGAGGACATTCCCGGCCTCCATCATATGACAATTAATTCTGTGACCATCCTAGACATCAGAAAGCACGGACGTCCAGAGCGGAATCGCAAAAATGGCCGAAACCCAAGGCAACTTTGTATTGCAGCGCCCCATGGCCCACCCCCTTCGCCACACGAAATCGCGAGGAGACGAAAAAATCATGCCCGATAATGGCACCAGCCCCTTCCAACGGGGAACAGAGTTCCAATATGGTAGGATCATGTCCGTCAGAAGCCTGCATTCCCCTGCTGCCACTATCTTGGTCGCCACTACATTGGCCACCAAGACCCTGCATGATCGCGGGACATCCCCGCGTGTACGCGCACATGGCGGCAACACCCCGCCGCGCAGGCCGGATGGCACGGGCGAAAATGGGAATGATGACGGGATGGCGGGCGTCGTCATCCGCACCCGGCCACAAACCCGCAAGCCGGCAATGTACAAGGTGCTGATGCTGAACGACGATTACACCCCGATGGAGTTCGTCGTCCACGTCCTGGAACGGTTTTTCCAGAAATCGCGTGAGGAGGCGACCGACATCATGCTGCATGTCCACAAACGCGGCGTCGGCGTATGCGGTGTCTTTACCTACGAAGTTGCCGAAACAAAGGTCACGCAGGTCATGGACCTTGCACGGCAGAACCAGCACCCCTTGCAATGCACGATCGAAAAGGACTGAGGCCACGATCAGGCATTTTTCCACCTTTGCATTCTTTCATGCGGATTTATGCAAATTTCCTCTGGCATTCCCCCCTCAACGGGTCAAAGATCATGATCGTCCGGTCATGATCCCCGGGGTCGCAATGGCCCCCTTTGGAAAAGGAGCGTCTCGGCATGTTGTCACGTAATCTGGAACAGACGCTTCATCGTGCGCTGACACTCGCCAGCGAACGGCGGCATGAATATGCCACCCTCGAACATCTTCTCCTCTCCCTTATCGATGACCCCGATGCGGTCACGGTCTTTCGCGCCTGCGGGGTGGACCTTGACAAGCTGCGTCACGACCTGACAGAATTCCTCGACAAGGACCTTGCCGGGCTTGCGTCAGACCGCACCGTTGACCCAAAGCCGACGGCGGCGTTCCAGCGCGTGATCCAGCGCGCCGCGATCCATGTGCAGTCCACTGGCCGCGACGAGGTGACGGGCGCGAACGTGCTGGTCGCCCTGTTCGCCGAACGCGAAAGCCATGCCGTCTATTTCCTGCAGTTGCAGGACATGACGCGCCTTGATGCCGTCAACTTCATCTCCCACGGGATTGCCAAGGCCCCGGAACGTTCGACGCGCCGCCCGGTCGCGGGCACGCCGTCCGAAGGGCCCGACCCCGAGCGTGAGGAAACCGGCAAGAGCCGGCAGAAAAACCAGGATGCGCTGTCGACCTATTGCACCAACCTCAATGACAAGGCGAGCGAAGGGAAGATCGACCCGCTGATCGGGCGCGATTCGGAAATCGAACGCACGATCCAGATCCTGTGCCGTCGCACGAAGAACAACCCGCTTTATGTGGGTGATCCGGGCGTGGGCAAGACCGCGATTGCCGAAGGACTGGCCAAGCGCATCGTCGAAGGCGACGTGCCCGAAGTGCTGCTTCACTCCACCATCTATTCTCTGGATATGGGGGCGCTGCTTGCGGGGACACGGTATCGTGGTGATTTCGAGGAACGGCTGAAGGCGGTCGTGACCGAACTCGATAACAATCCGGGCAGCATCCTGTTCATCGACGAAATCCACACCGTGATCGGCGCGGGCGCGACGTCGGGCGGGGCGATGGATGCGTCCAACCTGCTGAAACCCGCGCTGGCGGCGGGGACACTGCGCTGCATCGGGTCAACCACGTACAAGGAATACCGCCAGCATTTCGAAAAGGATCGGGCGCTGGTGCGCCGGTTCCAGAAAATCGATGTGGCCGAACCCTCCATCGACGATGCGGTGAAGATCCTGCGTGGCCTGAAGGTCAATTACGAAAAGCACCACAAGGTCCGTTATACCGATGATGCGATCCGTGGCGCGGTCGAACTGGCGGCGAAATACATCCACGACCGCAAGCTGCCGGACAAGGCCATCGACGTCATTGACGAGGTGGGCGCGTCACGCATGCTGGTGCCTGAAAACCGCCGCCGCAAGACCGTCACCCTGAAGGATGTGGAAGACATCGTCGCCAAGATCGCCCGCATCCCGCCCAAGAGCGTGTCGTCGGACGACAAGGAGACGCTGCGCTCGCTCGAACGCGACCTCAAGGGCATGGTCTATGGGCAGGACAAGGCGATTGAGGCCCTGACGGCGGCAATCAAGCTGTCGCGTGCCGGGCTGCGGGATGCGGAAAAGCCGATCGGGAACTATCTGTTCTCCGGCCCGACGGGCGTGGGCAAGACCGAGGTGGCAAAGCAGCTTGCCAGCACGCTGGGGATTGAACTGATCCGCTTTGACATGTCCGAATATATGGAACGTCATTCGATTTCGCGCCTGATTGGCGCACCGCCGGGTTATGTCGGGTTTGATCAGGGCGGGTTGCTGACCGACGCCATCGACCAGCACCCGCATGCGGTCCTGCTGCTTGATGAAATCGAGAAGGCACATCCTGACCTGTATAACGTGCTGTTGCAGGTGATGGATCATGGTCGCCTGACGGATCACAATGGCAAGACGGTTGATTTCCGCAATGTCATGCTGATCATGACGACAAATGCGGGTGCTGCCGACCTGAGCAAGGAATCCATCGGCTTTGCCCGTAACGGGCGGGAGGGGGAGGATGAAGAGGCCATCAAGCGCATCTTCACCCCTGAATTCCGCAACCGTCTCGATGCAATCATTCCCTTTGCGCACCTGCCGCCCGAAGTGGTGGACCGCGTGGTGGAGAAATTCATCTTCCAGCTTGAAGCCCAGTTGGCGGATCGCAATGTGATGATCGAGATTTCGTCGGCGGCGAAGGAATGGCTGGCGGAACGCGGGTATGACCGCCTGTATGGCGCACGTCCGCTGGGACGCGTCATTCAGGAAAACATCAAGAAGCCACTGGCCGAAGAACTGCTGTTCGGCAGGCTGGTCAAGGGTGGCGTTGTCAAGATCTCGCTTAAGGACGGCAAGCTGGACTTCGACTACATCTCCCACGATCCCGCGGCCTCGGCGGCGGAAGGGGATGAAGGCGACAATGAAAAAGAGTCCGAAGCAGCGGACTGAAACACAAGCTGACCTGAAGGTCGGTTGATATGGAACAGGGGTCGGTAACGGCCCCTGTTTTCATATGGGCACCTTAAATCACCAGCAGCGTGGCCCGCCTGAAAAAGCCCGTGGGCACGCCGCGCACCCAGTCAATAAAATTTCTGCCTGCTCTCCCTTGCTGGGGCAAAGCGGCAACTTTGTTTGCCCACGCCGAGGCACACACGCAGGCATCAGCCAGACGCCGGCCATGCCCCATATCGTGGGGCATGATGACCGGTTACGCGTTCCCGCTACAGGAACTGAACCATGCGGGGTCGAGATTTATGCTGGCCAGTGCCTGCCGCCACTTGCCCGCATGATCTGGGCTGAAGACGATCTGCTGCGTTGCCGGGGCACAGACCCATGCGTTGTGGCGCAGGATTTCATCTTCGAGTTGCCCGGCCTTCCAGCTTGCATGCCCCATTGCCAGCAGGGCATGCTGCGGTCCGGCGCCATCGGCAATGACCCGCAATATATCAAGACTGGCGGTCAGGACGGTGCTGTCATTGACGGCCATGCTGCCATTTCCTTCCCAATCGGCGGAATGCAGGACAAAGCCACGTGAACTGTCCACCGGGCCGCCGGCACACAGGCCGATCCGCCGCCGTGGCGGCACCGGCGCCACGCCAAGCTGTTCCAGCACATCATCAAGGACAGGCTGTGCCAGACGGCGGTTGACCACCAGCCCCATCGCCCCGTCTTCGGCCGAATGGGCACACAGGTAAATGACGCTACGCTCAAAGGGCGTATCCATCAGTGCCGGGGTCGCCACCAGCAAATGTCCGGTCAGGTCATGGCCTGCTGTCATGGATATTTTTGGCATGGCCTGAGGATAGAACCACATCCCCCCCCTTTTGCAACCGTTTCATGCAATACCTGTCCACATGGACGGAGCCTGGCACATGCGGGTTGCGAATTTGAATATGTCGCCCAACACCGCCACACTGTCTGGCCAGACATCCTTTACAACGAGACATCCTTTACAACCCGATACCCTGCATAAAACGAAAGGATCGCCACATGTCGAAGATCGCCCTTGTCACCGGTGCCACCGCCGGATTTGGAAAGGCCATTGCCGAACGGCTGGTACGCGACGGATATCGCGTGATCGCGACAGGCCGACGACAGGAACGACTTGACGCACTGGCGGGCCAACTGGGCTCGGCGCTGCTTCCTTTCCGTCTCGACATGATGGACAAGGCGGCCATCGCGTCCCTGCCCGATGCACTGCCGGCACAATGGCGTGCGATTGATGTCCTGGTGAATAATGCCGGCCTTGCCCTTGGTATCGCCAAGGCACAGGACAGCGATATCAGTGACTGGGAACGCATGATCGCAACGAATGTCACGGGCATGGCGGAACTGACACGCGTGCTGCTGCCGGGCATGATTGCGCGTGATCGCGGGCATATTGTCGCGTTGGGCAGCACGGCCGGGATCTATCCCTATGTCGGTGGCAACGTCTATGGCGCGACCAAGGCATTCGTGGAACAGTTCATGCGTAACCTGCGCTGCGACCTGCTGGGCAAGAATGTCCGCGTCACCAATATCGCGCCCGGCCTGTGCGGTGGCAGCGAATTCAGCAATGTGCGCCTGCGCGACGATGCAAAGGCGGCAGCCGTGTATGAAGGTACGCATCCCCTGCAACCCGATGACATTGCGGAAACGGTGTCCTGGGTCGTGAACCTGCCCGCCCATGTCAACATCAACCAGATTGAAATGATGCCGACCTGCCAGGCTGCGGGCGGTCTTGCCGTCGTCAAGGGCATGAAGGACTGAGTCATACCCATGCAGGACAAGACCAAAAGCAACACCGCATCCCAATCCGATGCCGCCACCATTGCAAAGCAGGTCGAACTGGCGACACGTTTTCGTATCACTGACGGGACGGATTTCAGGCTGTCCGCCCACCCGACACGTGCGGCGCAGGATTGCGGGCTGGCAAAAAAGGTTGGCAAGCGGCGACTGTATGAACGGATCGGCCACCTGTCGGAACTTCAGGCACGGCTATATGCCAATGGGCAATGGTCGATGCTGATGGTGTTGCAGGCGCTGGATGCGGCGGGCAAGGATGGCGTCATCAAACATGTGATGTCCGGCATCAATCCCGAAGGGGTCAATGTGACCTCCTTCAAGCAACCCGGCCCCGTTGAACTGGCCCATGACTATCTGTGGCGCGAACATCTGGCCCTGCCGCAGGGTGGGCATATCGGCATCTTCAATCGCAGTTATTACGAAGAAGTTCTGGTCACACGGGTGCATCCCGAAATCCTTGAAAACCAGAAAATTCCCCCACAACTGCGCAAATCCCCCACATTGTGGGATGACCGTTACCGCGATATCCGCCATTTCGAGGAATACTTGGCGCGACAGGGCACGGTAGTCGTCAAATTCTTCCTGCACCTGTCCAAGGATGAACAGCGCAAGCGTTTCCTGTCGCGCATCAACCATCCAGACAAGAACTGGAAATTTTCATCTGCCGATATCCATGAACGCGGATACTGGGACAGCTATCAGGAGGCGTATGAACAGGCGATCCGCAATACGGCAAGCCCACATGCCCCTTGGTTCATCGTCCCGGCGGACCAGAAATGGTTTGCCCGCCTGGTGGTGATCGAGGCGCTGATCGCAGCACTTGAACAACTCGACCTCCAGACACCCAAACTGGACGCCACGGCACGGGCGGAAATGAAAAAGGCACGCCAGCAATTGATGGCGGAAAAGCCATAGGCCCCATCTGCATATAACGCATGCGTGCGCGGGTCATTGACGCGCGCACGCATCATACGCATGGAAGACATGAAGTAACAGAATGAGGACTGTAATGTCGGCACGCCTGACCCTGCTGCGATCCGCCTGCGCGGGCGCCATGTTGATGACCGTCGCACAGGTGATGACCAGTGCGACCGCATGGGCATGGGGAGAGTCCGTTTCCGTTTCCCCCACCTGCGACAACCACAGGTTCCTTGAGGATCAGCGCAAGTTCGAGAACGAGGAACGCCATACCCGCAATGCCGACCTGGCCGAACATGTCTGCGGTCGGGTCATTGCCGTTTCCCGCGCGCGCCGGACGCGCAGTGGCTGGCACGGTTATTTCTATGTCGATGTAGGGTCGGGTATTTCCATCCGTATCGTTTCGGATCTTGACCGCATGCAGGCACCACAATGGCCATGGGTGGCCAAGGGTGATGATGTGGATGTTGTCGGGCGCTATTACTTCGACAATATGCGCAGTCAGGGCATCGACTGGACCCACCACGGCACAGGCCGGAACTGGCCCATCGCGGGATATGTAACGGTCAACGGGCACCGGTACGAATAATAGCCACACTGGTAACAGTCACACTGGGGATCTCTTCTCTTTTCAAGTAATCCCCTGAAAAGAGAAGAGATCCATGTTAAAAAAGACTGTCTGAAAAACAGGACAACCCACCATAATCCCAAGAATTTTTATGGTGAAACTTTTCCCAAAAAAAGCTTTGAAAACCATTGCATTTCTGAAAAAAAGACAACGCCCAGACGCTTTTATCATTGCCGATACAGTGGTTTGTTTTAGAGGCCATCTGAAAAGTCAGGCTCAATAACGCCCTGAAATTATAAAGTTTTTTGGTGAAGCTTTTTCCAAAAAGCTTCGAAAGACGCCGC
>NZ_BANE01000055.1 GCF_000964405.1 Novacetimonas hansenii JCM 7643
GAAGCGATCCATAGGATCTTTGAAACACATCTGGATCCTTTAGAAAACTTAATCCCAAACAGGCCCTGAAAAAAAGGCGGCACCCCAAAAAATTTTCTTATTTTTTATCAATGAGTGGTTTTCAAACAATCTCTAAACGAATTGATCGGAGAAATTTTCAAAAAATCCAGTGTTTTGCATGAAGGATAAGGAATAATTTTTCCGGAAAGTCGTGCTGTCCCGTATTTTAAAGCAGTTTTCAACAAACCATTTAAAAACGGGCCAACTGCATTTATGAATGCAGTTGGCCCGGGCCTTATCCATGTTTATCCTGTGATTTGGCCGTAATGGTCGTATTTTGGACCGTCTTTTCCGTCCATCCCCCGCCCAGTGCACGGTACAGCGTGACCAGGTTCTGGTATTTAGAAACCAGAACGAAAATCTGCCATTGCTGTGCCTGATAGAGCGAACGTTGGGATTCCAGCGAGGTCAGATATGAATCTGTCCCTGCGTCATAACGCATCTTGGCCAAGCGGTAGGAATCAGCCGAGGACGCGACCAACCTGTCCACCTGTATTCCTTCATCATGATAGGCGGCACGGCCCGCCAATGCATCCGCGACTTCGCGGAATGCGGTCTGGATCGTTTTTTCATAGGCGGCCGCCTTGACGTTCCGTTCCGCACGGGATGCCTTCAGATTTCCGCTATTTTGTCCCCATGTCAGAAGGGGCACCTGCAACTGTGGTGAGACCCCCCACGTTGTCGCTGCTGCCGTAAACAGGCGATGCGGTTGCAGGCTGCTGATTCCGTCGGATGCGGTCAGGGTGATGCGGGGATAGAAGGCCGCCTTTGCTGCGCCGATATCGGCATTGGCAGCCTTCAGATCATGTTCCGCCGAGATGATATCCGGGCGGTGTTCCAGCACATCGGACGGTAGGCCCGGTGGCAGGTCCTGCATCATCGTCTGCTGCCCAAAAGGGCTGGCCGGGGGCAGATTATCGGGGATCGGTGCACCAATCAGCAGGGTAATCAGGTTCTTGTCCTGCGCCACACGTCGTTGGGAGTCAGCAAGGAAGGCGGCACTTTGTTCCACCTGCGTTTCGGATTGGCGCAAGGTAAGCTGATCGGCTTCGCCATGTTCGAACTTGGCGCGGATCATGTCGAGCGTCGCCTGCTGTGATGCCTGCGTGGCCTGCGACAGCTTGAGTGCTTCTTGATCGCCTAGCCAGGAAATATAGGCGTTTGCAACCTGCGAAATGATGCTGATCAGCATGGCGCGGGCATTTTCGCGCTGCATCAGTGCATGTTCCGCGGCCTCACGCGACAGGCTGCGGATACGTCCGAACAGGTCGATTTCATACGATGAAAAACCGATACCCATGTTGAAATACTTGAACATCGGCGGGTTGGCCTGCGCATCAAGGCCTGGTGCGAAGCTCAGACCCGCAGCACTGGATGGAGCCTGGAACATGGCTTCGCCATTGCCGCCAATCTGGGGGAAAAGGGTGGCATGCTGGATATCAAACTGTCCCTGCGCACGGCGGATATTGGCTGCGGCTTCGCGCAGGTCGCGGTTTTCACGGATGGCGATGGCAATCAGCGCCTTTAGACGTGGGTCCGTGAAGAATTCCGACCAGCCAAGGTTGGCCGATAGCGTGTTTTGCGCCATCGGCTGGCTGTCACCGCCATAGGTCGGCCAGTTTTGGGAAACCGGCGCGACGGGCCGGTGATAATGGGGGATCATGGTACAGCCCGCCAGCAGCGCCGCAGCGGCACCAAGCGTTATACCATGCAAGGAAAACCTTTTCATTATTGTTCTCTCCCCGCGATTTCTGGGGCTGTGGCGGGTTGCACGCGTTCATTCATGCGGCGCACCTTGAACAGGCGCAGGACCACGACAAAGAATAGCGGCACGAAATAGACCGCCAGTAATGTCGCCGTCAGCATGCCGCCTACGACGGCCGTGCCAATGGCGACACGTGCGGCCGATCCTGCACCCGATGCAATCGCCAGCGGGAAGACGCCGACCACAAATGCGATTGATGTCATCAGGATCGGACGCAGGCGTTCGCGTCCTGCTTCCATGACAGAGTCCTCAAGCGTCTTGCCCTGCTCGAAAAAGGCCTTGGCGAATTCCACGATCAGGATGGCGTTCTTGACCGCCAGCCCGACGGTGGTCAGAAGCCCCACCTGGAAATAAACGTCGTTGGCAAGCCCACGTGAAAGCGTTGCGACAATCGCCCCCAATACGCCAAGCGGGATCACCAGCAGCACGGCGAAGGGGATGGCCCAGCTTTCATACAATGCGGCAAGGCACAGCAGGATAACGATGACCGCCAGTGCATAAAGTGGCCCGGTGGAGGAACCGGACGCAATCTGTTCATAGGACAGGCCGGTCCATTCATACCCGATCCCGGTTGGAAGCTTGGCCAGGATCTCCTTGATCGCCGCGATGGAATCACCCGAACTGAAGCCCGCAGCGGGCTGACCAAGGATTTCAAAGGCGTTGAGGCCATTATAATCCTCGACCTTCTGCGGCCCCATGATCCATGTGCCGGATACGAACGAGTTGAATGGCACAAGGGAACCGCTTGCATTGCGGATATACCATTTGTTCAGGTCATCGGGAATCATGCGGGCGTCGGGTTCGCCCTGGATATAGACCTGCTTGACACGGTCATCACGCAGGAACTGGTTTACGTAGATCGACCCCAGTGCGCCTTCGACCGTGGTGTTGATATCGGCGATGGTCACACCAAGCGCGTTTGCTTTTTCCCGATCAATATCAAGGTGATATTGCGGTGCGTCTTCCATCCCGTTGGGACGCACGGCCACAAGGCGATGATCCTTGCTGGCCATGCCCAGCACCATGTTGCGCGCGGCCAGAAGCTTGTCATGGCCAAGGTGTCCCCTGTCCTCCAGTTCCAGGTCAAAGCCACTGGCATTACCCAGTTCCAGCACGGCAGGCGGATTGATGGCAAATATCTGGGCCACGGGGTCGCTCCAGAAATGCATCATGATGCGCATTGCGATCGCGGCAGAGGATTGGGACGCGGACGGACGTTCGTCCCAATCCTTGAGGCGGATGAAGAACGCCCCCGCCGTCTGTCCCTGCCCCGCAAAGTTGAAGCCGTTCATGGAATAGACGGATTCGACATTCTTCCCTTCGGTCTTGAGGATATAGTCCGCGACCTTGTGGTTGATGATTGCGGTCTGCTCCATCGGGGTGCCAGGCGGCATCGTGATCTGACCGAAAATCAGGCCCTGATCTTCGTCCGGCAGGAAGCCGCTTGGCAGCTTCATGAACAGGTACCCCACGCCGGCAGTCACCAGCGCAAAGGCAAGCATTCCAGTGCCGGCATGCCGGATAATGCGGGTCACACCCTTCATGTATCCTGCGGTCATCCGTGTGAAATGACGGTTGAACCAGCCGGCCGGGCCCTTGGTCTTTTCATGCGTGCCGGGTTTGAGCATCGTTGCGCACAATGCAGGGGTAATGACCATAGCCACCAGCACCGACAGCCACATTGCGGCGACGATGGTGATCGAAAACTGGCGATAGATCACGCCGGTCGATCCACTGAAGGCCGCCATCGGCAGGAACACAGCCGTCAGCACCAGCACGATCCCCACCAGCGCGCCAGAGATCTCGTCCATGGACTGTCGCGCCGCCTCCACGGGGGACAGGTTCTTTTCCGTCATGACACGTTCGACGTTTTCGACAACGACAATCGCATCATCCACCAGCAGCCCGACCGCCAGCACCATGGCCAGCATGGTCAGGGTATTGATGGAGAAGCCCAGGGCCGCAAGGATGCCAAACGTGCCCAGCAACACGATCGGAACCGCAATGGTCGGGATCAGCGTCGCACGGAAGTTCTGCAGGAAAATCAGCATCACCACGAACACGAGGGCAATCGCCTCCATCAGCGTGATGATGACTTCCTTGATCGACAGGACAATGAACGGTTCCGTATCAAGCGGATAAACTGTCTTCAGTCCGGGGGGGAAGAATTTCTCCAGCTCCGCGATCTGTTCGCGTACCGCCGTTTCGGTCTTGAGCTGATTGGCGCCCGGCGCCAGTTTCAGTGCCATGCCCGATGCAGGCATGTTGTTATAAAAAGAGTTGGTATTATAGGTCTGCGGCCCGAGTTCCACACGTGCGATATCGCGTATGCGCACCTGGGAGCCATCCTGCTGGACCCGGATAAGGATATTATTGAACTCCTCGGTCGAGGTCAGGCGCGTCGGACCAATGATGGTGGCGTCAAGCCGTGTCCCTGCCCGTGCAGGCAGCCCGCCGAGTTCACCGGACGAGACCTGTATGTTCTGTGCCTGGATCGCGGCCTGCACATCACCCACCGTTACGGCGTATTTATACAGCTTGGACGGGTCAAGCCATATGCGCATCGCATATTCCGCCCCGAACAGCGTATGGTCGCCCACGCCGGTGACACGGCTGAGGGGATCGGAAATGTTCGATGCCACGTAATCGGCGATATCCGCGCCATTCATGCTGCCGTCGGTGGAGATGAATGCAATCACCATCATGAAGTTCTTGACGGCTTTGGTGATGCTCAGTCCCTGCGCGGTGACTTCGGTCGGCAGCTTGGGCTGCGCAAGCTGCAGCTTGTTCTGCACCTGGACCTGCGCGATATCGGGATTGGTTCCCTGTGCGAAGGTCAGGTCGATTTCCATCTGCCCCGACGCATAGGATTGCGCCGAGATGTATTCGAGGTGATCGAGCCCGAACATCTGTTGCAGGATGGGGCGTACGACGGTGTTGTTGACCGTATCGGCGGATGCGCCGGGATAGGTCACGCTGATCGCGATCTGTGGGGGGGCAATGCTGGGGTATTGTGCGATCGGCAGCGCAAAGATCGACAGTCCGCCCACCAGCATGATGATGATGCCAATCACCCAGGCAAAGACCGGGCGATCAATGAAGAAACGTGAAAGGGACATGACTTTACCCTGCCTTGCCCGCAGGCTGGGCCTCGATGGGGGTTACTGTCGCACCGGGGTGGATCTTTTGCAGGCCCACGGTGACGACCCGCTCCCCGCTTTTGATCCCGTTCGTTACCAGCCAGCTTGTACCGATTGCCTGGGATGTCTGGATCTGGCGTAGCGACACCTTGTTGTCCTGATCCACGACCCACACCTGCGGGTCGCCATGGGAATTGCGGCTGACGGCTTCTTGCGGTACCAGCAGGGCCTGTGGGTCCGTTCCTTCGGTCAGTTGCGCATGCACGTACATCCCCGGCAGCAGCAGCTTGTCCGGGTTGGGCATGATTGCGCGCACCACTACGGTGGCGGTTGACTCATCGACATTGACTTCGGAAAATTCCATCCGGCCTGCATGTTCGTATGGCGTGCCGTCCTCCAGTTGCAAGGAGATGCTGGCGGCATTATCGCCTTCGCGCTGCAGGCGTCCCTGTGCCAGTTCGCGACGGAAACGCAGCAGTTCGGTGGCCGGCAGGTTGACATCGACATAAATCGGGTCAAGCCGCGTTACGATCGCGACGTTATTGCTCTGGTTCGCGATGGCCAGCGCGCCAACCGTCAGGATGGACCGACCGATCCGCCCGCTGATGGGGGCATTCATCTTGGTATAGCCAAGGTCCACCGCGGCGCGTTCCACCTGCCCCTGCGCGGTCAGGATTTCTCCCTGCGCTTCCTTGTCTGCGGCAAGGGCATCGTCATAATCCTGCTGGCTGACGGCATGGGCGCGCAAGAGCGGACCATAGCGGGTCAGTTTCGCATGGGCCGTCAGTTCGGCTGCCTGTGCGCGGATAAGCTGCCCCCGTGCCGAATCATAGGCGGCCTGATACGGTGCGGCATAGATCTGGTAAAGTTGCTGCCCGGCCTTGACATCGCTGCCTTCGACAAACAGGCGTTGTTCGATCACACCGCTGACCTGCGGGCGGACCTGCGCGATTTCAAAGGCTTCCGTGCGTCCTGGCAGGCTGGTATGGATTTCAACAGGCTGCGCCCTGAGCGTCACCACGCTGACCTGCTGTGGCTGTATCGCAGGGGCGGCCGCCTTGCGATTGCAGCCCGCCAGAACAAGCAGGACAGCAACAGGGGCGAGGGCCTGAAAATAATGCTGGCTTTTCACAATCTTGACCTTGCCTTTACAGTCTGTCTCCCGCAGCATCCTGAAAATTCTGTCTCAAGACGTAACATGCATGACGTGCTCGGCGGAGATGGGGTAAAGAAACCACTTGGTTTTCTGATAAACGAAAACTATATCGTCTCCATAGGGCGGTCAAGCCGTCATGATGATGTGGCGCACGTAACTGGGCGAGGTGATGGAAAACAGCAACAGCCATAAATTGAATGAGGCGAGCCAGGCCTTTATGGAGGAAAAGCCCCGCTGCGGACGCCCGCCAGAGATGGAGGAATGCGTGCGGCGGGAGCGTATCCTGGAGGCCGCGTGCAAGGTTCTGCAAAAGCATGGCTATCACGGCGCGTCTATGGACAAGGTTGCTGAATGTTCAGGCATGTCCAAGCGGACCCTGTACAAGATGTTTCCGTCCAAGCTGGAGCTGTTTCAGATCCTGATCAGGGAGCGCCTGTTTGATGTAAAGCCGCAGGTCGCACCGGATGCCATGACAGCGGAAGAGGAACTTTCCACCCTTCTGATCGATCTGGCGTGTACGATCCTGCGCCCTGACCGCATCTCCCTTATCCGCGCAATCATCGCAGAAAGTTCCGAATCAGGGTATGTCCGCGAAATTATGGCAGCCCTTGAGGCCGGGGGCGAGGATAACGCGCTTGAGGCATGGTTGCAGGCTTATTGCAGGCAGCAGGGATATTCCAACACCAATGTCCGGCTCTGGGGCAAGATGCTGTTTGGTATGACCGTTGGGGATTTTTTGCTGCAGGCACTGGGGTGTGCGACACAAGCGCCAACATGCGAAACGATCCGTCATCATACCGGCGTGGCGGTGCAGATCTTTCTTGCGGGTGTGCAGGGCGTAAAGCCGAAGGGCTGAAGGCCCGCCAAGACCTTCAGCCCTTTTTCACATAATAAGGTTTGATCCCTGTGATGTGGGTCCGGGTCATTTGATGACCCGGACCGCCATGAGGCATGCCTTGGGGATCAGGCCATGGGATCAGGCCTTGGCCCTTTCGAACAAGGTCGAGACGACCTGTTGTGCTTCTTGCTGGATTTGCCGCAGATGGTCCGCGCTGATGAAGCTTTCAGCATAAATCTTGTAGACATTTTCCGTTCCCGACGGGCGCACGGCGAACCAGCCGTCCTTTGCCGTGATCTTGATGCCGCCAAACGCGACATCGTTGCCCGGCGCCTTCGTCAGCTTTGCACGGACCGGCTGTCCCCCAAGTTCCGTCAGATAGGCCAGTTGTTCGGCCGTCACCTTCTTGAGCAGTGCCTTTTGTTCGGGATCAGCCGCCACATCAATACGGGCGTAGAAAGGCGTGCCCAGCTTTTCAGTCAACTGCGTATAGATCTGGCTGGGGTCCAGCTTGGTCTTGGCCGTGATTTCCGCCGCCAGCAGGCCCAGGATGATGCCGTCCTTGTCCGTTGACCATGCGCCCGCATCCGTGCGCAGGAATGATGCGCCAGCACTTTCCTCCCCACAAAAGCCCAGAGATCCGGTATTCAGCCCATCAACGAACCATTTGAACCCGACGGGCATTTCCACGAACTTACGTCCCAGCATGCCGGCGACACGTTCGATCATCGCGCTGCTGACCAAGGTGATGCCAACGCCAGCGTCCCTGCTCCATCCCGCACGGTGTTCGAACAGGTAGGCAATGGCGGCGGAAAGATAGTGATTGGGATTCATCAACCCGGCTGTACGGGTGACAATCCCGTGGCGGTCGGCATCGGTATCGTTGGCGAAGGCAACATCGAATTTATCACGCAGGTCGATCAGGCGCGCCATCGCGTAGGGGGATGAGCAATCCATGCGGATCTTGCCATCCCAGTCCGCCGTCATGAAGCTGAAGGTCGGATCGACCTGTTCGCTGACGATCGTTGCATTGATGCCATACCGTTCGATGATCGGTTTCCAGTAATGAACCGCCGCGCCACCCAGCGGGTCGATGCCGATCTTCACGCCCGCGTCCCGGATCGCGGCCATGTCAACGACGTTTTCAAGGTCCGCCACATATGGCGTGATATAATCGTATTTATGGACGTGTGGGGACTTTAGTGCCTGCGCATATGCAATCCGGTGTACGCCTTCCATCTTCGTTTCAAGGAAGGCGTTGGCCTTGTCCTGTATCCATGTCGTGACGTCGGTATCCGCAGGGCCACCATTGGGGGGGTTGTATTTGAACCCTCCATCTTCGGGGGGATTGTGGGAGGGCGTAATGACGACACCATCCGCCAGTCCCGATTTGCGGCCATGGTTATAGGTCAGGATGGCGTGGGAAATGACCGGCGTGGGGGTATAGCCGCCGTCCTGGTCAATCATCACCTCCACCTTGTTGGCGGCGAAAACCTCCAACGCGCTGGCCAGTGCCGCTTCGGACAGGGCATGTGTGTCAATGCCAATGAACAGCGGCCCGGTGATCCCCGCCTGCGCCCGGTACAGGCAGATCGCCTGGCTGATGGCCAGGATGTGATGTTCGTTGAAACTGTTGCTGAGGGAGGAGCCCCGGTGTCCTGATGTGCCAAAGGACACCCGCTGTGTCGGAATTTTCGGGTCTGGCTTGCCTGCGAAGTAGGCGGTCATCAGGCGGGGAATGTTGACCAGGATGGAATCCGGGGCGGGCTTTCCTGCCAGGGGACTGATCTGATTGGACATTGGTGGCTCCGTGAAAGGATTTGGGGGATATCAGGGGCACCCGCTGGGACAATCACGGGAACATCTCTTTGATTCAGGAACAATCTGTAAAGGATGAAATGTCCCCCCGTCGAGACGGGAAATGGCGATGATCCGGTTTTTTCGTGCGATTACGGCGGGCTGCGCAGGATGTGGGAATTATTATGTAAAAAAGCGATGTCGAAATGCAACGCTGTGTCTGTTTTGCAACGATTGGCACACAGACAGGCGGTTTAGCTTAAATATGCATGTTCACATCCACATTTCCATAAAGGTCTTCAGGCATCTTTCTCATACGTTATTCATGCGTGGCAGTAATTGACGCAGATCATCCGGCACCGACGGCCTATTGGATGTTGACATGTCACGCCACGCTGTCCGGGTCGTGCTGTTCCGGCTCATGGGCATGGTGTGGATTACGTTGTGCCTGATGGTAGGAAAAAACAGTCTGGAATAATCATTTGATAAATTTATCGGACATTACATTTCAAAAAAAATGTTTATTTGTAATTGTTTTTGTTAAATCCATCGAAGATTATGGCATTTCAATATGCTTGCGGATGGATGTTTTGAAATATTTCATTGGCATATTATTTCATATTATTAATACCGTGAGTCGATGAAGTAACTTACAGGCTCGGTATTATTTTTGCCGTTCTCGGGCTGGATATCACTTAACCGTGATTGTCGCACTGTTATGCCCAGGCTGCGTTGCACAAAAACAGACTATTCCATGGTTTTTTCAAATGGGGACATCCAGCGGATGAGTCTTGCCAATCTGCATCCTGCCAGCCCAGTGGAACTGCTCTCGGTTGCATCGGAAATGTTTCCTTTTGTGAAGACAGGAGGGCTGGGCGATATAGTCGGCACCCTTCCCCGCGCCTTATCGGGGCATGGCATCCGTACGCGCACGTTGCTGCCGGGATATCGTGCAGTACTCGCGGGGCGGGAACATGCGCGTTGCGTCGCACGGTTTGCGGACCTGTTGGGGCATAGGGCTGAGATATTGGAAAATAGCCTGTATGGGAATGATATTTTCATACTCGATATCCCTGCCTTGTATGATCGTGGGGGGGATCCATATGTTGGCCCCGACGGAAATGACTGGCCTGACAATGACATCCGTTTTGCCGCGCTGTCGCGCGCGGCTGCGTATATCGCACAGGGAATGGTGGAGGGGTATCGCCCCGATCTGGTGCAGGCCCATGATTGGCAGGCGGGATTGACGGCGGCCTATCTGCATTATGACCAGCACGCGGCACCGCCTGTCGTGCAGACGATTCATAACCTGTCGTTCCAGGGATGCTTTCCTGCTTCCACCCTCATGCGGCTGGGCCTGCCTGCGGATGCGCTGCGGATGGAGGGGGTGGAGTATTATGGGCAGGTCGGGTTCCTGAAGGCCGGGATTTACTTTGCCGACTGGATTACGACCGTCTCCCCCACCTATGCACGCGAAATCCAGACGCCAGAAGGCGGGATGGGGTTGGACGGTCTGCTGCGGGCGCGGACGCAGACCCTGACGGGCATACTGAACGGGATTGATACCGATATCTGGAATCCTGAACATGATCCTGATGTGCATTTCCCCTATCGCCTGCGCGATATTGCAGGGCGGGAAGCGAACAAGCGCGCATTTCAGGCGGAATTCGGCCTGCCACAGGACCCGGATGCATTCCTGTTGGGGAGTGTCAGTCGCCTGACGATGCAAAAAGGTGTCGATCTGCTGCCTGATGTGGTGGCGGATATCTTTCGTGATAATATCCAGCTCGTGGTGGTGGGAAGCGGCAACCTATCGATCCAGCGTGAACTTTCCATGCTGCAACGCCGGTTTCCGCGTCGTTTTGCCTGTCATATCGGGTATAGCGAGGCGCTCGGCCATCGGATGCCTGCGTCGGTGGATGCATTACTCATGCCTTCACGCTTCGAACCGTGTGGCCTGACGCAGATGAGTGCATGCCATTACGGCGGCGTGCCGATTGCTGCGCGTGTGGGGGGGCTTGCGGATACCATTGTCGATGCCAACGCGGCGGCCATCGCGGGGAATGCTGCGACAGGGTTCCTGTTTTCACCAGTGGACGCAGGAACGCTGCTTGGTGCTGTCCGGCGCGCGCATGTGACCTTCCGTGACAGGCAGGCCTGGTCCGCATTGCAGCGTAATGCCGTGGCCTATGACGTGTCATGGACACAAAAGGCCGCGCAATATGCAGATCTTTTTCGCACGGTCGTCGCCCGTGCCCGCTTGAAGGGGGACATCGGGGGGAATGTGGTCCCTCTTCATCACATGGATCACGTGGCCGCCGCCCGGCGCAGGATTGCGCGCCAGCCCCGCCTGCGTGCCCCCCTGCCGCGTTCCGGGCAATAATGGATGCGACAGACCGGGTGGAGCACGCAGCGGGGTTTGGGACATGCGGGGATGGTCGAGCAATGCCCAGATTAGATGACAAGATCCTTTATGCCCTGCCGGATGGAACGGACGCGCTGCTGGAGGGTACATGCGGGGCCCCATTTTCCATCCTGGGCCGCCATAATGCCGGTGGCGTTGATATCGTGCGTGTCTTTTGCCGCGATGCACGACGTGTACGCCTGCTGATTGGTCGTCCGCAGGGGGGATGGGGCGAACGTGCGATGCGCCGGATTGGGGATACGGGCCTGTATATCGGGCACATCCCCGCCGGTATTTCCTATCGCCTTAAGATCACATGGGCCGATGGGGTGGAGGAAACGGAGGATCCCTATTCTTTTCCTCCGCTGCTTAATGAACGCGAACTTGAACTGTTCCGCAATGGCCATGCCGCCGGGTTGGAACGGATCATGGGGGCGCATCCCCTTCAGGTCGATACGGTGGCCGGTGTGCGTTTTGCGGTATGGGCCCCCCATGCGCGGCGTGTTTCGGTCATTGGGGATTTCAATATATGGGACGGCGGACGCCACCCGATGCGGCTGCGTCATGAGGCGGGGATATGGGAAATTTTCATCCCCGGTATCGGGGCCGGTGAACGTTATAAATACGAAATCCTTGACCAGGAGGGGCGGATTGTCCCGCATAAGGCAGACCCGTTTGCACGGGATGCGGAAATACCGCCTGCGACCGCATCGGTCATTGCATCGTCAGCCCCTCCCATCTGGACGGATGCGACATGGATGTGCGACCGCGCACGCCTGCAGGCCGATGATGCCCCAATAACGATATACGAAGTGCATGCCGCGTCATGGCGTCGGCCAAAGGGGGACCCGGCGCTGACCATGTCGTGGGATGCACTTGCATCCGAACTTGTCCCCTATGTCCAGGCGGCCGGGTTTACGCATGTCGGTTTCCTGCCGGTCATGGAACTGCTTTCAGGTGGGGTGTGGGAATGCGCGCCGCTTGGCCTGTTCCGCCCTTCGGCCCGGCATGGCCCGCCAGAGGGGTTCTGCCGGCTTGTCGATGCCTGTCATCGTGCGGGGCTTGGTGTGATCATGGACTGGATACCCGACCGGTTGCCGCCGGACCTGCACGGCATTGCCTGTTTTGATGGCATGGCGCTGTATGAACATCCGCATTCCCACCCGCATGAGCGGTCCGTGCTGGAGGGCCCTCCCCTGTTTTACAACCTTCATCGTGCGGAGGTGCGCGGTTTCCTGATTTCAAGCGCCCTGATGTGGCTGGAACATTGTCATGTCGATGGTCTGCGCGTGGATATGCGTGGCTGTGCGGGGGAACGTCATGACGAAATCATCAGTTTCCTGCGTGAACTGAACGAAGTCATTGCGCAGCGGGTGCCCGGTGCGCTGGTCATTGCATCCGGCGGGTCGACAGGTCCTGATGCCACGGTGCCGGTGTCACGTGGTGGATGGGGTTTTTCGCTGCAATCGTGCACTGCCGTCCCATGCAGGGTGGGTGCCTATCTGGCGCAGGAAGCGCTGTGGCGGGGGGCGCGGCATTTGGACATCATTGCGGCGTCGGCGCAGGCGTTTTCCGGGAAATACATCCTGTGTTCTGCAGATGCGGGTAATGCGGGGGATGTGCCTTCGCTGTTTTCGCAGTTGCCGGGGGATGCGTGGCGCCGGCATGCGGCGTGGCGCATATATCTGTCTTTCCTGTGGGCATGGCCGGGCAGGAAGCTTGTGTTCATGGGACAGGAATTCGCGCAGGAAATCCCTTGGAACCCGGATGGGCAACTGGCGTGGGATGCGGCCTGCCTGCCTTTTGCGGTGGGAACGCAGCGGATGGTGGCGGATATCAATCACCTCTATCGTGCCTGTCCCGCCCTGCATCGTAGAGAGTGCGTCCCTGCCAGCTTTGCCTGGGTCATCGCCGATGACACGGCCAACAATGTCTTTGCATGGATACGCGATGATGGGGAAAGCGCGCCTGTTCTGATTGTATGCAACATGACGCCATCGGTGCGCCACGACTATCATGTCGGTGTGCCCCATGGTGGATACTGGCATGAACTCTTCAATAGCGACGCACGCGAATATGGTGGATCGGGTGTCGGGAATGGCGGCGGCGTCCACAGCCATCCATATGTAATCCATGGATATGCCGAGGCCTGTGTGCTGACGCTGCCGCCGCTTGGGGTGCTGTATCTCTGCATGGCGCGGGTGGCGTCATGACGACGCCCTGGCCAACCACCCTGCATGCGGGCAGGCCCTATCCGCTGGGGGCGACATGGGATGGGCTGGGGGTTAATTTCGCCGTATTTTCCGCACATGCGCAGCGTATCGACCTGTGTATCTTCGATAAGGTGGGACGCAGGGAAGTGGCGCGGATGTGCCTGCCTGAATTCACCGATGAAGTCTGGCATGGCTACCTGCCTGACGCCCGCCCCGGCCTGCTCTATGGGTTTCGTGCCTTTGGTCCTTATGACCCGATGCGCGGACACCGATTCAACCCGCACAAGCTGTTGCTTGATCCCTATGCGCGTGGTTTGCATGGTGCGTTGGTGTGGTCGGATGCGTTGTTCGGATATCGTATCGGCGCATCGCGTGGTGATCTGTCGTTCGATCGGCGCGATAGTGGACAGGCAATGCCCAAATGTGTCGTGGGTGGAGAGGCCTGCGCATGGGGTGATGACCACCTGCCGGACGTGCCGTGGGGACAGGCGGTCATTATGGAGGCCCATGTACGCGGTATGTCCATCCTGCGTGAGGACGTGCCGGTGGCCGAACGTGGCACGTTTCGTGCCCTGTCACATCCGCGCACCCTTGAATATCTGACAAAACTTGGTGTGACCTCGCTTGAGCTCATGCCGGTGCAGGCATTCGCGCGCGACCGGTTCCTGTTGGAACGGGGTCTTACGAATTACTGGGGGTACAGTACGCTGGGATTTTTCGCCCCGCATGCGGCGTACCTGTCCGACGGGTCGCTGCATGAAATGCGGGGCGCCATCCGTCGCCTGCATGCCGCCGGGATCGAGGTTATCCTTGATGTGGTGTACAATCATACCTGCGAGGGAAACGAACTTGGTCCGACGCTGTCATGGCGTGGGCTGGACAACGCGACTTATTATAGGCTCGTTCCCTCTGATGAACGGCATTTCATCAATGACACCGGATGTGGGAATACACTGAACCTGTCGCATCCGCGCGTCTTGCAGATGGTCATGGATTCCCTGCGCTACTGGGCGACGGAGTTCCATGTCGACGGGTTTCGCTTTGACCTTGGTACGACGCTGGCGCGTGAATCCTATGGCTTTGATCCCTGGGCGGGCTTTTTCGATGCCCTGCGACAGGACCCGGTGCTTTCACGGCTCAAGCTGATTATGGAACCGTGGGACCCGGGGCCGGGTGGGTACCAGCTTGGCAATTTCCCGCCCGGTTTTTCGGAATGGAATAACCGTTTTCGCGACACGACACGGCGCTTTTGGCGCGGTGATGCATTGCAACGTGGGGACATGGCCGTGCGTCTGTCGGGATCTGGGGACCTGTTCGACCGTCGTGGCCGACGCCCCTACGCTTCCATCAATTTCATCACTGCGCATGACGGTTTCACCCTGATGGACCAGGTCAGCTATTGCGCACGGCATAATGAGGCGAACGGCGAAAATGGGCAAGACGGCCATGCTGATAACCTGAGTGCGAATTGGGGGATGGAGGGGCCGACCACCGATCCCGCCATCACGCATGTCCGTACCCTGGTGCGCCGTGGCATGCTGGCGACGCTGCTGCTGGCGCAGGGGACGCCGATGCTGCTGGCGGGTGATGAAATCGGGCAGACGCAGCAGGGTAATAACAATGCCTATTGTCAGGATAACGCGACAAGCTGGCTGGACTGGTCCCTTCTGGACCATCCGCAGGGGCATGAGATGCGCGCCTATGTCGCAAGGCTGACGGCCCTGCGTCGCGCGCATCCATCGGTGCGGGGGGATACGTTCTGGCATGCCCGGCACTGCCCTTCCCCCGATATCACGGATATTTCGTGGCATGCCGCTGATGGGACGGCGATGACACCGGAAAAGTGGAACGACCCCAACGACCGTATTCTGGGCCTGCGTCGCGCATGTCGCTGTCCGGGGGATGCGACGGATATTACGTTCCTTGTGCTCAATCCCGGGTTGCAGGAAGCCATCTGTACATTGCCCGAACCCGAAGGTGACTGGCTGTTGCTGCTTGACAGCGCCGATCCGTTTGGGCCGGGCATGGGAATGGCCGTTTCCCGAACCTTCAGGGTCGCGGCATCTTCGGTCCAGTTCATGTCCTTTACGCCGCGTAGCGTTGCGAAAGAGAGGCTATCATGAGCGAACGCCATGCCTATCGTTGCACGATGGGGGCTACGTTGCTGGACCCGTCACGGACACTGTTCCGCCTGTGGGCGCCCACCTGTACCGAGGTTTCCCTCCTGCTGGAGGGGTATCCCGATCTGCCGATGCATGTGGCGGCGGGGGGGTATTTCGAATGTATCGCCCCGGTGGAGGCCGGGGCGCGGTACCGTTATCGTGTTGGTCCTGATCTGATTGTGCCCGATCCCGCATCGCGGGCGCAACCCGACGATGTGCATGGACCCAGTATGGTGGTCGATCCGCGCGCCTTTGAATGGCGCAGTACACAATGGAATGGGCGCAACTGGGAACAGGCTGTCATATACGAAGTTCATGTCGGTATTGCAGGTGGGTTTCGTGCCTTGTGCGATGATCTGCCACGGATTGCGGCGCTGGGCATTACGGCCATCGAACTTATGCCATTGTCGGAGTTTCCGGGCGGCCGGAATTGGGGATATGACGGGGTATTGCCCTATGCGCCGGAGTCCTCCTATGGGACTGTGGATGACCTGAAGATGCTGGTTGATACCGCGCATCGCATCGGGCTGATGGTTTTTCTGGATGTTGTTTATAACCATTTTGGCCCCGACGGGAATTACCTTGCCCAATATGCCGCGCCGATGTTCCGTGCCGGATCGCATACCGCATGGGGGGCCGCGATTGATTTTCGCATACCGCAGGTGCGGACATATTTCTTGGATAATGCATTATACTGGCTGATGGAATATCGTTTCGACGGGCTGCGTCTGGATGCGGTGGATGCGATCCCGGAACGGGACTGGCTTGTCGAATTGCTGGTGCATGTGCGCGCATGTGTCGAGCCGGGGCGGCGGGTGCATCTGATGCTCGAAAACCGAAATAATGATGCCGATCTGTTGCGGCGTGGCTTTGATGCGCAGTGGAATGATGACGGCCACAATGTTCTTCATGTCCTGCTGACTGGGGAACATGAAGGGTATTACGGGAATTTTCAGGCCGGAACGGCATGTGAACTGGCCATGGTGTTGCGCGACGGGTTTGTATTCCATGGACAGGTCGAACCCGTAACTGGCCAGCCACGAGGCAGCCCGAGTGGCGACCTGCCAGCCACAAGTTTCATTTTATTCCTGCAAAATCATGACCAGATCGGGAATCGTGCCTTTGGGGAGCGGCTGGACCGCCTGGCAGACCCCCGTGCCCTGCTGGCAGCGTATGCGCTGCTGCTTCTGTCGCCACAGATCCCGATGCTGTTCATGGGGGAAGAATGGGGCAGCACCCGTCCCTTTCTGTTTTTTACCAGCCATAACGCAGCACTTGGCCGGATTGTGCGTGACGGGCGGCGCGCGGAACTGGCGGCATTTTCGCATTTTTCCGATCCCGCCGTGCGCGAAACCATTCCCGATCCCAACGATCCTGCAACGTTCGAGGCCAGTTGCCTGCCAAAATCCGACCGTCAATCGGCGCGCGCGCAGGACCGGATCAACCTGATCACACATCTGCTTGCACTACGGGCGAAGTGGATCGTTCCACGCCTGCGGGATGCGCATGCGCTTGATGCCCGGGCGATCGGGCAGGCCGCGGTCATTGCGCGATGGCGCATGAACGACGGCGCGGTCCTGACAATCATGCTCAATCTTGGTCCCCACGCGCAGGCCGACATGCCGCCCTGCGCCGACAGGCTGGTCTATGCCCATCCCCCTCCCGATAGGGGGAAAGGCACACCCGTGGTGCTGTCGGGCTATGGTGTCATGGTCTTCATGACGGGGGACGGCCATGGATGAGCGTACGCTCTGCGGGCGTGCCCGTGCCCTTGGGCTGAGCCGTCGTTGGCGTGATGCGTCGGGGCGGATGCATCACGTGGGTGATGACAGCCTGCGTCACCTCCTGCGTGTCCTGCAAAAGGAGGAAGCCGCCCTGTGTGACGCCCCGCTTCTTCCGTCCCTGGTGGTAACGGAGGTCGATCGTCCCACCCCCTTGCCCCTGGGGGTGCTCCGTGGCACGGGCAGCTTCCGGCTGGAGCTGGAAAATGGTGGCAGTGTCGAAGGTTTTCTCCATCCGCGTGATGAAAAGAGCTGCACATTGCCTGCCGTGACATTGCCCGGCTACCATCGGCTGTATCTGCGTGATGCCATGACGACACTGGCCGTGGCGCCCGCGCGCTGTTGCAGTGTGGCGATGCGGGCGGGACGCCCCGATCCGCGCCTGTGGGGGGTGGCGGCGCAGATCTATGGCCTGCGTATGCCGCGTGACGGTGGGATTGGTAATTTCGGCGCGGTGGAATCACTTGCACAGCAGGCGGCGG
This sequence comes from Novacetimonas hansenii JCM 7643, assembly GCF_000964405.1. Taxonomy (GTDB): domain Bacteria; phylum Pseudomonadota; class Alphaproteobacteria; order Acetobacterales; family Acetobacteraceae; genus Novacetimonas; species Novacetimonas hansenii. The sequence goes on from NZ_BANE01000055.1 coordinate 17,799, forward strand.
CACAGGGGGCGGATGCACTGGCGCTAAGTCCGGTCCATGCGATGTTTGCCGCCACATCGGGACAATACAGCCCCTATTCCCCCTCCAGCCGCCTGTTCCTTAATGTCCTTCTGGCGGACCCGCAATGTATCTTTTGTGCCCATGACATCACCATGGCAATGCATGCGCAAAAGGATACGGTCGATCAGCTGTCGCATCTGCAGGACGCGGTACTGATTGACTGGCCACTGGCAGCACAGGCCCGGCTTCGCCTGTTCCGTTGGCTGTATGATCGTATGATTGCACCGGCCCCCCCTGCCGCCATGACCGAATTTATAACAGCAGGGGGAGAGACCCTGCGACACCATGCCATATTCGAAGCATTACATGCGCAGGAAACCCGCAAGGGGCCGCATGGGGGCAACTGGCGCATGTGGCCACCCGCCCTGCGTTGTCCCGACAGCGAAGAGGTACGTAACTTCGCACGGCTTCATGCCGCGGATGTAGCATTCCATGGATTTTTACAGTGGATGGCGGCCACCAGCCTGCGCCGCGCGTGCGAAGGTGCGCGTGGCGCAGGTATGAAGATCGGCCTCATCATGGACATGGCCGTCGGCGTCGATCCGGGTGGCAGCCAGTGCTGGGCGCAGCATGAGCAGTTCCTGACGGGCCTGTCGATCGGTGCCCCCCCCGATATGCTCAGCCCCTCCGGGCAGAACTGGGGCCTGACCAGCTTTTCACCCATAGGCCTGCGGCATCATGGTTATGATGCGTTTATCCAGACATTGCGTGCGGGATTTTCCCATGGCGGGGGGCTGCGGATCGACCATGTCATGGGCTTGCAGCGGCTGTGGATCATTCCCGAAGGAGGAAGCCCGATGGACGGGGCCTATCTCGCCTTTCCGGGGGGGGATCTTATGCGCCTGATCGCGCTGGAATCCATGCGGCATGATGCCGTGGTGGTGGGCGAGGACCTCGGCACGGTCGCCCCTTCCTTTCGCCGTGACGCGCGGCGGCATGCCCTCATGGGGATGAGCGTGTTGTGGTTCCAGCGCGATGTGGATGGCGCATTCATTCCCCCATGTGAATGGACGGCGGGTTCAGTTGCCATGACCTCCACCCATGACCTGCCCACTGTGGCTGGGTGGTGGCTGGGAACCGACCTTGACTGGCGTGAGCGCCTGCAGCAGGCCGCTCCACGCCAGCGTCAACGTACCACGATACGGACACAGCGCCAGACGGACCGAAAGGCCCTGTGGTCCGCCCTGATCGCGGCACGGGGGATGGGACATTTCCCGTTACCACCCGTGACGCCTGAAGGGGCATCGCTGGTGGTGGATGCAGCCGCTCATTTTATCGGGACATCGGCAGCGGAACTGGCGATCCTGCCGCTGGAGGATGCGTTGGGCCTGGTGGAGCAGCCCAACCTGCCCGGCACGGTCGATGGCCACCCCAACTGGCGCCGCCGGTATCCCCCTTCCACACATCCTCTTCTGTCACGTCCGGACGTTTCCCACCGGCTGGCCCTGTTGCGCAAGGGACGCGATGTCATATGAACGAACTGCGCGCAACCGTCAGGGTGCAGTTGCATGCGGGATTTACACTCGATGATGCAGCAGCACAGGTTCCCTATTTTTCAAGGCTGGGGATCAGCCATGTCTATGCCTCGCCCATCCTCATGGCGCGACCAGGATCATCCCATGGGTATGACACACTTGATTACGGTCGGGTAAATCCCGAATTGGGGGGGCGTGATGCGCTGTGCCGCCTTGTTATGCGCCTGCGTGAATATGCGATGGGGCTGATTGTCGATATCGTGCCTAATCACATGGCGGTTGGCGGTACAGGCAACCGATGGTGGGAAGATTTGCTGGCATGGGGCCGGCCCAGTCAGTACGCGCATTATTTCGACGTGGACTGGGACGCCTTCGCCCCATGGCTGCATGGGCGTATCCTCGCCCCCTTTCTGGACCGTCCTTATGGCACGGCGCTGCGTGATGGCGTGCTGCGCCTTGTGTATGAGGCGGAAACGGGGATGTTTTTCATCCATCATCATGACCATCGTTTTCCTGTCTGTCCGCGCCATTATGCTGCCCTGCTGGACAGTGCGGGCGCCCCGCATGCGTTGTGCGATGCCCTTCGGGAACTGGCGCCCCTGCGTGGGGCGCCCCTGCGTGGGGCGTGCATGACGGATGCCCCTGCGCTGTCCCGACTGGCACAATGGGGAAAGACACCGGATGGGCGGGCCGCGATCGCGCGGGTTATGGAACAGCATGATACGGGTACAGCCTGCGGGCGATCGGGCCTGCATGACCTGCTGGTGCGGCAGGCATACCGGCTTGCTTGGTGGCGTACGACGCCTGACCTTATCAACTGGCGGCGATTTTTTGATATTACCGGACTCGCTGCGTTGTCTGTCGAACATGATGATGTGTTCGATGCCGTGCATGGCCATATCGTCGCCCTGTATGCGGACGGCCTGATTGATGGGGTGCGGGTGGACCATGTGGATGGCCTGACGCAGCCCCGATCCTATTGCCGGCGCCTTCGGCAGCGGCTGATGGCCGTGCAACACCTGCGGCCTGCCATGGCGCCGCAATCTCTTTCCATTCATGTGGAGAAGATCCTTCATGACCGTGAACACCTGCCCGCATCGTGGCAGGTGGATGGAACGACCGGATATGATTTCATGGATCAGGTGTCCGCCGTGCTGCATGATCCCGCAGGAACCGCGCCCCTTGACGGATTGTGGCGTGACCATGCCATTGAAGACCCGACATTCGCCACCACGCAACGAAACGCGCGTGTTCAGGTGCTTAATGACGTGTTTGCCGCTGAGCTGTCACGTCTGCGGACGCACCTAGGCCACATTGCGCAATGCAATATCGATACCCGTGATTACAGTATGGGCCGGATTGGAATGGTCCTTCAGGCCTTGCTGGTGGAATTTCATTCCTATCGCACGTATTTTTCCGATGATGGGTCTGGTGGGCATCAGGCCGACCATATCGTCCTGAGGGGCGCAGCGCGTGAGGCGCGCAGGCACCTGTTGCCTTCATGTCATGAAATGCTCGATTGGATTGTCGACACGCTGGGTCAGGCAGGCCTACGCGATGGTTCCATTCGCGTGGCGCAGCAGCAGTTTGAACACCTGACGGCGCCTCTTGCTGCAAAGGCCGTGGAAGACACGTCCTTCTACCGATATGGACGTCTGCTGTCGCGTAACGAGGTCGGGTCCGATCCTGGGCGCATTTCCCTGTCCTGCGCGCAGTTTCATAAGGATAACCTGCATCGGTACAAGGCATATCCCGCCACCTTGCTGGCCACTGCGACGCACGACCATAAACGCGGTGAGGATGCACGCATGCGTCTTGCAGTCCTGAGCGAGGTTGCACCGCACTGGCGTGATCTGGTCAATCGCTGGATCATCGGTAATGCGCATCTGCGTCAGCGGCGCATGATACCCGACCGTGCGGATGAAATGATCCTGTATCAGTCGATGCTCGGCGCCTGGCCACTGGAGCCATGGCCGGATGCAGAAGCGCGGCAGGTGTTTCACGACCGTATCGTCGCATGGCAAATCAAGGCATTGCGTGAAGCAAAGCGTCATACCAACTGGATCGATCCTGATGCAGAATATGAAAGGGGCTGTCGGGAATTCGTGGGACGGCTGCTTGACCCGCATGTTTCTGGTGCATTCATCGCAGAGATGGATGCAATCGTGGCGCGCATTGCGCCAGCCGCAGCGGTGAATTCCATAACACAGGTCATGCTGCGCCTGACGCTGCCCGGTGTGCCGGACCTGTATCAGGGAACGGAGTTATGGGATTTTTCACTGGTAGATCCCGACAATCGGCGGCCTGTGGACTTCACATTGCGCCAAACGCTGATGCAGCATGATACGTCCCTGCGCAGGCAGGCCGCGCAATGGCGGACGGGAGGGGTGAAGATGCATCTGATACAGCGTTTGCTGGCGTTTCGTGCACGATATCCCCTTATGTTTTCGAAAGGCACTTATGAACCGGTGAAGGTGTCAGGGCCTGCTGAACAGCATGTCATCGCATTCCTGCGCCGCGAGGGAGGAAATGTGCTGCTTGTGGTTGTGGTGCGTTGCGTCTGGGGGCTTGTCCCCTCCCCGCACGACCTGAGCCTTGATGCCCCGACGCTGGGACAGACCTATCTTTCTCTCCCTGTCTCCGGGAATGGGGAATGGTGCAGTATTCTGCATGAAAACAGGACATATCCGCAGGATGCGCGTCTTTCACTGTCATTCCTGCAAGAGGGCATTCCTGTTGAATGCCTTGTTCAGGCGCAGGACGGTTTTTCGTAAGGTAAGACCCGGAAGATATTGATAATACGCATTAAAATGATTTGATATCAGAACAAAAATCCAGATACAGCAAAGTTTCCGTCCTGTATTTATTTTCTTCAAAAATAAAAGTGTTCGGGCCGGTTCCTGTCCGGTCCTGAAATAAGCTGGATTTCAGCCGACGTTCAAATTATGTTAATTTTATGGCAGACGCCCCAATGCCGGCGCGCCAGATTGGATTTATGTCAAAATATCTTCCGGTAACGTCCACATGACACCTGTTTCCTGATGGATGCGGGGCGGCTTGTGGCGCATCTCTCGACAAGATCAGGACCGTTTTGGTTCAACCCGACATTGATGGGGGGCAGTCGTGCGTCGCGAAACAGAACTTGATGCCGTGCGTGGCATTGCCGCGCTGATTGTCATGTTTTTCCATTTCTGGTTGATTATTCCAGATGAATGGAAATCACATGCGTATATTACGCATATGGCGGGGATATCCATTACCCCCGAAATCCTTTTCCATTTCACCCCCCTGCGCCTTCTGGTATCAGGATCAGGTGCTGTGGGGCTGTTTTTTGTACTGAGTGGATATGTGCTGTCCCTGTCTGTGGCACGACAGAGAATGGCGTCCTATGGGCGTTTTGTCATAAGGCGGATATTTCGGATCTACCTGCCTTTTGTCGTCGTCATCCTTTTCAGCGCCTCTCTCCTGCCTCTTGTCAAAACGGCGCCACTGCATGGGGTTAGCCAGTGGTTTGCAAACGAGCCATGGTCTGTTTATCCCACAGAACAGGTGATCATGGGCCATCTCATGATGATCGGCACGGTGCCGTTGGTCAGCCTCGATAGCCCGATCTGGTCCCTTATTATCGAAATGCGGGTATCCCTGATATTTCCAATCCTGTTTATCCTTATGGAAAAATACAGGAGTGAGACACTGACCGGTGTTGTGGCTGCATATTTTTTCTCTAACATTTTCCTGAACCGCCTGGGGGAAAACCCGCCTACCACTTTCATGCACAGCATTTTGTTTACATTCGAATACCTGCCACTTTTCGTGGTGGGCATTCTTTTTTATCAGTTCAGGGAGCAGATACGGGGGTTTTATGGTTCCACATGGCCAGTTATTCGCAATATTGCCCTGCCACTGGCGGTCCTGTTGCTGGGGACGCCCACCATCGGGCCGGAAAATGCCGTCGGGATCATGAAAAACCTTATATGGATCGTCTGTACGATCGTTGGATCATGCGCTGTAATCTGCATCGCACTGCATAATGAAAAAATCTCTCTTTATCTTCAGAAATCACATATGCAGGGCCTGGGTCATATTTCATACAGCCTGTATCTCAGCCATATGGTGGTCTTGCTGGTCATGGCTTATACCTTGCTGCATCATATGTCCCTGTGGGAATGGGGAATGCTTGCACTGCCGACCTGCTGTGTGGTTGCAATGGTCTGCTTCTGGCTGGTGGAATCGCCCTGCATGAAGGCTGGCTACTGGTTGACACGACGCAGGTACCTCAAACCCGGACTTGTGGGATAAAACAGCCAGGTGGGTTGGAAAACCGCCGGATGATACGGGACGACAGGTCCCGCAACCGCCTTTTGCCAAAAGCAAAAGGCGGTATTTCCATGCGGATTCCCGTGCAAGGCGAATGTAAAATTCATGATATATGAAGAAGCATAAAAACTTTTATCACGAAAAAGACTTTTTACATGCATGACAGGAGCATCGTGCCATGAAAAAAGTCTGCTTCCTTCTCGCTGTATTATTATGTTCGTCTTCTGCCGTGGCGCAGTCATTGACGGAAAAGACGGGACTGAATTCCGTGTTTGGCGTGGCGCCCGCAACTGCGGATTTTCTCAGGGAAGCGGCCATCAGTGACCAGTTCGAAATCCAGTCCAGCCAGCTTGCGCAGGAGGAGCATACGGCGTCGTTGCAGGGCTTTGCATCGCGTATGATCACCGATCATCAGGCAACATCGGGACAATTGCAGGAAATGGTGCAAAATGGCGATCTGCAGATTGACCTTCCCACTGCACTCGACAGTTCGCATCAGGAGATGCTCGACAGGCTCAGGAAACTGCACGGTAATAATTTCGTGGGACGCTATCGCTCTGATCAGATCAGCGCACATGAAAGTGCGATTTCCTTTTTCCAGCGTTATGCAGATAGTGGGGATAACATGAAACTGAAAAGCTGGGCTGTAAAAACATTGCCAATCCTGAAATCCCATCTGGAAATGGCACGCGCCCTGCCGCAATAAAGGGGGGAGTGGAATATCTGAAAAACGAGCATATGGACCAGTCTGCGCCCGATCAAGACCATCCTGCGGGCTTTTCTTCCCGTGATTATGAACGTCGCATGGCGTTGCTTGTCCGCAGGCTTCCTGCGCGGATACAGGGCCTGATACACAGGTTGCGCCGTCCGTCCGCGCGGTGGGTGCGGGTGCCGGTTGGTATCGTGCTGGTTCCGGCAGGGTTTCTGGCGGTATTGCCTGTTTTTGGTCTGTGGATGACGCCGCTTGGGCTTGTCCTGCTGGCAGAGGATATTCCGTTTCTACGTCGGGTCATGGCGCGCCTCCTTGCATGGATCGAGCGACGTCATCCGGGCTGGATGGGCCTGCCTGAAGCACGCGGTGCCCCGCCACCGTAAACACTGTTTGTCATATCATCGGCTGTACGGGATCAGCAGGCCATGCCGCATGGAAGCCCCCTTGTCACGATCCTTGTCATTGGTCTCAGTCTTGCCTTCGTACTCGGCACGATCGCAAACAGGCTCAGATGTTCCGTGCTTGTCGGTTATCTGCTGGCGGGTATCGCCATTGGCCCGTTCACCCCTGGTTTTGTGGCGGATCAGGATCTTGTGCCCCAATTGGCGGAAATTGGCGTTATCCTGCTGATGTTTGGTGTGGGGCTGCATTTTTCCGTCAATGACCTTGTCTCCGTCAGGGCCATCGCAGTTCCTGGCGCCGTGTTGCAGGTCGTCATGTCCACAATATGTGGCATGTTTCTGGCACGACTGCTGGGCTGGTCATGGGGAAGTGGCGTGGTTTTCGGCATGACCCTTGCCATCGCCAGTACGGTCGTGCTGCTGCGGACGTTGCAGGAACATCGCCTGATGGACACGCAACGTGGGCATATCGCCATCGGCTGGCTGGTGATCCAGGACCTGCTGACGGTGATGGTTCTGGTGCTTTTGCCGGTTATGGCGCCGTTGCTGAAACATGATCCGCATGCAGCCATGGTCGGTCCGTGGCAACTGGTCATCGCGGTCGGGCTGACGATTGGCAAGGTCGTGGCTTTTATTGCCCTGATTCTGGTGGTCGGGCGACGGCTGATCCCGACAATGCTGCATTATGTCGCGCATACCGGTTCACGGGAACTGTTTCGCCTGTGCGTGCTGGCAATTGCACTGGGTGTTGCCCTGACGGCGACGGAAATCTTTGGCGTTTCCTTTGCTCTGGGGGCGTTCGTTGCAGGCATGGTGTTGAGTGAGTCGCCACTGTCGCAGCATGCGGGGGCGGAAACCCTGCCGTTGCGCGATGCCTTTGCCGTGCTGTTCTTCATTTCGGTGGGAATGCTGTTCAATCCCGTCATCCTGTTTCGCCATCCCCTGCCCTTGCTGGGTACGTTGGCGGTCATCATGGTGGCAACGCCATCCCTGACGGTTGTGATCCTGCGTATCCTGCGCCAGCCATGGCGGACAGCCCTGTCGGTCGGTGCAGGACTTGCACAGATCGGAGAGTTCTCTTTCATCCTTGCCGCCCTTGGGGTGCAATCGGGGGTGCTTGCCGAACGTGCGCGCGACCTTGTGCTTGGTGCGTCCATCGTATCCATACTGCTTAACCCTGTCCTTGTTGCGGTCATCAACCGGATGAACGACCTGCTGGACCGACGGGCGCGCCTGCGCACCGATGGCGCGGAACGTGAAAGCCCTGTTGCAGGATTACGGGGGCATGCCATCCTGATCGGGGGTGGCCGGGTCGGTGCCCTTGTTGCGGAAGGGCTGCGTGCGCATGATGTCCCGTTGCTGGTGGTGGAGGAAGCGGACACGCAGGTAAAGGCATTACGTGGGCGGGGGATCGACGTGATGCTGGGCAATGCGGCGGACCCCGGGCTGTTGCCGCTTGTGGGGCTGGATCGTGCCCGTATCCTGATCGTGGCCATTCCCGATGCGTTCGAGGCGGGGGAGATCATCCAGCAGGCGCGTGGCCTCAACCCCGAAATCGATATCGTTGCACGTGCGCACTTTGACAGTGCTGCGAACTATCTTTTGGAATATGGCGCCAGTCTGGTCATCATGGGGGAGCGCGAGATCGCACGCGCGATGCTGGATTATGTCACCCATGGCGCCACGTCCGGCAGCCGTGTTGATCCTTCGAGCATATAAGGACCTTTTCATGTCCCCTACTCCCACCATCACGCATCCGATCGAAGATTATGCCATGATCGGTTCCACCCACAGTGCCGCGCTGATCCACCGTAACGGCACTATCGAGTGGCTGTGCATGCCACGTTTTGATTCCGAGGCGATTTTCGCCTCTCTCCTCGGTACGTCTGAAAATGGGGAGTGGGCGGTACGTGCCACCGATCCGGCGGCACATATCACGCGTCGTTATGTTCCTGATACGATGATCCTTGAAACCACGATACAGACGGTGTCAGGGCGTGCCGTCGTGCTTGATTTCATGCCGACACCCGTTGATGGCGATCTTCATGAACTTGTCCGCATCATCCGTGGTGTCGAAGGACAGGTCGATTTTTCCGCCGAACTGCGCCTTCGTTTCAATTATGGCGCATGGATTCCCTGGGTGGAACGGCGCGAGGGGGCGATCTTTGCCTTTGCCGGACCGGATGCCATCCGCCTGAGCAGTAGCGTTGACCTCAGCAACACCAACTTTTCCACCACATCGGAATTCACCATTGTTGCGGGGCAAAGTGTGGCCACGACACTGGAATGGTTCCCCTCACACAAAATACCGCCCCTGCCACGTGATCCTTACGCCCTGTTACGCCATACAGAGGCCCAGGGACGGCTGTGGGCGGCGCAGTGTACCTATGACGGTCCTTATGCCGAGGTTGTGCGACGCTCTCTCATGACGCTCAAGGCGCTGACCTATCAGCCGACCGGTGGGATTGTTGCGGCCCCTACGACCTCCCTGCCCGAAGATCCCGGTGGGGGGCGTAACTGGGATTATCGTTATTGCTGGCTGCGTGATGCGGTCTGGACGCTGCATGCGCTGACGGTATCGGGGTATATGGAGGAAGCAAGCGCATGGCGATGGTGGCTGATGCGCGCGACCGCTGGCGCGCCAGACGGGTTGCAGGTCATGTATGGCCTGCATGGAGAGCGCAGGTTGACGGAAACCACGCTGGACCATCTGGCGGGATACGAAAACAGCCGTCCTGTGCGCATCGGAAATGCGGCGCATGAACAGCTCCAGCTTGATGTCTATGGCTCTTTGCTGGGTGCATTCGATGCGGCGCGACGTGACGGGCTGGCGGACATGGACGCGGTATGGCCGTTGCAACGTTCGATCGCCGACCGCCTGCTTGTCCTGTGGCGTCAGCCGGATTCCAGCCTGTGGGAGGTACGTGGCCCGAAGCAGCACTTTGTTTATTCCAAGATGATGTGCTGGTTTGCGTTTGACCGCACGATTGCCAGCGCTGTGGATTTCGGGCTTGAAGGCCCGGTTGACGCCTGGCGTGCGGCGCGTGAGGAAATCCATGCCGAAATCTGTGAAAAAGGGTTCGACGTGGCCAGTAACAGTTTCATGCAGTATTATGGCGCGGACCGTGTAGATGCCTCCTTGTTGCAGATCCCGCTGCTGGGTTTCCTGCCGGCAGATGACCCGCGCGTGCAGGGTACGGTTGCCCGGATCGAAAAGGAACTGCTGCATAACAATGTGGTCTATCGCTATCTGCCCGAAGGGGTGACGGCCGATGGGCTGGAGGGACGGGAGGGCGCGTTCCTTGCATGTAGTTTCTGGCTGTGTGATGCCTATATCATGTCCCGTCGCATGGAGGAGGCGCGCATCCTGTTTGAACGGTTGCTCTCCTATGGCAATGACCTTGGCCTTTTTGCTGAGGAATATGACCCTGTTGCGCGGCGGCAGCTTGGGAATTTTCCGCAGGCCTTCAGCCATTTTGCCCTTGTCCATACCGCCCATATGCTGGCAGGTGGGGTGATCGATGCCAGTGGACAGCGACGCAGGAGAAAGTAGGCCATGGGCGCCTATCTGCCGGATGATTAGGGAGCGGGTTTTTCAATCTGCATATATGGTCGCAGTTTTGTGAAAAAAACATTGGAAGCGAATTTGCAGGTGGTTGTGCTGCCTCTTAATCGATCAGGTTGTGCGCGTTCTGTATGAAACCTTTCGGCAGGCCATACGCTGTATGGGCAATGGTTCAAGGGAGGGAATGATGAGTGTCATGAAATTTTCCCTCTATACACAGACGGAAAACCAGCCCCTGTTTCACTGGGTGCGACGTGAACTGCATGAATGTTTTGACTTTATCATGCATGAACCGCCCCCGGACGAGATACTTGCCCTGCTGGAGGGTGCGGACTCCATACGTTCCTGAAGGCAGCACGTATCCAGGGTGCCCAGTTCTTATGGGGCGGAGTGTCGTGTGGCTGAGGGGATTTCCCCCAGCCTTGGAAATGGTTTGGGGATCACCATTCCTCCTTCATGAGATGTGACACAAGGTTGACGCCAAGGGTGGTCAGGCGCTCCACCAGTTCCCGCCCCGCGGTTGGGGAACACAGGCGCGGGTCGGCCTGCATGACCCCCTGCGTTGCGATTTCGTCAATTTCAAGGGGAAAGTGGATACTGGAACCCTCGAACCGTGCCGTGGCGAAACCATTTACGGGCAAGCCCATGAACTGCTGTGGATGGGTGGCAGGGGCCGGCAGAAGGTCGGGACGCACCAGGTCAGGAAACAGCGCCATGGCCACGCTGGATAACGGGTTGCCACCGTGCCCGGCGGAACGTTCCGCCACATCGCGGTTGCCCATTACTTCGGGGAGCATACCTGCCGCGATGCTCCATAGATAGACACTTGGGATCACCACGCCATGCGTGTGTCGCATCGACAGCGTGACATCATGCACGGCCTGTGCATTGCCGCCATGTCCGTTGAAGATGATGATGCGTGTCAGCCCGTTACGCCGCAGGCATGACATGATATCGGTCAGGACGGCACGTAACGTTGCCTGGCCCAGTGCAATTCCGCCGATGACGCTGCCGAAATAATCCGCCCCGCCATAAGGCAGGACGGGCGCGACGTAGGTTCCGATGCCACGTGCCCGCGTGGCAAGTGCCACACGGCGTGCGATTGCATCCGCGCACAGGTAATCCCCCATGGGGGCGTGCGGGCCCTGATCTTCATGGCTGCCAAGGGGCAGGATGATAACGGGGTTATCCGCAAGTGCGGTGCGTGCTTCCTGCGCGGTGAGTTCGGAGAGACATAGTTTTTCTGTGGTCTGTTTCATACGGAAAATTCCAATTCGGGAGCATGTATATCGCGAAAAATTTTAGTAATTTGAAAATATTTTTCAATCCGCCCTGATGTGCAATCATGCTGCATGTCGTGAGAATTCCTGAATGGAAGAATTCTTTTTCATATGTTGGGGGATATGCAAAAGCCGGGGCGACAGTCCCTGATACCCGCTTTTTCCGTCCACATGTCTGTCTTTGCCGGGAACATGTGGCGTAACATATCCCGATTTTTCATAATAACCGATGGCAGGTAAACCCACATGACCCAACCTCCCGCCCGCACTTCCGAGACCTCGGTGGATCGCCTGATCCTTGACCGCTGGTCTCCCTATGCCTTTACCCCGGCCCTGATTGAGGAAACGGAACTTCTGTCCTTCCTTGATGCCGGGCGGTGGGCGCCTTCGGCCTATAATTCACAGCCATGGCGTTTTATCTATGCCCGGCGTGACACTGCGGATTGGGAACGTTTCCTGTCGTGGTTGATCCCGTTCAACCATTCATGGGCACAGAATGCCTCCGCCGTTGTTTATGTCGCTTCGCATACGGTCATGAATATCGGACAGGTGGAACCTGTGCCCGCCCCTACCCATTCATTTGATACCGGTGCAGCGTCAGTTCTGGTGCAACTGCAACTGAACAAGGCTGGGTGGGCAGCCCATCCCATCAGCGGCTTTGATCATGATCTGGCGCGTGCAGGGCTGGAATTGCCCGAAGATTATGCTCTTGATGCCGCCATCATCATCGGACGCCCAGGCGATGCCGGGAGCCTGCCAGAAGGGCTGCGTGCGCGTAATGTCCCCTCCTCCCGACGTCCTCTTGCTGATGTCGCGTTTTCCGGGCGGTTCCCAGGCCAACAGCAGGATGTGGACTGAAGGGGAACGCGCACACACGTCTGTATGCGTATATGATCTGTAAATGGAGGGGGTATTTGGAAAACAAACTATTTATATAAATGTAAAAATTTCCAAGATACTGTTTTTTCGCAGTATCTTGGAAAATATTCATAAAATTTGTAATTTCAATCGTATATTGGTTCTTCCTCTTGAGAAGTGTTTAACAATCCATCGGATTGGAAAGTTTTTCGTAATAATATTTCTAAAATACAGGATGGTAATTTTAATAATCGTAGTAAACATTGCCTAGTTTTCGCGGCGCTGGTCCCACCATGCCAATCGCTTCAGGATATCGCGTTCATATCCCCGTGCATTGGGACGATAGATTTCCGGTCTGTCTGGCCCGCTTAATATGTCTGGAAAAAACGGCTGACCGCTGAAGGCATGCGGGAAATCATGGTCGTATCTGTATCCATCCTTGAAGCCCTGCGCCTTCATCAGTGCCGTTGGCGCATTGACCAGATGCTTTGGCGGCATGATTGAACCATGTGCCTCGGCAAGGTCCATGGCGGTGTAGAATGCCTTGTAGATTGCATTGGATTTGATCGCGGTGGCCAGGTATCCCACGCATTGTGCAAGTGCGGGCAGTCCTTCTGGTTCCCCGATCCGTTCAAACACAGCCGCGCAGGCGGCGGCCTGTTCGATGGCGCGCGGATCGGCAAGACCGACTTCCTCCGTCGCCATGACCATCAGGCGGCGCAGGATCGCGCGTGGTGGTTCCCCACTTCTGAGCAGCCGGGCCAGCCAGTAAAGTGCTGCCTGCACATCCGAACCCCGGATTGATTTCTGAAACGCGGACAGTAGCGCGTGATGAATGTCCGATCCCTTGTCGCCGGCATGTGCTTTGCGTTGTACAAGGGTATGAAGCTGTTCGGGCGTAACGGCGGCGTCAGGGCCGAGATCCGACAGTGCTTCGGCCATCACCAGCAGGTAACGCCCGTCGCCATCCGCCATGTTCAGCAGTTCGGTGCGCGCCTCCGCCTCAAGGGGAAGCGTATGGCCCAAATGCGCCTCCGCCCGTTCCAGCAGGATCGACAGGTCGTGTGTGGCAAGCCGTTCAAGCACCATGACCTGCGCCCTGCTGGCAAGCGCGCGATTCAGTTCAAAAGAGGGATTTTCGGTGGTTGCACCGATCAGGACGATGGTCCCGTCTTCCACATACGGTAACAGTGCATCCTGCTGTGCCTTGTTCCAGCGATGGATTTCATCGACGAACAGGACCATGCCCTTTGTCTGCCCCTGCTGGCGAAGGCCCTGCGCCCGGGCGAGTGCTTTTTTCAGGTCTGCCATACCTGACATGACGGCGGAGATCTGTTCAAACGCCATGCCCGAACGCGCGGCGAGTATGCGTGCCAGCGTGGTTTTTCCCGTTCCCGGAGGACCCCAGAAAATCATGGATGACAGGCGCCCCGATGCCACCATGCGGCCAATGGGCCGATCTGGGGCCATCAGGTGGGCCTGGCCGATGACATCCTCGATCCGTTCCGGACGCAGGGCTTCGGCAAGGGGACGGGGCGCTACGGTCTCGAACAGGGATGTCACGTTTTCTCCATGGTGTTCATGTCTATGCCGGATTATGCATTTTCCAGATGCGTTTCAGAAGACGGAAGCCCTACATTTATGTTCCCTGTTCTGTCGTCCCTGATAAAGGATCGGATCATGTCATCTTGTCGCCTGGGTCGTCATGGTATCGTGCTCTCACTGTTTCTGGGGGCATCATTTTGGCATATGGCCGCACAGGCCGCCCCACGGCCAGAGGCGCTGCAACTGCCAGCGGGGTTCCATATTGCTACTTATACCAGTCATGTCCCCGGTGCGCGTGAAATGGTGCTTGGTGATCGGGGGACGATTTTTGTCGGCTCCATGGGGGCGGGCAAGGTCTATGCCCTGACAGACGGCGCAGACGGCCATGCGCCACAAGTGCGGGTGGTGGCCCATGGCCTGAACCTCCCGGTTGGTGTGGCCTTTCATCAGGGGGATCTGTATATTTCCGATACCCGCCGGATTGTCGTCCTCCGGGGGATAGAGGACCGGTTGGACCACCCGCCCACACCGCAAACGGTCGCGGATAACCTGCCCTATCGTGCGGGGGACCATTCATGGAAATTCATTGCGTTTGGACCAGATGGCAAGCTGTATGTTCCGATTGGCGCACCGTGCAATGTTTGTGATATCGGGCATGAGTTCGGTCGTCTGATCCGCATGAATCCCGACGGCACCGGGCGTGAGGATGTGGCGTATGGCATCCGTAACACCGTGGGATTTACGTGGCAGCCCGGAACGGGCGCCCTGTGGTTTACCGATAATGGCCGCGATATGATGGGCGATGACATCCCATCTGATGAGCTGAACCGTATTGACAGGGTTGGGCAATCCTTTGGATTTCCCTATTGCCATCAGGGTAACATTCCTGATCCTGTCTATGGCAAGGGTCATCCATGTGCTGGGTTTACACCGCCTGTCCTCAGGCTGGGCGCACATGTCGCGGCCCTCGGGTTACGGTTTTACGAAGGAACGATGTTTCCCGCAATGTATCGTGGTGGCCTGCTGATTGCGGAGCATGGGTCATGGAACCGTTCCCGTCTGTCGGGATACAGGGTGGTGGCAGTTCCTGTCAGTGCGGGTGGCAGCGTAGGGCCAGCCTCTGTCCTTGTAGATGGTTTTCAACATGACGAGACCCCGTGGGGACGGCCTGCGGATGTACAGCCACTGCCCGATGGCAGCGTCCTTGTCAGTGATGACCTGGCCGGTGCGATCTATCGTCTGAGCTATGATGGACATGCGGGTTGAAATGCGGATGGCAGAATATCCGAACACCATAAAATTCGGATATTTCAGTAACGGTATGTAAAAAATAAATAAACCACTGACGGGGAATGAGTAATTCGCGAATGTATTTTATAATATTTTCCACGAAAAAAGTGTAAATTCAAAAACCGTGATGGTCATATTTAGAGACTGTTTGAAAAGGCAGGCGTAATAACATACTGAAATCATAAAGGTTTTTGGTGAATTTTTTCAAAAAGATTCAGAAGACGCCGCCTTTTTTCAAAAAGGCGGCACCCAAAAACTTTTCCTGTTTTTTTTCAAACAATCTCTTAATCTGTGTGCTTGATCGATTCTGCACCCAATCCGATTTGAAGCATCTGTCTGGAAATTATCTTGTCGCCATAAGAGTCCGGTGGGTGTTCTGTAATGTTTGCAAAAAGCAATCCTCACAAAACACCTGTGAAATTTAGTCCCGTTTCTCTCAGGGCTGCGCATTCATCAGGGCCAACCCCTCTGCGACCGAGACGAACTCTCCGCCCGTATCAACACGTTCCGCGCCAAAGCGACGGGTGAACAGGTCCCGCACCGCAGGTACGAACGATGTGCCACCGGTCAGGAAAACGCGGTCTATCGCGCTTGCAGGCAGCGCCGCACGTTCAAGGGCGTTTTCAACGGCCGCATCAAAGCGATGCAGGTCCGGGGCGATCCAGTTTTCGAATTCGGTGCGTGTGATTGTACGATTGATGTGAATATCCCGGTGATCATATGTCAAGATCGCGCGGTCGGCCTGTGACAATTCCCGCTTTGCCGCGCCCACGGCACGATAAAGTGCCTGCCCCTGCTGATCATCAATCAGGTTACGCAATGCAAGTAGTCGATCCGGTTCTGAGGCCGTGCGCGCCACTTCCGAGATATCGCGCAGGGTTTGTGGCGTGCGCATCAGGGCAAGGCGATGCCAGCGGCCAAGGCTTGCATACCATTCCGCCGGGACCGGCAGTGGTGCGCCACCCATCACGCGATAAGTGGTATGCCGTCCCAGTTCAGGGGCAATGACATTATCAATGATACGGTAATCGAACTGATCGCCTGCGATGCCAACACCGGAATATCCTAATGGTGTTGCCCGATGCGGGGTATCGGGGTCGAAACGCAGGATGGAAAAATCACTGGTGCCCCCACCGAAATCCCCCACCAGCACGGTGGCTGGTGTGCCAAGGCGGCGGGCGAAGCGCCACCCTGCGGCTTCGGGTTCGAGGGCTACATCGACATGGTGAAACCCTGCGGCACGGAAACTGTCGCGCAATCGCTGCTCCCCAAAGGCATCATCGACGCCGTCCCCCGCGAAATGCACTGGGCGTCCCACCGTGGCGGTGACTGTGGCGGGATCAATTCCGATCGTGCGCATCAGGCAACCCAGAAAGCGCGCGATCATCATCTCCAGCGTCATGACATGCCCAAGCAGGCGCGTCTGGCGAAAGGAGGCCTGCGCCAGATAGGATTTCATGGACATGATCAGGCGGCTTTCGGCCGGATCCTCCAGATAGGCATCGATAGCTGCGGCACCTATGGCTTCGCACAGGCTGATGCGCCCTGCCTGCGTTTCCTCATGCCACAGGCACAGCAGCGAACGGCAGGTTTCCGTGGCCTCGTGATGGGGAAAGGAAAAGCGTGCCGGATGGGGGTGCCCATTTTCATCCAGCAGGACAACAACAGTGTTGGTCGTGCCGAAATCAATGCCGAGCCTGACGCTCTGGGGGGATCCGATGGAAGACATGGCGCCTCAATAATCATCCATCTGCCGTATGTCCATCCATCGTAACATCAGTTGCCTCAGGCCAGGGTCTCATTGTTCAGCAAGGCATGGGCCAGACGGTTGTGTCGTTCGGCAAGCATTCCCGTATCATATGTCAGCAGATGTCCGTCACGTACGACGACCTGTCCGTTGATGATCGACAGTGCCACATTGCGCGGGGTGCAGAACACAAGGGCTGCGACAGGGTCCACCAGCGCCCCGGCATATTCGATGCCACGCATGTCAAAGGCGACAAGGTCCGCCGCCATGCCCGGCGACAGATGCCCGATATCATCACGTCCCAGAACGGTGGCCCCCCCTCGTGTCGCAAGTTCGAGAACGGTGCGTGCCCCCATCATGGGGGTATCGTCCCCATTATCACGCAATCGCGAAACAAGCATCGCCTGGCGTGCCTCTGTCAGCATGTGGCTGCTGTCATTGGAGGCCGAACCGTCCACCCCCAGCCCTATGGGCACACCATGGGCCATCATGTGGCGCACGGGCGCAATGCCTGACCCCAGACGCATATTGGAACATGGGCAGTGGGCAACGCCTGTCCCGCTGCGCCCAAAACGTTCAATGCCGGCATGATCCAGACGGACGCAATGTGCATGCCATACATCCGGCCCAAGCCAGCCCGTATCCTCGGCATATTCTGCCGGAGTCATGCCAAAAGTTGCGCGGCTATATTCGATATCGCTGGCGTTTTCAGCAAGATGGGTGTGGAGCCTTGTGCCCGTTGCACGCGCCAGTGCTGCTGATTCGCGCATCAGATCCCGACTGACGGAAAATGGCGAACAGGGGGCAAGGACAATGCGTCGCATCGCAAGGCGGGAGGGATCATGATATGTTTCGACCACACGTTGCATGTCATGCAGGATGGTTTTTTCATCCTCCACCAGACTGTCAGGGGGCAGTCCCCCCTTGCTTTCACCGACACTCATTGCGCCACGGGCGGCATGAAAGCGCATGCCCATCGTGGTTGCCGCCTCAATCTGGTCATCAAGGCGGCTGCCATTCGGGAACAGGTACAGATGGTCACTACTGGTGGTGCAGCCCGAAAGAATCAGTTCCGCCATTGCCGTGCATGTAGAAACCCGGATCATGTCCGGCGTCAGGCGTGCCCAGATGGGATAGAGCGTACGCAGCCAGCCGAACAGGGAGACATCCTGTGCTTCGGGCACGGCACGGGTCAGGGTCTGGTACATGTGGTGATGGGTGTTGACCATGCCTGGCATGACCACATGACCTGACATGTCCATGACCTCGTCCGCGGTGGGCGGTACTTCGTCGGCCATGCCAACACGTACGATCTGCTGGTCCTGTATCAGGACCCAGCCCCCGGCGATTTCACGTCGCTGCGTATCCATCGTCACAAGCATCAGCGCGTTTTTAAGCAGTATGGAATGGGGCATGGACTTCTTAACCAATGTTGGGCGTTGTACGTTGTCCTATAGCGGGATCGGCATGAAATGTGCACCCATGTCATGGGAACAGCATGGGAATTAGTCAGGGGGACGGACATGATTTTGGAACAAGTTACTGACAAAAAACGATAAAATTCTTTAACAGTCAGTTTCCCCAAAAGGGGAAGACGTGTGAACCCCTATTAAAAAAAACTTTATAGACCGTTTGAAAAGTCAGGCTCGATAACATCTGGAATTACATAAGGTTTTTGGTGAAGATTTTCCTAAAAATCTTCAAAAGACGCCGCCTTTTTTAAAAAAAGGCGGCACCCAAAAACTTTTCTTATTTTTTGTCAATGATTTGGTTTGAAATAATCTCTTACCAAAAAATTCGTGAATATAGCTAAGAAATATGGGTTTCCCTGTCTTCAGCAGCCTACCGAAAGGCGTGGCCCTTGTGACGTTTTTTGAAGAATTCTCACATGGGCTTTATGAATCCTCTTCTTTTATCAGGGTATTGTTAAAACCATTTCTTATCGTTCACGCACGGCTTCCGGCATACCTAATGGACCTGTTCTGGTTGCGGATGGATGTCCGTTCTGTTGCGCCATGTGGTCCTGGATGCGATGGGTGGGATGTGGTGCCGGTGCAGGATGATGGGTCATCCCCTCCATTCCTTCCATCCCCTCCATATGTTCCATTCCCTGCATATCGTGCATCTGCATCGCCGGAGTGGTGGCTGCATGGGCGTAAGGGGCCATCAGGAAGATCGTGCCCATAATGGTGGAAAGGGCAAAAAACCGGGAACCATGTTTCATCATTGCTTTGTAATCCTTATTTATACAGGAATATTTTTTCATATCTTGGGGGAACCAACCCTGCCCTGCCTTCAGAACCATGTCCGTAGCCCGAATGTGAAATTCAGGTCATGCAGGTCATGTTCGCCACGCGCCCGTGCCAACGTTGTGGCCTGGTTGAATGTGCCGCTATAGGTGACGCCAATATAGGGGGCGAGTTTGCGATGCCATTCATAACGCAGCCTCAATCCTGTATCGATATCAGACAGGCCCCGTCCGTTCGCCCGACCCGGATCGGATTGTGAGTAGAAATTAAGTTCGACCTGAGGTTGAAGGATCAGGCGGTTGGTCAGCAACAGGTCATATGATCCCTGCAGGCGGCCGGCTGCGCCACGATCGCTGAAATAAGCGGTCGCTTCCACGTCAAAGAAATAAAGCGCCAGCCCTTCTATCCCGACCGCACCCCATGCGCGGGTGGGACCATTGTCGATATCCATCCGAACCCCGGTCTGGACATCGAAATAGCGCGAGATGGCACGATCATACAGAATTTCATGATCGCCGTCGCCAAACTTTCCGTTCGTACCCACCGTCCCTTCGGATTTCAGCCACAGCTTGTTGTAATCCGTGCCGACCCACGCCTGTCCGTCATATCGGAACTGTCCCCCATTGGCGTTATAGCGTGCCTCGAACTCATCAAGCAGGGCATGGGCATAGAGATTATGATCCATGACCGGTGGCATTGCGTTGACATAGGCAACAGGGGCAGAAGACAGCCCTTTTTTCTGCACGCCACTATTTTTCATGGTGTGGGCCTGTGCCATCGGGGTGACGGCCTGTGCATGAAGGGAGAAGACGGGGATACATGGTAATATCGTGGCAATGATGAACATGTGTTTCATGACACGATGACCGTGCGGAACATGCCCAGTTCCATATGATAGAGCAGATGACAGTGATAGGCCCACATCCCTGGTTCATCGACGGTGACAAGGTAGCTCAGTCTCTCGCCTGGCTTGACGATGATCGTATGTTTATAGGGGCGGTACTCCCCCTGCCCGTTTTCCAGTTCACTCCAGAATCCATGCAGGTGGATCGGATGTTCCATCATCGTATCATTGATCACGATGAACCTGACCCGTTCGCCCAGCGTGAGGCGGATTGCGTCCGCTTCGGAGAATTTTTTACCGTCGAACCCCCATATGAAGCGCTGCATATTGCCTGTCAGATGCAATGTGATCTCACGCGATGGTGGTCTGGGGTCCGCGCCTGCGATGGTCGCGCGCAGATCGGCATAGGTCAGGACGCGGCGGCCATTATGATCCAGCCCATCCCCTGCTTCTGCCAGGCGGTTGATGGGCATCATGGCGATGCTCTGTACTTCCACACCAGGGCGCAGGCGTGGGGTGGCATGGGCGGGCATATCATGCGTCATGTGTGACATGTCCATGCCTTCCATTTCCTTGGACTTAGGCGAAGATGGGGTATGCATGTCCATATTCCCCATCCCCATGTCCGTCATGGTGCGCAGTGGGCGTGGGTCCATCGGGGGGATCGGCCCAGAAACTCCTGCACGGGTCGCAAGCGTACCACGTGCATATCCGGTCCGGTCTTCGGCCTGTGCGAAGATGGTGTATGGACCGGACCCGCGTGGGGTGACCAGAACGTCATAGGTTTCCGCCGTACCGATGCGGAATTCATCTATTGTTACAGGTTCGACTTCGTTGCCATCGGCCTGTATGACCGTCATCTCCAGCCCTGGGATGCGGATATCAAACAACGTCATGGACGAAGCGTTGATGAAACGCAGTCGTATGCGTTCTCCCGGCCCGAACAGGCCCGTCCAGTTGGCCTGTGGCGAGTGCCCGTTCAGAAGGTAGGTATAGATGATACCTGACACGTCAAGGATGTCGGTCGGCGCCATGTTCATCCCGCCCCATTGCAGACGGTCACGCAACGTTGCCGATATGCCCTTGTGGCGCATGTCATGGAACAGGGTTCCCACCGTGCGCTGGCGGAAATTGTAATAGTCGCTGTCGAATTTGAGGTTGGAGACGATGTCTGCTGGGGCCACGTCTGTCCAGTCGGACAGGACCATCACATATTCACGGTCATAATGATGGGTTTCCCCATGTCTGGGGTCGATGATGATCGCCCCATACATGCCCTGCTGCTCCTGAAAGCCGGAATGGCTATGATACCAGTAGGTGCCACTCTGGTGCAGGCGAAAGCGGTAGGTGAATGTCTCGCCCGGGGGAATGCCGGCAAAGCTCAGCCCCGGCACGCCATCCATGGCGGCAGGCAGGCGGATGCCGTGCCAGTGGATGGAACTGTCTTCATGCAGGTGGTTCGTGACATTGAGTTCAACAGTGTCCCCCTGTCGCCAGCGCAGGATCGGGGCCGGGATGGAACCATTGACCCCCACGGCACGGACGCGGTGTCCTGTCATGTTGGCGTGCAGGCGTTCAATGCCCAGGTCAAAGCGGGTGGACGGCGTGGCGGCAGGTTGCCCCGTCATGGGGGATTGCGCACGGGCATGGGGGCTTGTGCCTGCGGTCACAAGCGCGCCCCATATGCCTGCGCCGGTTACGAAACGACGACGCGTCAACGCCCCGCCTTTCGCATGCGATACAAGTGTCATGGATAGATATCCGCCAGAAAATATGGACGGTACCGTGTCTTCCCATGCGGGAAGTCCGGTTCCAAAACGGTCAGGAAGGGATCAGACCGTTTTTCTGGGGGGTGGAAGTGCGGGGGCGGATGCCACCCCGCCTGCACCAATGGCATAACGGCTGCCAAAGGTCACTGTGTCTGCACGTGCCTGCATCAGTGGTACAAAACCCGGTGTCACCGCCCAACCGGTCATGCAGGCTGGACCCGACAGGCAGCATCCTGCATCGCCATGTTTGCAGGATTGGTGTGTGTCGCACGGCTGGTGATGATGGCATTGGGGGGAGGATGGATGGACGCCTGGCATTGCCGCCATCGCCGGGGTCGCATATGTGACCGGGGCGTGTGTATCCCGGGCGTGTGTATCAGGCATCCCCTCGATACCAGTGGGGCTGGGTGCAGCATATACCGGCACGACAGACAGCAGCATCCCGACCTGAAAGAACAGGCAGGCCATCATATACCGCCACTTTTTTGCGCCGATCGCGTTCACACCCGTTTCCCTGCCATCCACAGGACTTCTTTGACATGCCCCGGTGGGACAATCGGCATCATAGCATGTCGCCGGGTGCCCATGTCCACCCCTCCTTTCGTATATGCACGTCAGATATGTGCATCCGCATTATGTTTACCACATGCGCCAGGGTGCGTTGCGTGTTTCCCATAGATGTTCCAGATGACGCTTGTCACGCAGGGTATCCATGGAATGCCAGAATGCATCATGTTTGAGCGCCATCAACTGCCCATCGCTGGCCAGGCGCTCCAGCGGAGTGCGTTCGAAAACGGTTTCATCATCTTCCAGATACCCAAAGACCGAAGGTGACAGCACGAAAAAGCCACCATTTACATAACCGGGTTCAATGGGCTTTTCACGGAAGGCTTCGACGCATCCGTTGACGATTTCCAGTGTGCCAAAACGCGCCGGGGGCTTGACCGCCGTGACGGTTGCAACACGGCCGTGGCTGTGATGGAATGCAACCGTCGTGCGCACATCTATTTCGGCGACCCCATCGCCATATGTCATGCAAAACGCTTCATCCTGCAGATAGGGTTGCAGGCGTCGCAGACGACCACCCGTCATGGTATCAAGCCCGGTATCCACCAACGTTACACGCCATGGTTCGGCACTGCGTTTCAGGGTGACAATAGTATCGTTTTGCATATCAACCGTGATATCCGATGACAGGAGATGGTAATTGGCAAAATACTGCTTGATCATCTCTGCCTTGTAGCCAAGGGGAATCACAAAATCATTGATCCCCGCATGGGAATAGATTTTCATGATGTGCCACAGGATGGGACGTCCCCCGATTTCAACCATAGGTTTTGGCCTGCTGTCGGTTTCCTCCATCAGGCGTGTTCCATAACCACCGGACAGGATAACGGCTTTCATGACCACTGCTCTCCATTCAGGTCTCAGGTAAAATTTGACAGCCCGTGACGTTGCACACCTTTTGTTGCATGTGTGTTCATGTCGGCAGGTTCAATCGGCGGCGCACGGTCACGCCAACACTCGGCAGGCCCCGGCGAAGCCATTGTCCCATGCCGATCTCCCCTCCCTCACAACGGAACCTCCAGTTGGAGACCATGTGTTCCATGACCTGGAGAGGGTAAAAATCCTCAAAGAAATCAAGCCCGTTCGTGGCTGCGAAACACTCCGCCAGAAATGAGCCGCGTGGCGGGGCAAAGCGTTTCCATATGCCAATGCGCACCATCTGGTCATTCCACAGATGAAGCGTATAGGCGGATGCGCACAGTTTTTCGCATTCCTGCCGGTATTGCGGCAGGAGGATCTTCCATGCTTCCCGGAAATGGATGGGAAAGAAATATTGCGGGGCATAGGATTCCTGCATGATCACCTGTTTTCCGAACAACGATGTCAGCAGACGCGGGCCTGTCGCCCCCCAGACCAGATCGCGATCCCGCAACGCCAGCGTTTCATGGACCAGATGATCAAGTTTGGGATGATTGCGTTCCAGGCGCATGATCGCGCCACACACCGAAGTCGGGTCTTCTTTGGCAAGGAGCATGTCCCATCGCGGCAGGTCGATGCGGCGCAGCATGAGCATGTCCGCGTCGACCCATATGTGATCGGTCCGGCGCGACAGTTCATAGCGGAACAGGTCGGAAAAATGGCTGAGGTTCGGCTTTCCCCTAATCAGGAAACGCATCATGTTGGCCGGATCGGTAATGTCGCGCGCATCACCATTTATCACACCCGCGGGGAGGTTCTTGACCGCTTCGTAACTATAGACGGTGAAGGTATACCCATGTGCCACATAGGAATTGATGCAGGCAGCCTCATATGCCGAAATGGTTTCACTGCCCCAGAACGTGGCGAATGTCGGTTGAAAAATGGTCATGGATTCTATCCTGCTGCCGCATGCTGGCTGATGATGACCTGCCTTGGGGTCATCTGACCCATCTCAGGTCCTGTCCCAGATATCCTGCATCCATCATGTTCTTCAGCGCATGCAGGCGTATCAGGGAGGAATTGCGAAAATTACGGTCGGAAAAGCCAATGCCCCGCAGACCTGAAATGAGTTCGGCGATGGTCTCCGACAGGCTGACCCTCGGAACGAAATCAGGTGCAATCTTCTGGAAAAAGGAAAAATCAACCTTGTAAGAACGTCGGTCTGGCGGGGCCTCGGTGTTAATACGCACCGAGGTGCCTGGCAGATGCTGTGCCACGGCCTCGGCAAGGTTACGGACAGTATGGTTCCAGGCATTACTGCCTGCATTGACCACAAGATGCCGTTCCCCTTTGCGTGTTATCGCCCATTCGAGCGCGCGCGCCATATCCCGCACATGGATCAGCGGACGCCAGGGCGTTCCATCGCTCAGGACAGTGATATCCCCACAGGTCAGGGCGCTGGCGACAAAATCATTTACTACGAGATCCAGTCGCAGGCGATCTGAGAAACCACAGGCCGTTGCAAAACGCAGGCAGGTAATGGCCATTTCACCTGCATCCATGTGCATCAAGGCACGTTCAGTCTCTATTTTCGAGCGGGCATAGGCGGTCAGGGGTTCGACCGGATCACTTTCCTTGCGTGGCAGGCCACCCGCTACGCCATATACACTGCAACTGGAGGCAAACGCGAAGTGCTGCACGCCAGCACGGGCGGCCATTTGGGCCAGATGCAGGCTGCCGCCACGGTTGATCTGGTCAGTTACTTCCTCAAATCGCGATCCCATCGGATCGTTTGAAATGGCGGCCAGATGCACGACTGCATCCGTTCCATTCAGGAAAGGAGCAGGAATATCGCGTACATCCCCAAAATATTGCGCATCAAGCATAATTTCCGGGAACGGACCGGATGTGGTCAGGCATTGGCCAAACAGGCAACTGTCATATCCCACAAGTGTCGCCGTCGGGAATCGATCCCGCAGATGTCGTATGACGACTGGACCAACATAGCCCATATTTCCCACAATGAGTATGCGCATATTTTTCTTATGCTCCAGAGGGAGGTAAACTGTCTCAGGTTACGGATATTGCAGTCATGCGAAAAATGTTCCCGAAATTTTAGGACATTCCATACATCGGCACATATGTGCCACATCATCCTCGGATGACGGTTTTTGTGCGCATATTTCCTTTATCGTCTATTCTGTCTTGATCTACGACGACGAACGTCATTTCTTCGACCGGGTTTTATGTTCTATAAAACAAATTTCAAATGAACCTATACAATGTTTCAAACCTGTCAGATATCTGGTTTTTTGCGCATATATGCAGAATTAAAGAAACCGTGTCAGTTCGACAACGTTCTATAGGAGGCTTGGGAGCGTAAGAACGTTATAAATACGAAGAAAATAAATCTATAAATTTCAAAATTATCAGGAATATATTAGAGCCCGATCCGAAAGTTTTTCAAGCTTGACAATGCCTTGC
>NZ_BANE01000054.1 GCF_000964405.1 Novacetimonas hansenii JCM 7643
CTTTTTCCAAAAAGCTTCAGAAGACGCCGCCTTTTTCGATCGAACGGCGGCACCCGAAAACTTTTCTTTTTTCATCAATGAGTTGTTCTCAGACACTCTCTAATATCTTTGGGCAAGGGGTGGGGACAAAGCCCACCCCTGCCTGTCCTTTATGGCGAATGCGGCGTCACCATGACCGAGCAATGATGCGGCGCAGGCAGCGGGGTAAAGGTGCGCAACGTGCCGCGCATACGGAATTCCCCGAAATTCATGTCCAGCCGGTCCGATACGCCATTTTCAAAATACCGCATGCCGATATCGAAATCCGGCGGCATGTCGTGCGTCGCATGGTCGTAATAGGCCACATGCGTCGCAACCGACCCCAGATGTGCCAGCGCGGGGATATCCGTCTGTGCCGGCGGTGGCTTCCACCCCATCAGGACAATGAAGGTGTCGATGGCCCCTTTTTCCGTAGTGCCATCGAACAGGACAGGTTCGATGGTGGCCTGTCCCGCGCGTCCGGCGGCGATGATCGCGCGGGTATGCGCCACGGGAAACAGCGTACCCGCCGCAAGGGGGACGACGCTGACGCCCGGTTGGGTATAACGCACCTGACCGCCAGTGGCTGTCATCGTCGCCTCGCCACTGATCTTCTGTTCCGTCACGCCACTGCCGTATTGATGGGTGCGAAAGACCATGTGGCCACCGTCCTTGTCCTCCAGCACGGCGTAATCGGTACGGATTTCCGTCTGCACGCCACTGCGCGATGCAGTCTGCAGGTTAAGTTCCTGCTGCGTGGACCATGCGGAACATGCATCGGACAGCACATAGGTCATGCTGCCACTTGCAGAGACGATCTGCCCACCACTGACGGATTGCAGCGTCAGGTCATATACCGCGCGATGTGGCGTCAGTGGTGTCGGGGTTTCCGCCCCCCTGGCCGGGGGCATCAGCCCCAGAACCAGCCCCATCGCCATTCCTGCCGTCACCATCCGGGCCGCACCCATGCACACGCCCCGCCAGCGTGGCGCGTTCATGACGCAGGCCCGGATGGCACGATGCATGCCGTCAGTCTTTCTTTGGGGTTTCGGAGGTTTTCACGACTACCGGCTTTGGCTTGGGCAGGTCCAGCGCCAGAGACAGTTCTTTCAGGCGTGCGCTCTCCACCGGGGCGGGCGCGCCCATCATCAGATCCTCACCCTGCTGATTCAGCGGGAAGAGAATGACCTCGCGGATATTGGGTTCATCAGCCAGAAGCATGACGATACGGTCCACACCCGGCGCGGACCCGCCATGCGGCGGCGCGCCATAGCGGAAGGCGTTGAGCATGCCGCCAAAACGGGCCTCGACCTCGCTTTCGGGATAGCCCGCGATCTCGAACGCACGGATCATCACATCAGGACGATGGTTGCGGATCGCACCCGACGACAGCTCGATACCATTACATACGATATCGTACTGGTAGGCCTTGATCGTCAGCGGGTCCTGCTTTTCCAGTGCTTCCATCCCGCCCTGCGGCATGGAGAACGGATTATGGGAGAAGTCGATCTGTCCCGTATCCTCGTTTCGCTCGAACATCGGGAAGTCCGTGATCCAACAGAAACGGAAGGCATTTTCCTCGATCAGGTCAAGCTCAGTCGCAATGCGCGTGCGCACCAGGCCAGAGAACCTGGCGACCTCATCCCCCTTGCCCGCGGCAAAGAAGACCGCGTCGCCTGCCTTCAGGCCCGTCTTGTCACGGATGGCGGCGATACGTTCGGGCTCAAGGTTCTTGGCGATCGGCCCCTTGCCGCCATCTTCGGCGAAGATGATATAGCCAAGGCCACCGGCACCGACTTCACGTGCCCAGGCATTGAGCTTGTCAAAAAACGCACGCGGCTTTTCCCCTGCGCCGGGGGCGGGGATGGCGCGCACCTGACCGCCATCGGCGACGATACGGGCGAACAGGCCGAATCCGGATTCGGCAAAGGAGTCCGTGACATCGGAAATCTTCAGCGGGTTGCGCAGGTCGGGCTTGTCGCTGCCATAGACTTCCATGGCGGTGGCATAGGGAATGCGCTCGAACGGGGCCTTGCTGACGATACGCCCGCCGCCGAATTCACGAAACACCCCTTCCATCACCGGCTCCAGCGTCGCGAACACATCTTCCTGCGTCGCGAACGCCATTTCGAAGTCAAGCTGGTAGAATTCGCCCGGTGAACGGTCGGCGCGCGCGGCTTCGTCGCGGAAGCACGGCGCGATCTGGAAATAACGGTCGAAGCCCGCGACCATCGCCAACTGCTTGAACTGTTGCGGGGCCTGCGGCAGGGCATAGAACTTGCCCGGATGCATGCGCGCGGGAACAAGGAAGTCGCGCGCGCCTTCGGGCGAGGACGCCGTCAGGATGGGCGTCTGGAATTCAACGAACCCCAGGTCGGTCATCCGCCGACGCAGGCTTGCGATCACCTGCGCGCGCAGCATGATGTTACGATGGACCTTTTCCCGGCGCAGATCGATATAGCGATAGGTCAGGCGCAGGTCCTCGGGGTAGTTTTCCTGCCCTGCGACCTGGAACGGCAGCACATCGGCCGCCGACTGCACATCAATCTGCTGGGCGCGGACCTCGATATCCCCTGTCGGCAGGTTCGGGTTTTTCGTCGCAGCGTCCCGCAGGACAACTTCGCCCGTAATGGTCAGGACGCTTTCGACGCGGATCTTTTCCGCAAGTTCCAGCACAGGCGACCCCGCCGGGATCACGATCTGGGTCAGGCCGAAATGGTCGCGCAGATCAATGAACAGCAGGCCGCCATGATCTCGCTTGCTGTGTACCCATCCGGAAAGGCGGGCCGTCTGCCCGGCGTCGCTGGCCCGCAGGGCCGCACAGCTATGGGTACGATAGGGATGCATGATCTCGTCCTGTCCAACCTGTTTCAGGGGTGCCGGGCGGCCGTTACAGCCGTCCGTTCCCGCAGGCGCGACAAAGCCAATCTGCCCCGCGCTGTCAAGTTCGGACACCCCTGTAACGCCGCACGGGCGTTTTTTTTCACTTATACATATTCGGGGAACAGGTCACACAACCCATCCGCCGTGGCGCTGCAACGCCCACGTTCGGTAATCAACCCCGTCACAAGGCGTGCTGGCGTCACATCGAATGCGGGATTTGCCGCACCGCTGCCCTGTGGCGTCAACTGCACCGTTTCGACCTGCCCCGCCCCCGTCAGGCCGGAGATATGGGTGACTTCGGCACTTGCACGCTCCTCGATGGGGATTTCACGCACGCCATCCGAAATGCTCCAGTCGATGGTGGTGGAAGGCAGCGCGACCCAGAACGGCACGCCATTATCCGCTGCCGCCAGTGCCTTGAGATAGGTGCCGATCTTGTTGGCGACATCACCGTTACGTGTCACCCGGTCGGTGCCCACGATCACCAGGTCCACCTTGCCATGCTGCATCAGGTGGCCGCCCGCGTTATCCGCAATGACCGTGTGCGGCACGCCATGACTGCCCAGTTCCCATGCCGTCAGCGATGCACCCTGGTTGCGCGGGCGGGTTTCATCCACCCACACATGCACATCAATACCCCGGTCATGCGCCATATAGATCGGGGCCAGCGCAGTGCCCCAGTCCACGGTTGCGATCCATCCGGCATTGCAATGGGTCAGGATATTGACCGGTCCTGCGGCATTGCCCCGCGCGCGATGGAGTTCCTCGATCAGTTCAAGGCCCAGCCGGCCTATGGCCTCGTTCTGGATCACGTCCTCATCACAGATGCGCCCCGCCTCGTCATAGGCGGCGGCCACACGGTCGGCAGGAGCAAGCAGACGCAGCCGCGTCAGCATCCGCCCGATGGCCCACCCCAGATTGACCGCCGTGGGACGTGTCGCGGCCAGCATCGCGGCATCACGTTCCATTGCGGTATCGGAGGCATCCACCCGCAACGCCAGCGCCAGCCCATAGGCCGCAACCGCGCCAATCAGCGGCGCGCCACGCACCTGCATGGTGCGTATGGCATGGGCGACCTGCCCACATTGCGTCAGGCGCAGGATGTCCAGCGCCCATGGAAGCCGGGTCTGGTCAAATATCCGCACCGACCACCCGTCATCGGGGTCAACCCAAACGCTGCGATACGAGACATCGTTGATTTTCATGCGTCGTTTGCCGTTGTCAAAATCAGGAACTTACCATTCATCAGGGGCGTGCAAGGAAGCATCCGCGCGACATGTATTCAAGCCCCGATCATACCAACGGGCCATCATCACGCAGTCAGCCATCACCCGCGCACCGGTTAACATGCGTCATGCGAAAATATCAGCGATATTTCCAAAGCGTACCCCGCCATACAGTGCCCGCCATGACAGTGCCCGCCGGGAAACTTCCTCGGCCATTGTATGATGCCGAAGACGTTTTTGGGGAAGCTTTTTACGAAAAGCGTCAAAAGAACGCTGTCTTTCGCAAACGAATATATCTGCGGGGCGTGTGTATCGCCATCACCGCACCATGCACGAACCACCCCGCCCCCGCATGGTACGACGGGCAAAAAAATATCCCGCCATGCATGACGGCATGACGGGATATCGCACCATGACGGGCCGGGTGGCGCGTCAGCCAGCCTTTACGGCCACCTTCGACAGCAGGGCCGTCAGACGCTGGGCAAAGCGGGTCGGGTCTTTCGGGCTTTCACCATCCTGGATGCGGGCCATGTCCATCAGGATCAGGGCAAGATCCTCAATCGACTCCCCAGCCTTCACGCGCTGCGCCAGTTCATGGATCAGCACATGGCGCGGGTTGACCTGCAATACGGGCGCCGTATCGGGCGTTTCCTGCCCGCTGCGCCGCATCAGGCGGATCATCTGCAGATCCGGGCCATTTTCGGCGGCACCCAGCACGACCGCACTGTCCACCAGCCGATTCGTCGCCTTCACAGCGGACACCGCATCGCCCAACGCTTCCTTCAACGCAGGCAGGACGGACTCAAGGTCGCTCTTTTCCTCGGCCGTTTCCTCCGCCGCGCCAAACTTCTCAAGGTCGGCGTGGAACTGGCTGATGTTACGCAGCGGCGTATCCTTGTAAACACCCAGCCGGTCGGGCCAGAAGGAATCCACCGCATCCGACAGCAACAGCACCTCGATCCCGTGCGCGCGGAACCCTTCGAGCTGCGGCGAGGATGACAGCATTTCCGCGCGATCCCCCGTCAGGTAGTAGATCGCCTCCTGCTCCGGCTTTTTACGCTCCAGATACGCATCCAGCGTGGTCCAGCCATCCTGCGTGCTGGAACGGAAACGCGCGATGGTCGCCAGTTCGGTGCGATGCTCGGCATCGTCCCAGATGCCTTCCTTGAAGGTCGGGCCGAAATTATCCCAGAACCTGTCGAAATCCGCCTCGTCCTTGGCGCGGGTCTTCAGTTCGGAAATCACGCGATTGGTCACGGCCTTGCGGATACGCGCCAGCACCGGCGTCGCCTGCAACATCTCGCGCGAGACGTTGAGCGGCAGATCCTCCGTATCGACAACGCCGGTTACAAAACGCAGCCATGGCGGCAGCAGCCCGGCTTCGTCCGTGATGAACATGCGCCGCACATGCAGGCGGATCTGGCTTTCACGCACGGGTTCGCCGAATTCGAACGGCTTGCTGCCGGGGATGAACAGCAGGGCGGAAAATTCCAGCGTTCCTTCGGCATGCCAGTGCAACGTCGCCCATGGCGTGTCGAAGTTGTGGCTGACATGACGATAGAACTCGTTAAGCTGTTCTTCGTCGATTTCGCCACGGCCCTTGCGCCACAGGGCGGTACCCTTGTTGGCGGTGGTTTCCTCGCCTTCCTTGACGATGCTGATGGGCCACGAAATATGGTCCGCCCATTTGCGCACAATCGTTTCAAGCTGCCACGAATCAAGGAAGTCGTCGGCATCTTCCTTGATATGCAAGATGATGTCCGTGCCTGCCTTCTCCCGCGTTGCGGGGGAAATGGTATAGTTCCCCTTGCCCGTGGAGGACCAGCACCAGGCCTCGTCACTGCCGGCGCGGCGCGAGATCACGTCCACACGGTCCGCCACCATGAACGCGGCATAGAAGCCAACACCGAACTGCCCGATCAGGCTGGGCTTTTCCTCAGGCTTGGCCTTTTGCAGTTCCTCGCCAAACGCACGGGTGCCCGACCGCGCGATGGTGCCGAGGTTGCGCGCCAGTTCGTCCTTGTCCATGCCCGCGCCATCATCGGTAATGGTCAGCAGGCGTGCCTCCTTGTCGGGATTAATGCGGATCTTCGCATCATCCGGCAGGGCGCGCGCACCATCGGTCAGGGCCTCGAACCGGCGCTTGTCCGTCGCATCGGCGGCATTGGCCACCAGTTCGCGCAGGAAGATTTCCCGTTCGGAATAAAGGGCATGCACCACAAGGTCGAGAAGACGCCCGACCTCGGCGCTGAATTCATGCTGTTCGCCCCCGGCGGCGGGCGCGGCTGTCTGTTCTGTCATCTTTTTACCTGTTCTCCAGCTTCAGTAGTCGGCCGAACTGTCATGGGTTACGATATGGAAATCTTCATGCCCGATTTCAATGGCCTATGCCCAGCGCATTACAGAGTGTGACCCGTATGGCGGGATCAGTCGTAATAGGTCGGCAGGGCCGGGTTGGCGGCATAATCGAACATCGCATCGACCTGCGCATGCAGTACGCGGCCCAGGGAGAGGTCCGCAGGGATTTCATCGCGCGCGAACCATCCGATTTCCGATGTTTCCGCACTGATAGTGGGCACCCCCCCCAGCAGTTCGCACAGGAAACATAACGTGTAACACGAAAACGGTCCCGGCGGGTGCGCCTGCCGCGCACGGTCCCATACCGCCGCCAACCGGGTGGCGCGCATAATATAGCCGCTTTCCTCGTACACCTCCTTGACCGTGTTTTCCGCAGGCGAGAGGTTCACGTCAGCCCATCCGCCCGGCAGGGTCCACCGCCCGTGGTCCAGCACCTCACGCACCAGCAGGATACGGCCGCACGCATCGAACACCGCCGCGCGTACCGTCGCCTTTGGCGTTGCATAACCGCGCTGGGCCGCGAACAGGTCCGCAATCCGCGGGGCGGGTTCGTCGCTGCCCATCGCCATCATGCGCACGGCGATGTCACGCACGGCCTCGTAACGTTCCCGGTCAAATGGGCTGCCATCGGCATAGGCAAGACCGCTTTGCGCGATGGCCTGCAATTCGCGTGCAAGTGACAGCCATTGCGGTTCGTGGGTCATGGGCCTGTCCTCCATCACGCCAGACCTGTCGGTATTTCTGTCTGGGTCTGTTCCTGCGTGCCTGCCGGGGACCAGCCGGGCGGGGCCAGTTCGAATGTATCGAACAGGAAGGCGGGCGCAACGATGCACGCCACAAGCGACCATTTCCCCATGCCCTGGGCGGCCTGCCATGCCCCGGCGGGTACCACGGCCTGCAACACCTCGCCCGCATCGGGACACGGGCCAAGGGTTATGGCCTGTTCGGCCTGCCCCGCGCCCACAATACGCAGACATAACGGGCCGCCCGCCTGCCAGCACCAGATTTCCGCCGCATCGACACGATGCCAGTGCGAACGCTCCCCTTGCTCCAGCAGGAATTCGATCGTGCTGACACTGCCACGCCCACCATCGGCGCGTGTCTCGCGCCAGATTTCACGGTAACTGCCACCTTCGGGATGGGGGGCAAGCGACAGGGCGGCACGGACCCTCGCCGCATCCAGCCCCGGGTCACGCAGGTCCAGCGCGCTGCGATCCGTGGGGGATTTTTCGGTCATGGGACACCTCATTTGCCTGGCTGGGTACGGGCCTGCCGCACGACAGGCAATGCGCCACCGTGCCCGACCCCGCGACAGGCGGCAAGCCGGTGTCCGCGCTGCCCCCTCTCAAAATAGCCGCGTCAGGTTCTTTCTGCCTTCCGGCTTTTTACATTGATGGCTGCGTTAAAATGCCGTTTGCAAACGACCCATCAGGAAAAATAGAGTAAATATTCGCCACTTTATCCCAAAAAAAGTGAAGTAATTTCAATATAATTTATAATAAAAACATAACATAACTTAGAGACTTATTAAAAAGTCAGACCCAATAGCATCCTGAAATTATAAAGGTTTTTGGTGAAGCTTTTTCCAAAAAGCTTCAGAAGACGCCGCTTTTTTGAAAAAAGTCCGCACCCAAAAACTTTTACTATTTTTATCAATGATTTATTTTCAAACAGCTACCTATAATGGTGGCGTGAATTCCATGATCGCGCCTGTATAGGTCTCCACAACCTCGCTGAATGCAGCGCCATCATGACGTGACAGGACCGCGCGATTGCGCAGGACCTCAGCCGGCACCGCGATCATGCCCGATGATGCAGGGGGGATGGCGTGCGCTTCCCACCCTGTGGGCAGAGGCGACCATAGCAATGAGGATTCCAGCGTGCGCCGCGTAAAACCAAGTTCAGCAACCACATGGCCGAACGGCATATCCGTCTGATCCAGCCGTGCATTCATCGCCGGGGTCAGGCGCGCGGGCACATACCAGTTGTCAGCCAGAGAAAGCACATGCGCACCGCACGACAGCGCAACGCGACGATGGCGAACCGGTTCATCCACACCCACGCCAAGGTCGGCGCGCACCTGCGCCGGTATGCTGGCCTGTGCCACAGGCAGACGCCGCGCCAGCACACGCGCGGGCGCGGCCATGCCATGGCGGGCGCACCAATCCTCCAGCGTGACGGTCGCACTTGGCTGCGTCAGCAATGCCACCTGCAGGGTACGGATTTCAGCCTGCATGCGCATCCGTACCATGGGCGTATCAGGCCAGCCGGACGCCATGGCCATGCCCTCCCCTCCCGACATCAGCGCCGTAAGCAGGACCATGACCGACACCGAGGCACGACACAAGCGACCGCGATGCCGGCCAGTTTTCGGGGCACCCACCCACGCCATACTCAGGGGGCCATGTTCCGGCCGGCAAGGTGGAACGTCACCTGCTGCGACTCATCCACGGCAGACGACCCCAGCCAGATGCGATATTCCCCCGATGGCACGTTCCAGCGGTCATGCTTCTCATCGAAATGCGCCAGCACGCGTGGTTCCAGCACTACCGACAGTTCACGGCTTTCACCCGGCGCAAGCGTCACACGCTGCCATCCTGCAAGGCGACGCCCCCCGCCATCGGGCAGGCGGACATAAAGCTGCGGCACATCCACCCCCACGCGCGTGCCCATATTGCGCACCGTAAAGGTGGCGACGACATCGTCCCCATGATGCGCGACACGCAGGCCATCATGGGCAAAAGTGGTGTAGGTCAGGCCATGGCCAAACGCAAAGAGCGGCGTCGCATGCGTATGGTCGAACCAGCGATAGCCAACCTCGCTGCCTTCGTCATAGACAAGTTCCTGATCGGTATGGAACTGCATTTCAAACACACTGTTGGCCGTGACACCTGCAATATCAGGGTGGGCCAATTGGACGGGCGATGCGGGGAATGTCATCGGCAGACGACCCGACGGGGCCACCTTGCCATACAGCAGGCGCGCAATCGCGGCGCCACCGCCCGAACCGGGATACCATGCCTCCATCACCGCACCGACATTGTCCAGCCAGGGCATCATGACCGGATTGCCCGTTTCCATCACGACAACCGTACGTGGATTGGCGCGCGCGACCGCCGCCACCAACGCGTCCTGATTGCCATCCAGCGTCATGGCATTGGCGGTATCCATGCCTTCATAGGAAAACTGCGTCACAAACACGACCGCAACATCCGCCCTGCGCGCTGCATCCGCCGCGCGCGCGATGTCCGCGCCAGAGGTATAGGTCAGGCGCGCCGACGGTGCTTCCGCCTGCATCATGCGATATGGCGAAGACGGGAAATATACCGGGTCGCCGGGCCAGTCCTTCTTGCCCGGTCCCTTGACCACACCAATCGCGGGCGCGCCGATCGGATCGACCTGGCTGGACCCCCCACCCGAAATCACGCCCACATCGGCATGCCCGCCAATCACGGCGACATGCGCCGTGGGCGACAGCGGCAGGAGGTTTCCACTGTTCTTCAGCAGCACCGCGCCTTCTTCCTCATCACGCTGCGCGGTAAGGATATCGGTCACGACGTCCAGCGGCTGCATGACCGGCGGATGGTCCACCAGCCCCACATCATACATGGAGCGGACAATACGCTGCGCCATGTCATCCACCCGGCTGGTGGGGACGCGCCCCTCCCTGACATCACGCGCCAGGATCTCGCGGAAAAATGGGCGGGCATCGGCATCGTCACCCGATGATTCCTGATCCAGCCCCGCCAGGGCGGATCGGGCGGATGAATGGGTCGCCCCCCAGTCGGACATGACAAAGCCGGGATATTTCCAGTCCTGCTTCAGCACCTTTGTCAGCAGATAGGGATTTTCGCAGGCATAGATGTCGTTGACGCGGTTGTACGAACACATCACCGACCCGGGATGCCCGACCTCCATCGCAATTTCAAATCCCAAAAGGTCGCTTTCGCGCATCGCCGCAGTATCGATATCCGCACTCATGGTCATGCGCGATGTCTCAAGATCGTTCATCGCGAAATGCTTCAACGTCGAAATCACATGTTGCGACTGGATACCGGCGATGGTGGCCCCAACCACCCGCCCCGTCAGCAAAGGGTCCTCGCCCGCATATTCGAAATTGCGTCCCCCGCGCGGGTCACGCGTCAGGTCGGCGCCACCGGCCAGCAGCACATTGAACCCCTGCCGCCAGGCCTCGGCGCCGATCATCGCCCCACCCTGCCGCGCCATGTCCGGGTCCCATGTGCTGGCCGTTGCAAGGCCGGACGGCAGACCGACCGCCTGTCCGTGCGGGCGCACATGCGACGGGTTACGCAGGCCAAGGCCCGCATCACTGATCTGTAACGGCGGCAGCCCGGCCGGCGTCTTCAGATATGCCGCCGACCCCAGGCCGCCAGGCGGAATCGGCGCATTGCCCATCGTGCCCCCCCCATCAATGGTGAAAACCATCGACAGTTTGTCCTGAAGCGTCATGTGCGACAGCAGATCGCGCGCCCGGCTGTCCGCCGTGGTGGCCGGGGCATCCTGTCCCTCGCGGGCCTGCGCGCCGGGCGACAGAGCAACGATCCCGCCAAACGCCACGGCAGACAGCAACATCAGTTTACGAGACATCATCATGCGTCGATCATCCTCCTCATACATGGCCACAACCAGAAGAAGCTGACGTCACCAATCGGCATGCCACCCCCATTTCGCCCCAAGGATGAACCCCATCCCGCCAGAACGGCATGACATATCGCAATGTCGACCAAGAAAACCTGACGACAGGCCGCACATGATGCCAAAAGGCACCACACACAAACAACCTGTTGATAAAAATAAAAACTTTTGGCGCCGTTGTCAGAAAAAATAACGTCTTTCGAGGATTTCTGAAAAAATATTCACCAGAACCATATGCTGATTATCAAGCAGGAATGACCTTGGGGAAACAATGTTTTTTGCAGAATAACCATCTCTATTTGAAAACAGATCATTGATAAAAAGAAGAAAAGTTTTTGGATGCCGCCTTTTTTCAAAAAGGCGGTGCCTTCCGAAGCTTTTTAGAAAAAGCTTCACCAAAAACCTTTATAATTTCAGTATATTATCGATCCTGACTTTTCAAACAGTCGCTTCAACATCAGAACCGGCAACCCACTAAAAAATAGATGTTTTTGTGAATCCTGATTACAGGCAAGCGATCGAAGTTTTTTTCGTCTTTTATCAATAACTTGTGTTCAAAAAATCGCTTAAAACCTTCCATTCTCAAACACTATATTGGGGTGTTGCCAGCCCATGCGGGCACCCCCACATCCCGCCAGACAGCAAAAAGCCCGACCACCCCGAAACGGAATGGCCGGGCCGCCATGCCCGGCTGCCTGCCGTCGTGCCGGACGCCATCGCATCATCCGGCATCGCCGACGGCGACCTGCCTGAAAAACAGCGGCGGACCAGACCGCCGTTGTCCTGCCTCAGGTCGCGGAACTGCGCACGCGCATGTACATGATGATGGTCTGACGCGGAACAGCATTCAGATCCTCGGCGTCCACATCGCGTGTAACGACATAATCACCAAACGCACCCGCCTGCGACGTCACCCAGCGGCCATACAGCCCCTCCAGCACCGGAGCCAGCCACGTGCCCGAAGGTTCGCCCGCGCTGCCAACCTGCGGCAGGTTTTCATGCACGATGCGCAGGGACTGGTCCTCGCTGAGGAGTTCGAGCGTCACGGTGCCCCAGCCGATCAGGGCCAGAAGCGCGTTCAGTTCGATCTGCAGCTTGTCCACGGTCTGGCACGGCGGCGGCATGATGCGCGTGCCCATGCCCCGTCCGACCTCACGCAGGAGCTCGTTCCTGACCTCGATCCCGACCTGATCATCAATTTCCCATGACAGGGTCTGAAGAAACAGGGTGAAATCCGGTTTTTTCTCAAAAATTGTCATTACTGGTCCATAATAAGATAGTGAGCCGAGATCATGGCGCCGCCCTCATCCCAGTTTCCAGCCTTCTGGAAACGACCGGACAGATCAAGGCGCAGCGAATGGCTGACGCGATAACCCACCCTGCCATCGAAACCACCAACAAGGCTACCGACATCATCGCCGGGATACCTGGCCGATTCCAAGGATAGTTCAGCAGTAGATACACCCGCCAGCCCGTTCGCAAGGGCCTGATACACAGGATTGGTCGGGAAGAAGGCCGAACTGTGTTCATGAAACAACTGATACCCGATGGACCCGGTGACATCCCAGTCAAACAGGCCACTATGCCCGGAATACCGGACGGGCACCGTTGCCGCAAAATAGGACTGCGGCGAGAAGTAGCCACCCTGCCCGTAAGTATAGAAGTCCTCGTTATGCTTATAGCCGAAATAGGTCAGGTTCACGCCGACACGCACTTCGTGCTTGCGGTTGCGATAAACCAGGGTATTCGCCCCCAGCCCGCCTTCCACTTCGGTATTGCTCTGGACATGATGGCCGGTCTGGATGGCATAACCACCACCACCATACACAATGGTATTGCCCAGCGTAGCCTCGACCTGTCCATGGAAGTGGTTGGTGACAACACCGCCCCACTTCTTGCCGGTCAGGGCATCGGTCATCCCGCCATAGGACAGGACGCTGTTGGTAATGGAACGGCGTTCCCCACTGACACGGAAGGTCACAGGCCCGACACGCGGGGCGAATTCAACACCACCGATCACGTTCGGCAGCGTAAAGCCCAGAGGCGAGGCACCGACATCGGCACTGACCCAGTTATTGGCAAAGCGGACATCAGGCGCCACACCTGCCTCGCGCCCGATCGTATCGGTATTGATGCGATGTTCCGCGCTGTTGTTCTGGTTCTGCAGGTTCCGTTCCAGCGCGAACAGGTTGGTGCCGAAACGCGGTATATCATACCCGGTCTGCGGCAGGTGCCCCGACGTCAGGAAGGTTGGCGTGGCCGTGAATGTCAGCGCCGAAGTACCAGCCTGCAGCGGGATGCGCCCGACGATCGGCACGGATGCCTCGGTCAACGCGCCCATGCCCGGGGTGCCGGAACGGACACGGAAGCCAAGGCCGGCATCAACAGACGGCGCCATGTCTTCGGACAGGGTATGGATCTGCCCGTTGATGGAGGACAGCATCTGGTCCGAAATCTCGGGCACGCTTCCTGCCGTGCTGTACCCGTTCTCACCCGGGGGCGCACCCAGCGACAGCGCATGCCCGTATGCATCGCGACGGAACGGATTGGCCGTCGGCGGCGCGGTCGCCTGCGTTTCATCACCGCCGATGGCATCACCCCGACTGATCTTGAGCTGCTGCAGGCGCAATTCTTACGCCCGGCGCAGGTCAGCAAGCGTCCGGTCGCCATGGCCCACAGCGCGGTCCGCCACCGCCATGCCAAGCCAGCTGCGCGCATCCATCGGCGACTGCTGGACCCCATCTTGCGCCAGTTGCATGGCCAGGTTGTCCTTGCCGTCATT
Organism: Novacetimonas hansenii JCM 7643; assembly: GCF_000964405.1. GTDB lineage: Bacteria > Pseudomonadota > Alphaproteobacteria > Acetobacterales > Acetobacteraceae > Novacetimonas > Novacetimonas hansenii. The sequence goes on from NZ_BANE01000054.1 coordinate 13,924, forward strand.
CGCCGCGGCCTGCACGGCGGCCTGCCGCGCATCAAGGTCCTGCGGATTATGCCGAAGAACAGCAAGGTCGATGTCCAGCGCGTGCCCATACTTGCCACGCCCGTTATACAGTCGCGCCAACGCAAGCTTGGGGGATGTCGCCTCTGGATCGGCCTGCAACGCGGGCGCAAGGTGGTCATACGCCGCCGCCTGATCGCCACGCTGGTTCAGCAGGTCCGACTGTGCCACCGAAATGCCCATGCGCAACTGCATCAGCGTCTGCCGCTGATCCGGCGACATCGCGGAACCGGTTGCGGTTCCACTACCATCGCCCAACGGTGCAAGCAGGCGCGCTGCGGCAACGGGATTGCTGATCTTCATATATTCGGTGGCATAGGCCAGCCGCTGTTCGGTCGTCAGGTCAATATTGCGCGTGGAGGCGATGCGCAGCGCCATATGCGCATGCAGCATGTCACCACGCTGCCGGAACAGGTCGGCCACCGCCACACCACGCGCGCCCGTCGGGTCCGGCGCCGCCAGAGCCTCGCGCACAAGCGGCGTGGGATTCGAAACCATCGAAAGGCGGCTGGCCAGATCGGCCTTGATCGCCATTTCATCGGCAATGGTGCGGATGGCCGGGGAATAGTCATCCGGCGACAGTCCCGCAAGCAAACGGCGTGCCAGCGTATCATTGCCATTGCCGGACGCATACAGGATCGCCGCCTGATAATCGGCCGGCGTACGCGGGCTGGTCAGAAGCGGACGCATGACATTGGCCGCTTCCGCGCTGTCACCTTGCTGTTGCAGCGCATTGGCAAGGTTGATGCGCAACCACGGGTCATCCGGGGCCTTGGTCATGGCCTGCCGCAGAAGGCTGACCTTCTGCGCTGAATCCGACGTGCGGGCAGCTTCGGCCATGATACCCGAAACCTCGATCTGCTGCACCTGATCGCTATAGCGACCACCAAGGCGCGACAGCAGGGCGTTCGCTTCGTTCTCCTGGCCTTCCCCCATCAGCACACGGGCCAGTCCCATCAGTGCGATGGGATTGTCACCATTGCGCGCCAGGATCGCCCGGTAATTGCGCTCGGCCTCGCCGGTCTGGCCCGTGCTGCGCTGCAAATCCGCCAGCATAAGGGTCGCGCCCTCGGACTGTCCGGGCTGACGCGCCAGCGTCATCAGGCGCTGTTCGGCTTCCTGTGTCTGTCCACTGGCGATCAGGCGACGGACGCTGCCATATTCCTCGCCCACGGCCATGCCAGCCAGTGCCGGACGCCAGTGCGCCGCATTCTTGGGATCAGCCGCGATCGCGTCTTCGAGGTAACGATGCGCTTCCTCGTTATGGCCCGCGCGCATGGCGACAAGGCCAAGGCCGCCCAGGGCATCGCCGTCCTTGGCATTCAGGTTCAGTGCGCTCTGGAACGCGGCCTGGGCTGCGGACAGACGTCCGGCGTTCAACGCCTTGAACCCGTCCTGCCGCGCCAACGCGCCTTTATCCGGCGGCCCGCCTGCCGGTTCTGCCATATGGGTCCGCAATGCGCTGTCGGATGGATGTGCGTCCAGCCATTTCTGCATCAACGGCAGTGTTTCGGGTGTAACCGGTAACCATGACAGCGTCTGGCGATATGATTTTTCCGCCGTCGCAGCCTCCACCGGGGCGGAAGACTGGTACTTCTGGAGCGCCTGAAGCCGCTGCAGCCCCTCCATCCGGGTGCCGGGCTGATAGGTCAGGACCTGCGCAAGCGCCAGTTGCGCCCGGAAATCGGAAGGATTGGCCTTGACCAGACGGATCAGCCCATCCTGTGCCGTGCCGGCCTGCCCCGAGACGCCAGCCAGCGTCTGGTAATATTCAACCGCGAGCGAGGGCGTGGGCGTCGAACCGTTGAACAGGTGCTGGTACGCTTCCACCGCCTGATCGCTGTGCCCGGATGCGGCAAGCGAGCGCGCATGCGCAAGGTCCGGCTGGGAAATCGCCTGTTCATGCAGCAGGTCGTTCAACTGGCTTTCATACGTGCTGCCTGGTGCGGCCTGATGCAGGCGACGCTGCGTATCAAGGGCGGCATCACGATTGCCGATATGCGACTGATATTCGCCCTCGGCCTCCAGCAGATCAACGGAATCCGGTGCAAGTCGCGCAGCACTCTGCAGGGACTGGCGCGCATTTTCATACTGGTGCTGCTGCATCCAGAAACGGGCCTGCTGCACCAGCCGCTGCACCACCGCGGCCTGCCCACTCTGGGCGGGGGCAACGGTAGCTGCCTGCATCATGGTGGTGCTGCTGGCCGGGGCCTGCGCCTCTGCCGCCTGCTGTGCCCGTGCGCCGTTCGCCTGCAGCAACAGACCTGCGACGCAGGTCGTTGCGAGAAGACCGGCGGACAGGGACGAAGCATATCGTTTATGGGTCACGACTTGCGCCTCTCATCCTCAAGCTGCTTGAAACGCCGGGTCGCATGCCGCGCCAGAGCCCGTGCAAGAACACTGACGATCAGAATACATCCCAACAGGCCGACAAGCAGCACACGAACCGGTCTGTTGTGCATATACCAGTCCGGCCACAGCCAGAGCGGCAGGGTGCCGATCGTATAGACCGGCGAAGTGCGGTACGAAGACAGGTCCTCGCCATGGGCAACAACCAGGTCCCCCTGGATATTCGCCTGCTTCTTGCGCTCCCCCAACATCTGAAGGAGGTTGTTCAGCCCCGCACCGTCAGACGACAGCAGCGCCAGAACGGTGCGGCCCGCCGTCAGGGGGGATTCCGCCTCGATCATCGCGCCGACACCACCCGTCAGGGGGGTATCGACATCCTGCGGCTTGCTGTCACGGTCGCGGAAAGCCGTCAGCGGATCGTCGACCGCCTTGATCGCGTTATCCAGCGCGGACGCATGCGACACCGTGCGCAAATGACCATCCGCCACTTCGTAGGATGAACGTGACAGCAGCGGCGCGATCTCGCCACTTGTCGCCAGCGTCGAAATCACCAGCAGGTTACGGTCCGCAACGTCACTGACATGATCGGCCGACACAATGTCCACGCCCGCAACCGGATACCACGTCGCCGCGCCCATGAACCCCATCAGGTCAAGATAGGCGCCAACAGTCGCGGCATTCGGGTGTTCAGGCAGAACAACCGCCGTCTGCGACAGATCGGCATAGGTGGTGAAAGGAAAACCGACCGTCGCCATATAGGCAAGGTTGGGCATCTGGGCGATGTGATGGGCACGGGAAAAATCAATGGTGGAATCCGGGTCAAGCCCAAGATGGAACGCATTGTTTGCCGCGCCACTTTGACAGATTCCGCGCGCAAGGGGCATCGCGTCAAAGTAGAAGTTCAACTGATCCTGCCCGAACACGGTCCACGGCGGTACGTCGAGATCATGCACCTGCATGCCGCTTGCAGGGCGGGCAAGGCCGACACCCTGCAAAACCGCGCCAATCAGGCCATGCGTTTCGCGCAGCGGATAGGAATGCAGGTAAACCTCGTTGATCCCGACATCGAGACGTGACTTCTCGACATCCTTCGCCTCCCCCGCGGGGGAACGGAAACGTACCTGCATCTTGTACGGGCGGTTACGCCACGTATAAAGGTCGGGCGGAATGCGGAACGGAACCGACAGCACACCGGACGTAAAGCCGGTTCCCTGTAGCTTGCTTGCCGTTACAAGGTCGCCAAAGCGCACCGGATGGTCCATCGCGATAAAAGATGGCGCGTCATTGGGCTTGCGCGGGGCGATATCGACCGGCGCGACATCCATATGGCTGTCGGTCGGCAGGGGAGCAGACGCGAAGGCGATGCCCTTGCTCGCGGTAATAACCTCATCACGGTCACGCCCCGTCACCACCAGGATCGTGGCATTTGCATCCGACGGGTTCGGCAGTTCCAGAACCGCCGGGCCATTGACCTGCGGCCGCCCGAGGCTGGTCGGCAGTTCATCGGCCACGCCGATCAGGATGGCGTTGCCACTCTGTGGGATGGTGGACGACACCGGGAACGTCACGCCGAGGAAGTCCGTCTGCTTGCCAAACCACGAAGCGAGAATCCCCGCGGACTTGAGTATCTGCGGGTCATAGGTCTGCGCCAGCACCATCGGGACCGTAACATGCTGGCGCACGTTCTTGTCATAGAAGGGCTGCGGCAGACGTGACAGCAGGCGACGCGGCGGCAGCGCGATTGTCGTGATCTGAAGCTGCGAGTTCTGCGAGATCGTGGCCCACAGCGTATCGTTCGTGATGTCCGAACATCCCTTCGACCCGGAGGCGAAGTTGAAGTTCAGACGGTTTCCGCTGACGAAGAAGATCGGGTTGATCTCGAACGACATGGGGCCGAATGTCGGGTGCGCCGGGTCGGGACGCAACGTGCCGATATACTGCTCGTTCAGCGTCATTGTGACCGAATTGGTTTCCGGACGCAGGTTGGGCGACATCGAACCCGACAGCACAAGGCGCGCGGACGTCACAAGCTGGTCAGAGGGAATCCCGAACTCGATCCCCTGCAACGGGGCAAGGCCACGCATTGTGATGGACCCTGCGGCGCCAAGATCCTTGAGGGTATAATTATGGACAGTCGCCGTATCGGACGTATTTTCCGCATTTTCCACCAGCGCATCGGCACTGTCGGCCGCCAGGGGCTGGCCCGTGGGGCTGCCGGGTCCATTGGCGCCGGCATCGCCCGAACCCGCCTGCGCCGCACCGCTGGTGGCCGGCAGGAGCGCGGGCAACGGCGGCAGGTCAGAGGCTTCGGGCTGATGGGCCGGGGCCTTCGCCGCGACGGCCCTGGGCGCTGACGCCGCCTGTGCCGAGGAAGCAAATGTCAGCAGCGCCAGAAGCGAAACCATTTTCACGGTTCCCTTCAGCACACGCTCCTTGCGTGACGGGTTGTTCGTATCGTCAGACAGGGCATTGCCAGCCGAAGGCTTGGTTGGGGAACTGCGATGGACGATGTCGCCGCTTGAACGGAACAGGCCCTTGACGCTGAGAACCATGTCCATGAGGCTGAGCAGCGGGCGGTCGGCCTTGTAATTGCCCCAGTCAACCCATGCGTCGGCACGGCCGAACACCAGGCGGATAACCGAGAATTCCTGCTGCAGGTTATCAATCGTCCAGATGAAGATCCCCCGCCCGTTGCCAGCACGGATGATCCTGGCGGGCAGGATCAGTTCCTCTCCATCAAGGACAGTACGGATATAAACCGGCGTCGGCCCCGACAGCTTCGCAGGCCATGACATCTTTACCGCGGCCCCACCCATGGACAGGTCCTCGGTCACGCCCGTCACGATGATGGACCCATCGGCATTCGCCACTTCCACCGGGATGGTTGCGGGGATGCGATGACTGTTGCGTTTCTGCTGTGTTTCACGCCCCACGGCGATGGCCGCAAGGATGATGATGAGGCTGAGCATCGCCCAAGCGGAGTTCAGCAGGTAGGCACGTTCGGCGATCTGGTCGAGATGGCCGAAAGACAGTTCATAGACACCACGCGCCAGACCGCCGAACATGATCAGGCCAAGGATGATGTTCGGATAGACGGCGCCAAGGTCGAAATAACCTTTTTCAAGCAACCCGCCCTTGTCCGTCACGTTGAACTTCCCACGTGAAGGGCTGAGCAGGGTGACAATCGTCACGCGCACCAGGAACAGCGCCATGGTGGTTTCATAGACCTCACTCCAGAAGGAGTAGCGCCAGCCCTTGTTGATCTTCGACGCCGTGCCGACGGCGTGGAACATATGCGGGATGGCATAGGCCAGCAGCGCGAGCGGCGACGCGGCAATGATGTTCTGCCCAAAGAACAGGAACGCCAGCGGGGAGCTCAGGAAGATGACGCGCGGGACAGCGAACAGGAACGACGTCATGGCCGACAGGTAACAAAGCCGCTGCCCCCATGACAGGCCACGCCCGAACAGAGGATTGTCGATGCGGAAGATCTGCAGCATCCCACGCGCCCAGCGCACGCGCTGTCCGATATGCAGGATCAGGCGTTCCGTCGCGAGACCACCGGCAAGCGGGATACGCAGATAGGCCGTGGACCAGCCCAGACGCTGCATCTTGAGTGCGGTATGCGCGTCTTCGGTCACGGTCTGGGTCGCAAAGCCGCCGATCTGCTCAATCGCCGTGCGACGCAGGATTGCACATGACCCGCAAAAGAAGGTCGCATCCCAGAAATCGTTGCCATCCTGCACCACGCCATAAAACAGGTTGCCCTCGGGCGGGGTACGATAACCAGCCGACAGGTTCCGCTGGAACGGGTCGGGGGAATAGAAGTGATGCGGGGTCTGCATCAGCGCGATCTTCGGGTCTTCGACCATCCAGCCCATTGTCAACTGCAGGAAGGCGCGGGTCGGGACGTGGTCGCAGTCAAAGATCAGGATGTAATCACCATCGGTATGACCAATGGCATAGTTAAGATTACCGGCCTTTGCATGTTCGTTCGTCGGGCGGGCGATATAATTCGCGCCACATTCAGCGGCAAAGGCGGCGAATTCAGGACGACGGCCGTCATCAAGGATATGAACCCGCACCTTTTCCGGTGGCCAGTCAATCCCCAGTGATCCCAGCACCGTCAGGCGGACAATGCTCAGTTCTTCGTTATAGGTCGGGACGAAGATATCGACCGTGGGCCATTCGTCAGGGTTCGGCGGCAGCGGCAGAGGCGCACGATGCAGCGGCGCGATCGTCTGGAAATAGCTGAGGAACAGCATCATCAGGGCGTAAAGTTCCGCCACCAGAAGCATTGTCCCAAGCAGACCCTGCAACCATGTATCGAATGAAAGCGTTTCCGTCAGGCGCCATGTCAGATAGCGCAGCGAAACCAGCCCTGACAGCACTTCAAGGAAAATCTGGGACCGACGGCTGGGCTTATGACCGACAATAAAAAAGATCACGACACATACAAATGCCACAATCAACTGCTGTTCTGGCGGCAGGGTCACGGACGTAGCCGCAATCAGCGCACACAGGCCAAAAACACCAATAATCAGCCCAGCACCGCGAATGGAAAGAATTTTCCCCATCCACTGTGACATTCCTGACTCTGACTGCGTTGACGACCGAACCTCTGGCATAAACAACTCGTCCGAAATGCTGTAAAACAGAAAAATTACGTCAAAAAAACCTGACCCCGACCATCTGCGGTCACATCGGGGCAAAGCGGGCCCGCCTGGGCTGCGGAAACATCACCCAGGCCAAAGACGGAATAGATCGCCGAGCCAGTGCAGCGTGTCCGCCCCTGCCCCCGCCATTTCACCAGGCGGGACACAGGGACAGGCGGTCGCCTGAATATAGGGCCTTAGGATTCTTCTTCGTTTTCACGACGACGCAACAGCGCCTCCCGCAGCGAAGGACGGGGGCTGAGGAGTTCCGTCGCACGACCACCCAGCGTCATGAACACTTCGGCCATTGTGGGCGACCCATCAGGCGAGGCGACAGGGCTGCCGGGACGAGAAGCCTGAGAGGAATTCGTGTCTGTCTTGGTCATGCTGGTCATCCTGGAAACATTAGAACGAACTGATCGCGTGGACGCCACGGGAAAGAACTTCTTTTCATCACGGGTGTCGCGCATCCCCTGAAAGAAAAAGCTCAGATCGCCGGGACGCGGACGCTCCCGCGGGCTGAGGCGTGCCTTCGGAACAGGACTCCATTCATCGGCAACACCCCTGTCCACCGGACGCTCACTTATGGACGATGCTGATGTGCGGGGGAAAGCGTTCATTGAACGCGAAGGTACACGTGACGGGGTTGCCCCCTCCTGCACCGTGCGGACCTGCGGGCGGGAAAAGGGTTCCACCATACGGGTGTTCGGCCCCGTCACGCGCGCCTGCGGCGCAGGCGTAACCGGTGCGGGATCAGGTGGAACGGGTGCCGCCGCGACGTTCGCATACGGCACGGATGCCGGATCCGGCGCCGCAGGAGGAGCCTGCTCCGCAATCGGGGGCACAGGCGCGGGGGGAACCGGCGCCGCCTGCACGGGGGCTTCCTGAACGGGAGGCTCTGCCGGCACGGCGGCAGCCGGGGGTTCATACGTGACCGGCGCGCTGACCACGACAGGCGGCGGGGGCGCGGTTTCCGTCACGATGGCGGGCGGGTCAGGAACGACTGGCGGCGGTGGCGGTGCGACCGCGATTTGTGGCGCGGGAGTGACCTGCTCCTCAACCGCCGTGTCATGCTCCGCCTGATCGAAGTGCCTTTCAACAGCCTCGGGCACGCCTGTCACATCAAAGGAACGGTCAACAAACGGCCGGTAGGAATACTGCCCACCTTCGACACCAAAAGAACGCAGGACCCGCTGAAAATCCTGCGGACTTCCAGCCTGCCCTCCCCCAGCCACCTCATCAGACCCTGAAGCACTCACTTTATAGTCTCCTCCGCCCGCGCGATGTAAACGAGCAGCGTCAACGCTGCGGAATAATAATCGGGCGCATGATCCAGTGTCGGGAGTTCCCCAGCAGAATCAAGCCCCGTGCATTCGGCAACAGCAAGATATCCAGGCGGGGCGTTGTACGGCGAACGCGCCCCTGTTGTCAGATCAACCCATCCCGGCAGGGCATTAGCCCCGAAATTATTCCAGAATCGGGTAAAATCAGCCAACACGTTCGGCGCCAGCATATGCGCCCAATAAAAATAAAGCGGCACCCGAATCGCATCATAGGAAAAGCGCGGCGGCCATCCCGATGCGATCGACAGCGCACCGGTGGCGCGATTCACCGCCAGCCAGTCGGGGGGCAGGCGCCACTGCCCGAAACGCCCGGCGGAAACAAGGCGAATCCCGTCTTCCATCACCTGACGCCAGCGCGGGTCGGCCGTAAGGTCGAACGCCTGCAGCAGCGAGGGCATCACGTAATAGGACAGGTTGAGGATCACGCTGTCCTTCTTGGTAAAGCCGACAGCACCGGGCATGAGGACGACATACGGTCCCGCCTTCATCGTCATCAGGTTCAGCACATCGCCATAAATGGCCATGGCGTCCTGAATGTAATCGGGGCGCTGGAAACGCTTGCCCGCACGACCAAGCGCAAGCGCGATCAGCAGGTCGCCATCTGTGGCATTGTTCTTGTCGGGCACCGGGGGCTGATGCCCCTTGAGGAACCGCCAGGAAAACAGCTTGTCATTGGTATGCTGCAGGTTGGTGCGCGCCCACATCCACATCGACTGGAACGACGCAAGGTCCCCCGCCGACGCGGCGAAGAGCATGCCATAGCCCTGCCCCTCACTATGGGATTCGCCACCATTGCCCGTATCCACGACACGTCCGCTGGGACGAAGATACTTGGCGCGGAAGATGGCCCATTGCTGCGCCACCGCATCGGGGGCGGGGTCTGCGAACGCACCGGTGGATGAAAGCACCTGCGCCCCTCCCATCGCCGCCATGACCGACATAAAGGAACGTCGCCCGACCCCACTTGCGGTCGGAGAATTGTTTTCTTCAGTCATCATGGAAATCAACTGCATCAGATCTTACATATCCCCAAAGACGCGAACTCAAAGCACGATACGACACAAACCGGAACCAGATGCGGCGTAATTCCCGAAACATATCCCCGACCGTAAATTTACTTGGGATATAGTCCGCGCCGCGTCCCGATCATAATCATCACCCCGCCCTTGGCAAACAATGGCAAAGCCCGTGCCACGATACGACCTGGGGGCAGTTGTAATTTTATCACAAGCCCCGACATCGACATCCCGGCACCATGCCGGAACCCACACCGGGAACCTTCCCTTGCCAGGACAGGCACCACCTGATCAAACCAGACGCCACCACACCCGAAAGCTTAAGCAGGTGTAATAATCTTCTTACGTTCAAAGGGAATTGGAAACCCGAAAGATATTTAAAATTTCAATCCGGGTTGACATAGATCAATGACACTTCCCAAACCGCAAATGATTGCATGGGAATTCTGCATTATATTTACATCTTTACGCGCCAGAAGTGAGAATAACAGCCCCGGACCACGAAAAGAAGCAAGTAAAGCACAGATTATCCCGCACCGCCCGATTGCGGAAGCTGATCGTTCAGGACAGCTTCGTCAACGATGAACAGGCGACGCATCATGTCGTCACGCGCGGACATCTTGAGGATATCCGCAAGCGTCCAGCGGTCCAGCACTTCCATGAATGCATCAAGCGCAGTGCCCAAAACGAAATAGAACTGGCAGAACCCGCTCAGCACACAATCCTCGGCCTCGGCCTTGGGCCGCATGCACGAGACCAGTTGCCGCTCCTCTTCTGTCAGGCGCACGACGGCGCCGATGCGGATATCCTCGGCGGCCTGACCCAGCTCTATCCCGCCGCCACGGCCACGGACCGTGCGAATCAGCCCGGCACGCCCAAGCTTGTGGACAACCTTGACCATATGGGTTTCCGACACCCTGTTGGCCTGCGCCACCTCACGTATCGACACGCGCGTCTCTGGACGCAACGCAACGTAAAGCAGAACCCGGAGGGCATAATCGGTATGCAGGGTCAAACGCATCTAATCTGTTCGCATCTTCCGAAATGAAGGCGGGACATCGCCATACGGCGTCATGGGTGGCCGCATTCCGCCTTGGAACTTAAAAAACAATAATATTCCATATCCTACAAAAAAAAGCCCCTGCTATATTTATATATAAGATTTATTATATTATCACATATATTATGACAAATCTGTAATGTTGTCACAACATCCGGGCTGGCGCATCTGGCAGGGCCAGTCCTCAACCACATCCGAAGCAGCATTCGTACCTTCGGATACATGGGTCATGCCAATGCCGACAGGATACGGATTCATGGCGCCATGCCCCGTATTTCCGGCCTCATACGACCACAGGGCAGCGCACGGCATTGTTTATGAAGAGCAGGGACAGGCCAGAGAGTGTCGCCAGGGCAATGACCAGATATTTCTGGCAAGGCCGGGACAGTTTATTTTCAGACATTACACCGAATTCCACAAAAACCATTGCAGAAACAGTGGCGTCCCGTACGGGATTCGAACCCGTGTTGCCGCCGTGAGAGGGCGGTGTCCTAGGCCTCTAGACGAACGGGACAAGGCCGAAGGCGCTTCTAGAGGATTGCGTCAGCCGACACAAGCGGACGAATCCCCCAAAATGCGATCTATGTGATTTTTCTTTCACACCGGATCATTTCCCCGATGTGTTGTCAGGGCGAAACCTGCAACCGCCCGATAATGCGATTATGCGCAAGATCCCAGATGATGACACGATCCGCGCCCCCACCTGTCAACGCCACCGCCAACGCCATGTCCGCCTGCCGTGCAATGGAGGTGACATGCGTGCCTGCCGGTTCATCCAGCACCAGCCGCCCCAGATCCTGCGGCAGCACGGCCATGGTGGTTGTCACAGGCGCAGTGACTGCGGCGGGGGCCGGAATGGTGGCCGGGGCGGTGGCGCGGGGATGCGATATCCGATGCACCAGAACCCCCACCAGAACCAGCGATCCCACCGCCAGCACAATCCCCATGCCGATCACCGCGGCAAGCAATGCGCGCGATCCCTGTTTTTCCATCGTGTGCTTTCCGTTTCCGAACGCGAGTTTTTCCATTAATGGACGCCCATGACCCAAGACATCCAGCCTGAACCCGTCATTGCCACCGTCGGGGATGCAGGGCAACGCACCGACCGCTTTATGGCCGACACGATTGGCACGCTGTCACGTTCGCGCATCAAGGCGCTGATGGAGGCCGGACACCTGCTGCGCGATGGTGTGGTACTGCGCGATCCGGCCGATCCGGTGCGGGCGGGCATGCGATATGAACTGCGCGTGCCGGCCGCCGCCCCGGCAACGCCGCAGGGACAGGATATCGCGCTTGATGTCCTGTTTGAGGATCGCGACCTGATCGTCCTCGACAAACCCGCCGGACTGGTTGTGCATCCCGCACCGGGCAATGAGGACGGAACACTGGTCAATGCGTTGCTGGGCCATTGTGGCGACAGCCTGACAGGCATTGGCGGGGAACGCCGTCCGGGCATCGTGCATCGGCTGGACAAGGACACATCAGGCGTGATGGTGGCGGCCAAGACGGAACTGGCGCATCATGCGCTGTCCGCCGCCTTTGCCAGCCGTGACATCGAACGTGCCTATCAGGCGGTATGCTGGGGCGTCCTCGCGCCCACCACCGGGTCATTTGATGGGGCGATCGGACGCGACCGGCGCGAGCGCAAGCGTATGGCCGTCATCAGTAATGGCGGGGGCAAACATGCCCTGACACATTACCGCACGCTCGATACCTTTCACGGCAGCCTCAGCCATGTGGAATGCAAGCTTGCGACCGGGCGCACGCACCAGATCCGGGTGCATTTCGCCCATGCGGGACATGCCCTGGTGGGGGACCCGACCTATCTGCGCCGCATCCCGGCCGCCGCGCGTGGGCTGCCTGCCGATGCCCGGGCCACGGCGCTCGACTTTCCGCGTCAGGCGCTCCATGCCGCACGCCTTGGTTTCGTCCATCCCCGCACGGGCGCGCATCTTCTGTTCGAGACGCCGCCCCCCCACGATTTTCAGGACCTGCTTGCCGCGATTGGCTGATATTAAGGCGGTTTAATGCGCGTTTCCTTGACGCACGGGGGAATGGACAGTATCGCTTGAGGATGTTCGCCGGGGCCGACGCCCCCAGGCTAACTGGACGTCCCGCACGATATCGCCCATTCCGGGGATGTCCTGTGGGGACGACAACAAGTCCAGTCGTGCGTCTCTCGGAAAACGGCTGCAACCCGTTGGTCGCCTGCTCGTTACAGACTGACCCGCCAGCTTGTTTATCCGGACACAGGAGTCCGATTCTGATGGCCTCTTCTTCCGCAATTCTATCCGGCCCCGAAAACAACCTGTCCAAATATCTTCGGGATATCCGCAAATTTCCGATGCTCTCCCCAGAGGAAGAGCTGAAACTGTCGCGCCTGTGGAAGGAAAAGGGCGACACGGAAGCAGCACATAAACTGGTTACGTCCCACCTGCGCCTCGTGGCGAAGATCGCGATGGGCTATCGCGGTTATGGCCTGCCGGTGGGGGAACTGATCAGCGAAGGCAATATCGGCATGATGCAGGCCGTGCGCCGTTTCGACCCCGAACGTGGTTTTCGCCTGGCGACATATGCCATGTGGTGGATCCGCGCCGCAATTCAAGAATATATCCTGCACAGTTGGTCGCTGGTGAAAATCGGTACCACTGCGGCGCAGAAAAAGCTGTTCTTCAACCTGCGTCGCCTGAAGGGGCAGATGCAGGCCATCGACGATGGCGACCTGCAACCTGAACAGGTGGACAAGATCGCAAAGTCGCTGGGTGTCCCGGAACAGGATGTCGTCAACATGAACCGGCGCCTGTCCGCACCGGATCACAGCCTGAACGCCCCCCTGCGCACCGATAGCGAAGGGGAATGGCAGGACTGGCTGGTGGACGACCACGACAATCAGGAACAGACCCTTGCCGAAAACGAGGAATATTCCGGGCGCAAGGCGCTGCTGGCAAATGCGATGCAGTCCCTGAATGAACGTGAACGCCATATCCTGACGGAACGCCGCCTGAAGGATGACCCGGCGACACTCGAAGACCTGTCGCATGTCTACAACATCTCGCGCGAGCGGGTGCGCCAGATCGAAGTCCGCGCCTTTGAAAAGGTGCAGAACGCGATGAAAGCCGAAGTGACAGCCCGGCGTGAGGAACATGAAAAAGCCCACAAGGGCTGAATAATGCTGGCGGGATAATGAAAAACGGCCCGGAAGATCGCTCTTCCGGGCCGTTTTATTATACGCAGGTCATTAGAGCGTTCTGTGATTAGATTGATGCATATCCTGAGTTTT